>NZ_VBUI01000019.1 GCF_005780185.1 Halomonas urmiana | reverse complement strand
ACAACATGCCAATCCATGCAGGCCTTTTCAATTATATCCTTCTGATTCTTCTGGCTATTTCGTGGGGATCCGTCAGGATCAGCCCTCCGCCGCCCGGCCCTTCTGCGGAAAGAGTCCGCGGGGGCGCTTCTGGATGAACAGGATGATGAAGACGAGCACCAGGATCTTGGCCAGCACGGCGCCGGCCCAGGGCTCGAGGACCTGGTTGATCACCCCCAGCGAGAGCCCGGCCACGAGGGTACCCCAGAGGTTTCCGACGCCGCCGAACACCACCACCATGAAGGAGTCGATGATGTAGTTCTGGCCGAGGTTGGGCCCGACGTTGGTCAGCTGGGAGAGCGCCACGCCGGCGAGTCCCGCCACGCCCGACCCCAGGGCGAAGGTCATGATGTCCACGCGGGTCGCCCGGATGCCCATGGAGCGTGCCATGGCGCGATTCTGGGTCACCGCCCGCACCTCGAGCCCCAGGCGTGTGCGGCGCATCACCAGCCAAAGGCCGGCGAACACCAGCAGCGCGAAGCCCAGCACAAAGAGGCGGTTCAAGGTCAGCGACAGGCCCTCGTTGATCATCAGCGAGCCACTCATCCACTCCGGGCTGACCACGGTGCGGTTGAGCGGCGAGATCACGGTGCGCACCAGCTGCTGGAGGATCAGGCTGACGCCGAAGGTGGCCAGCAGGGTCTCCAGCGGGCGGCCCTTGAGGAACTGGATGACCCCGCGCTCGATGGCGATGCCGGCCAACGCCGCCACCAGGAAGCCGGCGGGAATCGCCAGCAGCAGCGCCAGGCCGGGCTGGCCGGGCAGCAGCTGCTGCATCGCCCAGGTGGTGTAGGCGCCGAGCATCATCAGCTCGCCGTGGGCCATGTTGATGACCCCCATCACCCCGAAGGTGATGGCCAGGCCGATGGCCGCCAGCACCAGCACCGAGCCCAGCGACAGGCCGAAGTAGAGGGTCTCCAGGCCCCGGTTGAGCCTGAGCTTCTGCTCGATGTCGGCGAGCGCTACGTTCGCGGCCTGGGCGAGCGCAGGATCGTCGCTGCGCGCCGCCGAACTCAGGGCCGCCCGGGCCTCGCCGTTGAGGCTGCCGGCCAGCGCCTCGACCGCCGCCACCTGGCCCTGCTCGAGGCGATGGATCGCCAGCCCCTGGGCGAGCAGGCGGGCGACCTCGGCGTCCCCTTCATCCTCGAGCACGCCCTCGAGCGGCGCCACCATGGCCTCATCGACCTGCCCCAGCAGGTCGCGGGCGGCCTCGCGGCGGGCGCCGACGTCATCCACCCGCAGGTCGAGCACCGCCAGGGCACTCTGCAGCTGGCCGCGCAGCGCATTGTTGATGCCGATGCGGTCGAGCTCGCGGCGCGACATCTCGCCGAGGTCCTCGCCGGTCAGGGCATCGACCACCGGCCAGTGGCGGCCCCGGTTCTCGAGCACCACCACGAACTGGCCGGTCTCCTTGTGGCGCTGCAGCTTGCCGCCGAGCAGGGCCTCCAGCCAGCGGCGGCTGCGCGGGTCGCCGCTGTCGATGATGGCCTCGATGGCCTCGCCCTTGTCGGTATAGGAGGCGGTATCGAGGGGTTCGAGCAGGGCCTGGCCGGGATCGTCCTGCGCCTGGGCGGCCAGCGAGAGGCCGAGCAGCAGGCAGAGGCACAGCAGGCCCGACAGGCAGCGTGGGAGCATCCTCATGGGCGCGTCCTGTAAAAAGTGGAGAGATGGCGTATCTCGGTCAACCGGGCCGGCGCGTGCCAGGGCCATCGCTGCAGCCCACAGCGAGGGGCGCCGGGGACAAGCCGAAGAGGAGGTCCTACGCCAGGGATGGCGTCGGTAGCGTACAGGGAGGTATTCACAGCGCCTCCTCGCAGGCTTGTCGACGGAACAGCCCCGAGCGATATCGCTATCCGCGATAGCCCTGGCGAGCGGCCGGCCCGGTGGAACGTCGGCGAGGTTTATTCTGCGGGTGCCTCTTCCGCGGCCTGGCTGCCGCCGCAGCTGCCGCGCACCACGTTGTAGTTGCCGCACTCCATGGGCTTGCGCCAGTCGCTGATCAGGTCCTTGGAGCCTTCCAGGTAGTCGGACCAGGCATCGCCGGCCACGGTGGAGGGGGTCTCCCAGACGATGGAGAACTGGCCGTTATCCTGGATCTCGCCGATCAGCACCGGCTTGGTGATGTGGTGGTTGGGCATCATCGCCGCATAGCCACCGGTGAGATTGGGCACGCTGACGCCGATGATGGCGTCCTTGACCTCATCGACCTCGGTGGTGCCGGCCTTGCGTACCGCCTCGGCCCACATGTTGAAGCCGATGTAATGGGCCTCCATGGGATCGTTGGTCACCGCCATGTCATCGCCGGTGTACTCGATCCAGGCGTCGATGAAGTCGTAGTTGGCGTCGGTGTCGACGCTCATGAAGTAGTTCCAGGCGGCGAGATGGCCGACCAGCGGTGCGGTGTCGATGCCCGTGAGCTCCTGCTCGCCCACCGAGAAGGCCACCACCGGGATGTCGGCGGCGTCGATGCCCTGGTTGCCCAGTTCGCGATAGAAGGGCACGTTGGCGTCACCGTTGATGGTGGAGACCACCGCGGTCTTCTTGCCCTCGCTGCCGAACGCCTTGATCTCGGAGACGATGTTCTGCCAGTCGGAATGACCGAAGGGGGTGTAGTTGATCATGATGTCGGCGTCAGCCACGCCATGCGACTTGAGGTAGGCATCGAGGATCTTGTTGGTGGTGCGCGGATACACATAATCCGTGCCGGCCAGCACCCAGCGTTCCACACCGATGTTATTCATCAGGTAGTTCACGGCGGGGATCGCCTGCTGGTTGGGCGCGGCCCCGGTGTAGAAGACATTCTCCGAGGACTCCTCCCCTTCGTACTGCACCGGATAGAAGAGCAGGCCGTTGAGCTCCTCGACCACCGGCAACACGGACTTGCGTGATACCGAGGTCCAGTTGCCGAAGATCACATCGACCTCCTCCTGGGCCAGCAGTTCGCGGGCCTTCTCGGCGAACAGCGGCCAGTCCGAGGCCGGGTCCACCACCACGGCCTCCAGCTGGCGACCCAGCAGGCCGCCGTCGGCGTTCTGCTGTTCGATGAGCATCTCGACGGTGTCCTTGAGCACCGTCTCGCTGATGGCCATGGTGCCGGAGAGCGAGTGCAGGATGCCGACCTTGATCGGGTCTTCCTGGGCCATGGCGGGAACGGCCACCCCCAGGCTCAGGAGGGACGCGGCCAGCCAGCGGGGAGAACGGGAAGCGAATGACGGAATCATGGAAACTCCTTGCGAGCGATGTTGTTGTCGATGTGTCCAGCGCAGGAGGACATCGCGAACAATGCCTCTGGCATGTCATCGCAAGGGGTGTGCCACTTCGACAGGCTGCCGCGTTTTGCTCGGCAAATCAGTCTATTGGAAGAACCTCAACAAGGGACGGCATGCGCCGTCGGGCGCCTTCCGGGAGCAGGCGCCCGCCCTGCTGCTCCCTCATCGCCCGACACCATGGTGCAACGCACCACGATGATGCGCGGCGGTCGGACACGACACGGGGGCGCCGGCCTAGCCGGCGCCCCCGTGGAACGCACATAACGTGAAGGGTGGGCAGGAGACGCTTGGGTGCTCAGTCGCCCTCCGGGCCTCCCGTGCCGGTGGTGACCTTCATGCGGCGGCGCAGGAGCGGGCCGACGATGTAGGGCAGGATCAGCCCCAGGCCGGCGAACACCCACAGGCCGATGGCAAGCCCACTGTCCCACAGGATGGTCCAGTCGCCGTCGGCGATGTCCATGGCGTGGCGCAGGTTCTTCTCCATCTCCGGCCCCAGCAGCAGGCCGAGGATCACCGGCACCAGCGGGATCTCCAGCTTGCGCAGGACGTAGCCGCCCACCCCGAAGGCCACCATGAAGTAGAGATCGAAGGTGGTGTTGCTGATCGAGTAGATCCCCACGAAGGCGATCATGGTGACGACCGGCAACAGATACATCGGCGGCACCGAGAGCAGCTTGACGAAGATCCCGACCAGCGGAATGTTCAGGATCAGCAGCAGGAAGTTGCCGATCAGCAGTGCGGCGATCACCCCCCAGACGATGTCGGCGTTCTGGGTGAACATCAGCGGGCCCGGCGTGATGTTCAGCGAGATCAGCAGCGCCAGCAGCACGGCGGTGGTGCCGCTGCCCGGCACGCCCAGCGTCAGCATGGGCACCAGCGCCCCGCTGGAGGCGCCGTTGTTGCCCGCCTCTGGCCCGGCCACACCGCGCGGGTCGCCCTGTCCGAAGTAGCCCTTCTTGCCGATCACCTTCTTCTCGAGGGTGTAGCCGATGAAGCTACCCAGGGAGGCCCCTGCGCCCGGCAGCACGCCGGCGATGAAACCCAGCACCCCGCCCCGAATGCTCGACGGCAGAATGTTGCGGATGTCCTTCCATTTCAGCGTGAGCTTGTTGACGGCCATCTTTTCCTTGCCGCCACCGGCCTTTTCCTCGATGAAGAACAACAGCTCCGAGATGGCAAACAGCCCGACGATGGCGATGATGAAATCCACGCCCTCGTAGAGCTCCAGCACGCCGAAGGTGTAACGCTGCACGCCGGTGTTGTCGATGCCGACGGTGGCGATCATCAGGCCGATGGCCGCGGCCACCAAGGTCTTCATGGGGTTCTTGCCGGTGATGCCGCCCAGGGTGGCGAACGCCAGCAGGAAGAGCGCGAAGTACTCGGCCGGCCCGAAGGTCAAGGCGAAGTCGGCCAGCAGCGGCGCCAGCAGGATCAGGCCGATGGTGGCGATCAGGCTGCCGATGAAGGAGGCCACGGCGGAGATGGCCAGGGCCTCGGAGGCCTTGCCCTGCTGGGCCATAGGATAGCCGTCCAGGCAGGTCATCATGGCCGGCTCGTCACCGGGAATGTTGAGCAGGATCGAGGAAATGCGCCCGCCATACATGGCGCCGGCATAGACCGAGGTCAGCATGATCATCGCGGTTTCCGGGGCGAGCCCCAGGGTGAAGGCCAGCGGGATCAGGATCGCCACGCCATTGGCCGGACCCAGTCCCGGTAGCGCCCCGATCAGGGTGCCCAGGAAGGCGCCGAGCAAGGCGAACATCAGGTTGTGCGGTGCCAGGGCGACGCCGAACCCGTCCATCAAGAAGCCAAGCGTTTCCATCAACTCACCTCCAGGAACGACAGCAGGCCCAGCGGCAACGCCAGGTCGAGGGCGAAGTTGAACACCAGATACACCACCACACCGGATATTGCCCCGGTGGCATAGGCCTTGACCGGGCGAGACCCCATCCGCCAGCACAGGGTGCCCACGGCCAGGGTCGTGCTGATGATGAAGCCGAGCGGTTGCAGCAGCGCGGCGTAGAGGATCAGCACGACCACGGCGACGATCAGCTCGATGCCGGTGCGGCTCCAGGGCCAGGCGTTATCGGGGTCTGGCCGCACGATCATGTACAGGCTGGAAAGGGCCAGAACGGCGGCCAGCAGTCGTGGAAACGTTTCGGGACCGACGGCCTCGGTCCCGCCGAAGGGTTCGTTGAACTGAGTGGTGCCCCAGCCGTACGCGACGGCCAGGACGATCATCAGTATTCCGAAGATGCGATCATTGAAGGTCATTACTGAATCAACCCGATGTCCTTGGAGAGCTGCTCGATATCATCGATCTGGTCCTTGACGAAGGTCTCGAACTCACCGGCGCTCATGTGGAAAGGCATCAGGCCATTGTTGGTCATGACGTCCTTCCACTCCTGGCTGGCGTAGATGGTATCCATGGCGTCCACCCAGTACTGCTTCGCCTCGTCGGAGATGTCGGCCGGCATGTAGAAGCCACGCCAGTTGGGGCCGACGGCATCGATGCCTTGCTCCTTGGCGGTGGGGATATCGCTGTAATCGCCGGGCAGGCGCTCATCGGACAGTATTGCCAGTACCCGGAGGTCACCGGACTCCATGAAGCCCTGGGCCTCGGTGATGTCGCCGGTGAAGGCATCGACGTGGCCACCGATCACCTGGGTCAGAGCCTCACCGCCATTGTTATAGGAGAGGTAGGGAATGCGCGGCAGCTCGTCGACCTCGGCCGCCTGAGCGGCGATCAGGACCTTGAGGTGATCCCAGCCGCCCTTGGCGCTGCCACCGGCAAACTTGACGCTGCGCGGGTCTTCCTTGAGGGCCTCCATCAGCTCGGGCAGGTCATCGTATTCGGAGTCCACGGATACGCCGATCACGCCATAGTCCGCGCCCAGCGCACCGATCCAATTGACCATGTCGGCGGTCATGCCCGGAAACTGGCCCTGGGCCAGGCGCGTGGTGGTCGCGGTGGAAGCGGCGACCAGCAGCTGCTCATCGCCGGCCCGCTTGCTGACGGTGTGCGCATAGGCCACCCCGCCGCCGGCGCCGGCCATGTTGATGGTCTGCACGCTGCGCGGCACGATATCCAGATCTTCCATCACCTTCCCCACGCTGCGGCAGGTGAAGTCCCAGCCGCCCCCCGGATCGGCGGGTGCCAGGCACTCGACCTTGCCCTCGGGCTCGAAGGCGAAGGCGGTTGCGGCGGTGGTGGCGAGGGCAGTGATCGCTACCAGCTGGACGGGTCGCTTGAGGTTCATGGCGGGCGTTCCTCCTGACATCGGGCTTGTGAAGTCATTATGTGATGATCGGCTTGCGGAACCTGTCGGCCTTCCTTACAATTCTGTAAGGCAGAACATCGTTCCTCAGGACAGAAAGGTAGGCTTGAGCTCATGGAGCGTCAACGCCGCGGCGCCCGATTGCGACCAAAGTTCAAGGCCGCCGAGGTTCCATACCACCAAGGCGAAAGACATAACGGAGGCTCGATCCGCAGATGGCACAGGACCGCGTCGAGGCCGTGGAGCGCGCACTGACCGTGCTCGAGGCCTTCGACTCCGCGCAGGAATACTTCTCCCTGGCCGAGCTGGCCCAGGCCACCGGCTTCTACAAGAGCACGCTGCTGCGCCTGCTGGGCTCGCTGGCCCGCTTCGACTATGTGCAGCGCGATGCTCATGGCCGCTGGCACCTCGGCCATGCCCCGGTGCGCCTGGCGCGTCGGCACCTTCCCGGCCGGCATCTGGCGAGGCGTATCCAGCCCCTGCTGGCCCGCCTGGCGAGCGAGTCCGGCGAGACCGCGACCCTGCTCGAGGTGGAGGACGGCATGGCGGAGTGTCGCCTGGTGACGCTGCCCGAGACCGCCCTGCGCCATGACCTGCACCCCGGCGACCGCTGGGCGATGACGGAGGAACACGATCCGCGCCCGGCGCTGCCCGGCGGGACCATGGTGTGCCAGGCGCTGCCCGGCGACGCCCTCGAACCGCCGCGTTGGCTGGCCCTCTCGGGCCCGGCCGGGCGCCTGGATACGCGCCGCGCCAGGGCGGCGCTGGCGCATGCCGTGGCGAGACTGTCCGCCGAATCGGGAAAGGGCTCAACGGAGTCGGGGCCATGACGCTGCTGCTGGTGGAGGACGATGCCCTGCTCGCCGAGACGCTGGCCGAGACCCTGCGCCTGGAGGGCCACGAGGTCTGCCACCTCGATGACGGCAGCGCGGCGCGTGAGCGCCTGGCGGTGCCCGGGCACGGCGTGTCACTGGTGCTGCTCGACCTGAACCTGCCGGGCTGCACCGGGCTTCAGGTGCTGAAGGCCCTGCGTGACCATGACCGTGCCACCCCCGTGTTGATCCTCACCGCCCGCGGCGCCGTGGAGGACCGGGTGCGGGGCCTCGACCTGGGCGCCGACGACTACCTGGCTAAGCCCTTCGCCCTCGACGAGCTCGAGGCTCGCGTGCGCGCCCTGCTCAGGCGCCGCAGCCCCGCCGTCGAACTGACCGTGGGGCCCCTCACGTTCGACACCCGGCAGCAGCGCTTCACCCTCCAGGGCGAGCCGCTCACCCTGCCGCCCCGGGAGCAGCGCCTGCTCGCCTGCCTGATGCACCATGCCGGCACGCCGGTGGACAAGGCCCGGCTCGCCGAGGAGGCGTTTCAGGGCGACGCCATGGGCGACAACGCCATCGAGGTCTATGTGCATCGGCTGCGCAAACGGCTCGGCGATGGCGGCGTGGCCCTGCGCACGGTGCGCGGCCTGGGTTACCTCCTGGAGGCCCAGTGACGCGCGGCGACAGCCTCTCTCGCCGCCTGCTGGCCTGGCTGCTGCTGCCGCTGCTGGTACTGGGCAGCCTGATGCTGCTGCAGGCCTGGTTCGAGGCGCGACGCACCGCCGATCGCGCCTTCGACCGCCTGCTCGAGGCCGCCTCCCTGGCCATCGCCGAGCAGGTGCAGTGGCAGGACGACCGCCTGTGGCTCGACCTGCCGCCGGCGGCGCTGGAGATGCTGGCCACCGATGCCGAGGAACGGGTGTTCTATAGCCTGGTCGACCGCCGCGGCCGCATGATCACCGGCAACGCCGAGCTGCCGGGGGATGACCGCGAGGCGGTGTCGGACGACGACACCCTGCTCTACCGCGACATCGCCTGGCAGGGCCTGTCGCTGCGCCAGGGGGTGCGACGCACCCGCCTCGAGGAGTGGCAGCTGCGTGAGCCCTTCGAGGTGCGTGTCGCCCACAGTCGCGAAGGGCGCGACGCCCTGGCCGCCGAGCTGTGGCGGGCCAACCTGGCGATGATCCTGGCCATGGCGGCGCTGGCGATCGTCGCGCTGCTGCTGGCGATCCGCACCGCCCTGGCCCCGCTGACCCGCCTGCGCCGGGCGATCCGCAGCCGCGATCCGCGTACCCTCGCCCCCCTGGAGCTTCGCCTGCCGCGCGAGCTCGCCGAGCTGCGCGATACCGTCAACGAGCTGCTGGCCCGGATGCGTCGGGTGCGTGCCAACCAGGAACGCTTCATCGGCGATGCCTCGCACCAGCTGCGCACGCCGCTGGCGGGGCTGTCGGCCCGCGCCGAGCTGGCCCTGCGCCAGGACGACCCGGCCCGCTGGCGGGAGGCCCTGGTCGCCATGCAGGCCACCAGCAGCCGCACCGCGCGACTGGCGATGCAGCTGCTGTCGCTGACCCGGCTGGCCAACCCCGAATATCGCCCCGAACTCACGCCGCTGTCGCTCAACGCCCTCGCCCGGGAGGCGGTGCGCGAGCACTGGTCGGCCTGCCACCGGGCGGGGGTCGATCTCGGCGTGGAGACCGTGGCGGCCGACGTCGAGATCCCGGGCATCGACTGGCAGCTCGCCGAGGCGCTCGGCAACCTGATCGACAACGCCCGTCGCTATGGGGCACGACACGTCACGATCCGGGTCGGCGACCGGCCGCCGAGCCTCGCCGTCGAGGACGACGGCCCGGGAATCCCCCCTGCCCGTCGGCTACTGATGCTGCGCCCCTTCCACCGCGATCGCGACGACCTGGAGGGCTCCGGGTTAGGGCTCGCCATCGTCGACGGCATCGCCCGCACGCACGGCGCGCGTCTCGTGATGTCCGCAGGGCCGGGCGGCGCCGGGCTTCGCGTGACGCTGGTCTTTTCTGGAGACACGCCATGAGCCCCCGACGCACCTCGATGACCCCGTTCTCTCGCCTTGCCGGGCGCTGCCTGATCGCGTTGCTGCTGGCGCTCCCCTTCACGACCCACGCCACACAGAGTCTGCGCTACCCCGCCACGCCGAATGGCGACGCCGCCTCACCGCTGGTGATCCATGGCGCCCTGGACCTGCCCCAGGTACGGCCGCTGCTGGACGCCTTTCACCGCGACCACCCCCATATCGCCCTGCACTACCGCAACCTGACCACCCTGGTCCTGCATGAGCGCTTCCTCCAGGCGCCCGCGGAAGCCGACGTGCTGATCTCCTCGGCCATGCCCTGGCAGTACCGCCTGGCCAACGATGGCCAGGCGCAGCCGCTTGACACGCCGGCGGCCAGGCGCTGGCCG
This sequence comes from Halomonas urmiana, assembly GCF_005780185.1. GTDB lineage: Bacteria > Pseudomonadota > Gammaproteobacteria > Pseudomonadales > Halomonadaceae > Halomonas > Halomonas urmiana. Next base: position 89,164 of record NZ_VBUI01000019.1, on the reverse strand, counting down.
GCCTGGGCCCGCTGGCGCCGCGAACTCTTCGCCGTCACCTTCGAGCCCATCGTGATGGTGGTCAACGAGGCGATCATCGAGCGCTTCGGCGAGGTTCGCAGCCACGCCGACCTGCTGACGTTGCTGGAACGCCGGGGCGAGTCGCTGCGCGGCCGCGTGGTGACCTATGACCCGGCCATCAGCGGCGCGGGCTATACCTATGCCATCGAGGAGTCACGGCTCTCGCCGCGCTACTGGGAGCTGGTGGCGGCACTGGGCAAGGCCGAGGCCGCCCTGGCGGAGACCACCGGAGAGATGCTGGAGGGATTGATCGAGGGGCGCTATCTGGTGGGCTACAACCTGCTGGGCAGTTACGCCCAGGAACGCCTGGCCGACCACCCGCAGCTCAAGATCGTGGTGCCGGAGGACTACACGCTGGTCACCCAGCGCCTGGCCCTGATACCGCGCCAGGCGCCTCACCCCGAGGCGGCCCGGCGCTTTCTCGACTACCTGATCGGCGAGAGAGGGCAGGAGGTGCTGGCGCGAGACACGCCGCTGGGTGCCATTCACCCCTCGCTCGAGGGGCCGGGCACGGCGGCCGCACTGCGACGGCAGCGCGGCGAGGCGCTGCGCCCCATCACCCTGGGCCCCGGCCTGCTGGCGACCCTGGACGATCTCAAGCGAGAGGCGCTATTGACGCGCTGGCGACGCGAATTCACGCGCCGGGAGCGCCGCTGAGCGGTCGTTTCAGAGCGGCTCAACGGACGTAGGAGATCTCGACCGGCACGGTGCCGCGCTTGAGCATTCCGAGCGCCTTGGCGGCCCGCTTGGAGAGATCGATGATGCGCCCCTTGGCATAGGGGCCGCGATCATTGATCAGCACCTCGACCTCGCGGCCGTTGTCCTCCCGGCTCACCGTGACCCGGGTGCCGAACGGCAGCGTGGGATGAGCGGCCGTGAGGGCCTGCTGGTTGAAGGGCTCGCCGCTTGCCGTGGTGCGGCCCTGGAAGCGGTCGCTGTAGTAGGACGCCACACCCTGCTGGGTCTTGGCCTCGGTCTCGTGGGCCTGTCCCGTAGCGGCGTAGCCAACCATCAGCCACCCCGCCACGCAGCAGGTCAGAATCGATCGGGAGCGAATCCCCATGCGGTCACCTCATGACATACCGTCTTGCGCCGACTCTCGCGTCCAGCGATCAGGCGCCCTAATCAAGGGGCGGCGGCGAAGGGTGCTTGCCCTGCAGCCAACCCGAGCTGTTGGCCCGTGCCTGATCGAACCAGGCCAGCCGATCGTGCAGTGCCACGACACCGCCGACGACGATCAGCGTCGGCGGTCGGATAGTAACCACTTCGCCTGTCGGCGGCAACTTCTCCAGGGTACCGACGTGCACCCGCTGGCGTGCCGTGGTGCCCTGCTCGATCAGCGCCACGGGTGTCTCGGGCGCCAGGCCGTGGCGGCAGAGCTGCTCGCCGATCAGCGCCAGGCTGCCCAGGCCCATGTAGAACACCAGGGTCTGGCCGGGCCCCGCCAGCGTCGGCCAGTCCAGGTCGCTGCTGCCATTGCGCAGGTGACCGGTGACGAAGCGCACCGACTGCGCATGCTCGCGGTGAGTGAGCGGGATGCCGGCATAGGCCGCGCAGCCCGATGCCGCGGTGATGCCAGGCACCACCTCCACCATGATGCCCGCCTCGACCAGCGTCTCGAGCTCTTCTCCGCCACGACCGAAGATGAAGGGATCGCCGCCCTTGAGGCGAACGACCCGCTTGCCGGCCATGGCCCAGTCGATCAGGGCCTGATTGATGCCGTCCTGGGGCACGCTGTGCCGCGAGCGCTCCTTGCCGACATAGAGTCGGTAGGCCTCGGGGCTCGCCAGCGCCAGGATCTCGTCGCTGACCAGTCGGTCATGGAGGATCACCTCGGCAGCCTTCAGGCGTCGCCATGCCTTGAGGGTGAGCAGCTCCGGATCGCCCGGGCCGGCCCCGACCAGGCTGACACAGCCTTGAGGGAAGGCCGAGCCCGCCGGCAGCCCCATCGGCGCCTCGTCTCGCCCCGCCGCGTGCACGGAACCGGTTCTCATATTCCAATAACCTCAGTCATCAATGGCGATTTATTCATTATGGTAATTAACAGTCGCCACGGATACCACGACTCCCTCGGCACAAGGCTATAACCGCTGGTTTCATCGTCGAGCGTTGCCCCCTCCGCCTGAAACCAGATCGCCCCCGCGGGGCGGGGCGATCGGAACCGGCTCGGCGAAGACGCGCTCAGGAGCAGAGCATACGCCGCAGGCGGGGGCTTGCGAACTCGCCGAGCAGGGTCGCGGCCACCAGGATCGCCAGCAGCCAGGGCCAGTGCAGGCCGAATTCCACGCGGGTGATGCCCAGGGCATCGACGAAGATCATCAGGATCCCCAGCGGGCTGACGTAGCGCACCATGAACAGCCAGAGCGCATGCCAGACAGGCGACAGGCCGAGCTCTTCCCGGAAGGTGTCGCTTTTCAGCACGAACCCGGCCAGCATCACCATGCCGAGGCCACCCAGCGGCATCATCCAGCGCGAGGTCAGGTAGTCGAGCCAGTCGAAGAAGTGCTTGCCGGCCAGGGTCCAGTCGGCACCGACGTTGAAGGAGAGCATCGCCAGGGTGCTGATCAGCCACAGCACCAGGCCGGTGCCCCAGGAGGCGCTGCGCCGCGAGATGCCCTTGTTGTCGGTGAGCCACGAGACCGTGGCCTCGACCATGGAGATCGACGAGGTCAGCGCGGCCATGGAGAGCATCACGAAGAACAGGACGCCGAACAGGGTACCCATGGGGATGGCCTGGAAGGCCAGCGGCAGGCTCATGAAGATCAGGCCGGGGCCGCTGCTCGGGCTCATGCCGTTGGCGAAGATCACCGGGAAGATCGCCAGCCCCGCCATCAGCGCCACCACCGTGTCGGCCAGCGCCACGGAGAGCGTGGTACGCGCGATCGAGGTGGTCGCGGGCAGATAGCTGCCGTAGGTGAGGATGGCCCCGGAGGCCAGCGACAGGGTGAAGAAGGCGTGGCCCAGTGCGGCCAGCATGCCTTCGCTTGAGAGGCGGCCGGCATCGAAGGAGAACAGGAACTCGACCGCCGCCGGGAAGCCGCCGGAGAACACGCCATAGCCGATCAGCAGCAGCAGCATCAGCACCATGCCGGGCATCATCCAGCTGACGCTCTTCTCGATGCCGGCCTGCACGCCCTTGCCGACGATCACCATGGTCGCCACCGTGACCAGGGTGCTCCAGAACCCGAGATTCAGGGGGCTGGCGTTGTTGGCCGCGAAGATCGCCGCCATCTCATCGACGCTTGAGCCCGTAAGGCCGCCGCTCAGCATCTTCCAGAGGTAGGCGAAGGACCATCCCGCCACCACCACATAGAACGACAGGATCAGAAAGCCGCACAGCATGGCCATCCAGCCGAGCAGCGACCAGACCGAACCGCGGCCCGACTCGGCGACGAGGCGCCGCAGGGCGTCGACGGGGCTGCCACGGCCACGTCGTCCCAGGGCGATCTCGGTCATCATCACCGGCACTCCCACGGCGAGGATGCAGGCCAGGTAGACCAGCACGAAGGCGCCACCGCCGAACTCGCCGGTGATGTAGGGAAACTTCCAGATGTTGCCCAGGCCCACCGCGGAACCGGTCGCCGCCAGGATAAAGCCCCAGCGGCCGAGCCACTGGGTTCGGGGTTGTGCGTTCGTTGTCATATCACACCAGGATCACCGGAGTTCTTTCCGACACCGCGAGGCATCGCTACCAGGCGACTATTCTGACGGATTTTATCGTGATTGGGCAGACGCACGACCGATTGTGCTGCCAGTGCCCCTCAGCGCCTGACGAAAATGCGCTGCCGACGGCACACGCCGTAAGGGCCGCGCCGAGGGGCATCCGGCGGGTAAGGCGCCAACGGGACGACGCACCGCGCCGCGAGGGCATCCTGCAGGGCGGCGCGGACGCTCTCCGCCACAGGCTCCGACCCACGACTTGCCCCACGCTTCAAGCCGGCTGGTCTATGCTGGGTTCAACAGTGGCATTGGCGCGGCCCCTCACGCCGCGTTCGTCAGCCTGTTAGCCAGCACGCGCCCAGGAGGACACCATGACCAGTGACACCCGCATCGGACCGATCGCCCTGCCCGACACCCGCGCCAGACGCGTCGTCGAACGCCTGCTGAAGGGATCAGGCGTCACGCTCAACGGTGATGCTCCACAGGATATCCGCGTGCTGCATCCCGACGTCTTCTCGCGCATCCTGCACCAGGGCACCCTGGGCCTCGGCGAGACCTACATGGAGGGCTGGTGGGAGTGCGACCGCATCGATCAGATGGCCCATCGTATGCTGCTGCATGGCCTGGGACAGCATGCTCGCACGCCGTCGGAAAAACTCATGTACCGGCTGCAGTCGGGCTTTCGCAACCTGCAGAGCAGGACCCGAGCCTATATGGTCGGCGAGGTGCACTACGACCTGGGCAATGATCTCTTCGAACGCATGCTCGATGAGACCATGTGCTACTCCTGCGGCTACTGGAAGGAGGCCGATGATCTCGCCGCCGCCCAGCGGGCCAAGCTCGAACTGGCCTGTCAGAAACTCGACCTGAGACCGGGCATGAGGGTCCTCGATATCGGCTGCGGCTGGGGCAGCTTCGCCGAGCATGCGGCCCGGCATCACGGCGTGTCGGTCACCGGCATTACCATCTCCCGGGAGCAGGCGGCTCTCGCCCAGAAGCGCTGCGCCGACCTGCCGGTGGAGATACTGCTGCAGGATTATCGTGACCTCGACGGTCTCTATGACCGGGTCGTCTCCATCGGCATGTTCGAGCACGTGGGGCATCGCAATTACGCCACCTATTTCGAGACCATCCGGCGCCTGATGCCGCCGGACGGCCTCTTCCTCCTGCATACCATCGGCTCCAACCGCTCCGAGATATCGGCGGATCCCTGGATCCATCGCTACATCTTCCCCAACGGGACACTGCCCTCGGCCATGCATATCGCGCGCGCCAGCGAGAATCATCTGCTGATGGAGGATTGGCAGAACTTCGGCCCAGACTACGACCGGACGCTGATGGCGTGGCTCGCCAATGTCGACGCCCACTGGCACGAGATCGCCCCGCGCTATAACGAGCGCACCCACCGGATGTTTCGCTACTACCTGTCGGTCTGCGCCGGCGCCTTTCGCGCCCGCCATCTCCAGCTCTGGCAGGTGGTGTTCTCGCGTGGACGCGCGCGACGCTACGACGCACCGCGATGATCTCGGGCCAGACCGTCACCCCAAGATCGGGACACGGGCATATTATCCAAGCCTTATTGTCGGCAATCGCCTACACCCCAAGATGGATAGGCAATCCCCTAGCGAGGCGGCATAATGCCGACGACAAAAGCGATGCGCCACCCGATGAGCGCGTGCGACCGACCCAGCCACTCGCTGGGCAGGACCGATAACGACACTCGCTGTGCGCAGCTGGGATACAAGGACACCCGCATGCCCTCCAACGATGTCCTGCCGGATAGCATGCCTTCCAACGATGTCCTGCCGGATAGAGAGCTAGCAGATATCCCGTGGCTCCTCGAGTTGACCGAGCAGTTGCCCGGCGTGATCTTCCAGCTGCACCGTGCGCCGGATGGCCACTTGCACTTTCCCTACCTGGCCGGCCGCGGCACCGAGCTGAACGGCCTCGATTGGCACGATCTGTCACAGAATGCCCTCCCCGCCCTGGAACGCCTGGCCGAGCCAGACTACCCGCGGCTGATGGCCGTCATCGAACGCTCGGCGCGATCGGGCACCCCCATCGCCACCACCTTCCGGCTGCGTCTGCCCGGGAAACGCATGAGCTGGATCGCCGTGCGTGCCCAACCGCGCCGAGTCGACAGCGGCACGCTCTGGGTCGGCCTGATGATCGACATCAGCGAGCAGATGCTCGAGGAAGACCGCCTGCGCAGGCTCTCGGACACCGACGACCTCACCGGCCTGGCCAATCGACGCAAGCTGATAACGCGCCTCGACGAGGAGCTCTCGCTGAGTAACCGGCACGGCCTCCCGCTGTCGCTGATGATGCTGGATCTCGACCATTTCAAGTCGATCAACGATACCTGGGGTCACCTGCAGGGAGATCAGGTACTACGCGAGCTCGCCAGCCTCTCCCACGGTATCCTGCGCGAGGAGGACCTGATGGCCCGACTCGGCGGCGAGGAGTTCGCCGTGCTGCTGCCCTTGACGCCCGAGTCGCACTGCCGGCAGCTGGCGGAGCGGCTGCGCGAGCGAATCGCCGAGCATGATTTCGGCGTCGGGCACGGGCAGATCACCATCAGCATCGGCATCGCCGAACACCGCGTTGGCGACTCCCGTGAGATCCTCATGCAGCGCGTCGACGAGAGCCTGTATGCCGCCAAGGACAGCGGGCGCAATCGCGTGATGGCCGGCGTCTGCCCCCCTGAATCTCACGAGGGCGCGCCCCCCAGGTGATCGAGAAACCACCGAGCGGCGTGGGCCTCGACCCTTTCCAGGGTACCCGGCTCCTCGAAGAGGTGGCTGGCGCCAGGAACGATCAGCAATTCGCGAGGACAGCACAGTCGCGCCATGGCCTGCTCGTTGAGCCGGATGACCTGGGGGTCATGCCCGCCGACCAGCAGCAGGGTCGGCGCCCTCACCCGCGCCAGGGCCTCGCCGGCGAGGTCGGGTCGTCCGCCGCGCGACACCACCGCCCTCACCCGCGTCGGCTGATCGGCCGCCGCAATGAGCGCCGCCGCGGCCCCGGTGCTGGCGCCGAACAGGCCGATGCCGAGCCCCCGAGACTCCGGCGCCTCGGCGACCCAAGCCACCGCGCCGCTCATGCGCGACCCGATCAGCGCTATATCGAAGCGCAATGCCCGGGTACGCTCGTCGATCAGGCTCTCTTCCGGCGTCAGCAGGTCGAACAACAGCGTCGCCAATCCCTGGTCGGCCAGGTGGCGTGCCACCCGGCGATTGCGGCGGCTGAAGCGGCTGCTGCCGCTGCCGTGGGCGAACACCACGACGCCCGCCGGAGCCTCGGGCATCAGCAGGTTTCCCTCCAGGGCGACACCGCACGTCTGGATCACAAGATCATGCTCGGTCATGGACATGCTCCCTCCCACCCCCGCCATGGGTGACGGAGATACCCGAAGTATAGTGACTGCGTCGACCGGCAGGCAGGGCTATCGCCGTTGGCAACATCGCTCAAGGCTTTCCCGGCGACAGGCCTTCGAGGGGGCGCTGTGAATACCTCCCTGTACGCTACCTCCGCCTTCCCTGGCCTCCGGACCCCCTCTTCGACCTGTCCCCGGCGCCTTTCGCTTTCGAGGCCGAGCTAACTGCGATAGCCCTGGACCGGCAGGCCCATCGGCGGACGCGCGTCGCCCGAGACCGTTATACTGGACGGATCCCAGTGAACCTCCAACGACTCGGCAGGGAGAGCCCCATGATCCAGCAGACGCTCGCACAGGTCTTCGGCTACGACGACTTCCGCCCCGGGCAGCGGCCGGTGATCGAGGCGATCGTGGCCGGTCGCTCGGCGGCGGCCATCTTTCCCACCGGCTCCGGCAAGTCACTCTGCTATCAGCTGCCCGCCCTGCACCTCCCTCACCTGACCCTGGTGATCTCGCCGCTGCTGGCCCTGATGCAGGATCAGCTGGCCTTCCTGGCGCGCCACGGCATTGCCGCCGCCAGTCTCGATTCCAGCCAGAGCCGCGAGCAGGCGGCGGCGGTCATGGAGGGCGTCAAGCGCGGCGATATCCGCATCCTGATGGTCTCGGTGGAGCGCCTCAAGAACGAGCGCTTCCGGGCCTTCATCCGCCGCGTGCCGATCTCGCTGATGGTGGTGGACGAGGCGCACTGCATCTCCGAATGGGGGCATAACTTCCGGCCGGACTACCTCAAGCTGCCCGCCTACCGACGGGAGTTCGGCATTGCGCAGGTGCTGCTGCTCACCGCCACCGCCACGCCGCGGGTCATCGACGACATGCGCGGCCGCTTCGACATCGCGCCGGACGACGTCACCGGCACCGGCTTCTATCGCGCCAACCTCGACCTGCAGGTCTCCCCGGTGCCCGCCGATCAGCGCCCGCGCCGACTGGTGGAGTGGTTGCGACCGAAATTCACGCCGGAGCCGCCCCAGCCGACCATCGTCTACGTCACCCTGCAGCAGACCGCCGAGCGCCTGGCCGCCTACCTCGAGAAGGCCGGCCTGCCCGCCACGGCCTACCATGCGGGGCTCGACGCCGAGCGGCGCGACGCGATCCAGCGGGACTTCATGGCGGGGCAGACGCCCTGCATCGTCGCCACCATCGCCTTCGGCATGGGCATCGACAAGGCCGATATCCGCAACGTGGTGCACTTCGACCTGCCGAAGTCCATCGAGAACTACAGCCAGGAGATCGGCCGTGCCGGCCGCGATGGGCTGCCCTCGAACTGCCTGATGCTGGCCGGGCGCGACCACCTCGAGGTGCTGGAAAACTTCGTCTATGGCGATACGCCGGAGCATCACGGCATTCGTCGCGTGATCGACGCGCTGCGTGCCGCCGGTGACGAGTGGGAGCTGATGCTCAACGCCCTGTCGCGACACAGCAATATCCGCCCCCTGCCCCTCAAGACCCTGCTCGTGCAGCTCGAGCTGCGCGGTATCATTGCCCCTCGCTACAGCTACTTCGCCGACTATCGTTTCCGATTGTCGGACGAGCCCGAAACGCTGGTGGGCCGCTTCGAGGGCGAGCGTCGCGCCTTCGTCCAGGCGCTTCTCGACGCCTCGTCCCGAGCACGCACCTGGTACACCCTGGACTTCGCCGCCCTGGAGGCCCTGGGCGCCGAGCGCGGGCTCGATACCCGGCGCGGGCGCGTCATCACCGCCCTGGAGTACTTCGTCGAGAAGGGCTGGATGACGCTGGAGAGCAAGCAGATGACCGAGGTCTACGAGGTGCTCGACCGCGAGGCCGACCCGGCGGCGCTCACCGACGACCTGACCCGCTATTTCCGCGACAAGGAAGACGCGGAGATCGCGCGACTCGCGGCCATGCTGGCGCTCTTCGAGAGTGACGGCTGCCTCAGCCGGCGCCTGGCCGACTGGTTCGGCGATGCCCGAGCGCCCGAGCGCTGCGGCCACTGCTCGGCCTGCCGCGGCCAGGTGGCGCATCTGCCCACCGCCGCGAAGGCAGCGCCTCCGACGCCTCAGGACCTGGGGGCACTATGCGCCCCCTTCCTCGAGCGACTCGGCCAGGCCGGCGAAGGCCATCCCGCCACGCCGGATCTGCTGACGCGCTTTCTCTGCGGGATCACCACGCCACTCTTCACGCCGCTGAAGGCGCGCCAGCTGCCAGGCTTCGCCGCCCTCGAGGGGGTCCCCTATGGCGAGGTGCGCGAGCGGGTCTCCGAAGGCCTGCCGCACCTCGCCACGCTGCCGGCTTGACGAGGCCGCGCCGCTGCACGACCTTTCTCACAACCCCCTTATCGACGATCAGGAGAATCCCATGAGCCAGCTCTCCGAACAGACATGCGAAGCCTGCCGCCAGGACGCTCCCCAGGTGACCCAGGCCGAAATCGAGCAGTACGGAGCCGAGATACCCGAGTGGCAGATCGTCGAGCGCGATGGCATCATGAAGCTAGAGCGGAGCTTCACGTTCCGCAACTTCCAGCAGGCCCTCGACTTCACCAATCGCGTCGGCGAGATCGCCGAAGAGGCCGGCCATCACCCGGCCCTGCTGACCGAATGGGGCAAGGTCACCGTGACCTGGTGGTCGCACGCGATAAAGGGCCTGCACAAGAACGATTTCATTCTTGCCGCCAGAACTGACGAGGTAGCGACATAAATGTTCGAGAAAATTGAGCGGGTTCCCGGGGACGCCATCCTCGGTCTGATCGAGGCCTTCAAGAAGGACACAAACCCTCAGAAGGTCGATCTCGGCGTGGGCGTCTACAAGGACGACCAGGGCAACACCCCGGTCATGCGCGCCGTGAAGGAAGCCGAGGCCCTGCTGCTCAAGAACGAGACCACCAAGACCTATATCGGTTCGCACGGCGCGCCGGCCTACGGCCAGGCGGTGCTGCCCATGGTGCTGGGTGAGGGCTCGCCGGTGCTCGAGGCCGGCCGTGCCAGTGCCACCCAGTCCCCCGGCGGCACCGGAGCCCTGCGCCTGGCGGCGGACTTCATCGCCAAGCAGCTGCCCGGCAAGGACGTCTGGGTCAGCGACCCGACCTGGCCGAACCACCTGGGCATCTTTCCGGCCGCCGGCCTGACCCTGCACAAGTACCCCTACGTCGATTCCGAGAACCGGCTGGACTTCGACGGCATGCTGGGCGCGCTCAAGCAGATTCCGGAAGGCGACGTGGTGCTGCTGCACGCCTGTTGCCACAACCCCACCGGCTTCGATCTCTCCCAGGCCCAGTGGCAGCAGGTGCTGGAAGTCGTCCGCCAGCGCAACCTGCTGCCACTGATCGACTTCGCCTACCAGGGCTTCGGCGAGGGCCTCGACGAGGACGCCTACGGGGTGCGCCTGCTGGCCGAGAACCTCGACGAGGTGATCATCACCAGTTCCTGCTCCAAGAACTTCGGCATCTACTGCGAGCGCACCGGCTGCCTGATCCTGGTGGCGAAGAACGAGGAGCAGATGGAGAACGTTCGCTCCCAGATCGCCATCGTCGCCCGGGAGAACTACTCCAACCCGCCGGCCCACGGCGGCTCCATCGTCAGCGAGATCCTCCACTCCGCGGAACTCACCACCCTCTGGCGCGAGGAGCTCACCGAGATGCGCGATCGCATCAATACGCTGCGTCGCGACTTCGTCGAGGCCCTCAAGCCCTATGGCCTGGACCAGAAGTACGCCTGCGTGGCGGAGCAGCGCGGCATGTTCTCCTACACTGGTCTGACGCCCGATCAGGTCGATCGCCTGCGTGACGAATTCGGCATCTACATGGTGCGCTCCGGCCGCGCCAACGTGGCCGGCTTCTCGCAGGCGAACCTGCCCTACCTGGCCAAGGCGATCGCCGCGGTCAACTGAGCCGGTCGCCCCGCGACTCACGCCAGACGCCCGGGTCACTGACCCGGGCGTTTCGTTTGCGGGACCTCTTCCCATTGCGGAAAACCCGCCATGATTGCCGTAGGATGCCCGGCCCGCCGCCGGGGACACGGGGCCGCCCCGTCCGCTCCTGAGGCCGCCATACGCCAGGGCCCCACCAGTTTATGCCGGCGGGGCCCTGGCGTGTCGAGCAGGAGATGATCAGTTGACCGTGGCCTCGCCCTCGGCGGTACCGGAAACGCCGGCGCCGGACGAGCCGTTCAGGTCGCCGGCGGCCCCGGCGGTGCTGTCCCAGGCGCCCTCGGCGGCATCCCCGGCCGACTCGCGGGTCTGCTCAGCCGTGCCGGCGGCCTGACCCAGGGCGCCGCGCGCTCGATCACCGGCCGCGTCCACCCCGGCTTCGGCCCGTTCCTGGACGCCGGCACCTGCGGCGGTTGCGTCCTCGGCGGCACCCTGTCCGGCCTGGCTTGCCGTGCCGGTCTCGGCACTGCCCTGAGCGTCGGCACTCAGGCCAGCACCGACGTCCTGGCCAGCGGCCCGAGCCTGCACGCTGGTATCGCTTTGCGCCTGGATAGCGGCGCTGTCCGCCATGGCGGTCTGGGCGCCCAGGCCAGCCAGCGCGAGGGAGAACGTGATTCCGACTGTCTTCAGCTTCATGATACCTCCTGATGGGAGCCACCGAGCGCGGCTCGATGGCCTCCGGAATGATGAATCCATGTCACGCGGGCCGTTCCCTGGCCCCGTGCCCTCCATGGCCGCGATACTGCCTTGGCAGCAGCATCCGCGCCTCCGGCACCAAGGCCGGAGTAGACACCCACTCTCAAGCGAAGAACATGCCAGAAATTATAATTAATACTTAAAAACAGATGGTTATGAAAAAACACTGCATAGACGACGGGCCGCTCCACCCACTTCGACCCGATCACGCCGTCACTATTTGCCGACGCCTCACACCACTTACACAATTTCCCCTTTAATATCAATGATTTAATCTGTTGCCCGTGACGCACGCAGCAGGCACGACACCGCGCCGGCGAGCCGTCAAGCCCAATGCAAAGGCGCGTGTGGCTCAGGCGGAGTAGCGCGACACGTCCAGGCCGGCGGGATCGATGGCGGGTGCGCGGCCGGTCATCAGGTCGGCCAGCAGCTGGGCGCTGCCGCAGCTCATGGTCCAGCCCAGGGTGCCGTGGCCGGTGTTGAGCCACAGGTTGTCGACCCGGGTGGCACCGATGATCGGCGTGGAGTCCGGGGTCATCGGACGCAGGCCGGTCCAGAACTCGGCTCGGCTCACGTCGCCCCCCTCGGGGAAGACGTCGCGCACCACCATGGCGATGGTGGCCCGACGCTTCTCCAGCAGGCTCAGATCAAAGGAGGCCAGCTCCGCGGTGCCGCCCACCCGGATACGATCATCGAAGCGCGAGATCGCCACCTTGAAGGTCTCGTCCATCACCGTGGATTGGGGGGCGCCGCCGTCGTCGGTGACCGGCACGGTCAGGCTGTACCCCTTCACCGGATAGATCGGCAGCCGGATCCCCATGTCCTTGACCAAAAACGGTGAGTAGCTGCCCAGGCAGACCACGTAGGCGTCGGCGGTCAGCTCGCCTTCGCTGGTCACCACGCTCTCGATGGCCCCGGCGCTGCGCTTGAGGCGCTGGATCTCGACGTTGAAACGGAACTCGACGCCCAGTCGCTCGCGGCAGTAGTCCGCCAGCCGGTTGGTGAAGAGGTAACAGTCGCCCGTCTGATCATCGGGCAGGTGCAGCCCGCCGACGAACTTGCCCGGCACCCGGGCCAGTGCCGGCTCGACGCCTTCGATCTCATCGGCATTGAGCAGCTTGTGGCGCACGCCGCACTGCTCCAGGACCCGCATGTCCTTGGCCACCGCCTCCACCTGACTCTCATGGCGAAACAGCTGCATCAGGCCGCGCTGACGATCCTCGTAGCGGATGCCGGTCTCGTCGCGCAGGGCATCGATGCAGGCCCGGCTATGCTCGGCCACGCGCACCATGCGCTCCTTGTTGACCATGTAGCGCTCGGGGCTGCAGTTGCCCAGCATCTGGGTCATGAAGCGCGCCATGTTCGGATCCATCTTGGGCTGGATCTTGAGCGGCGCATGCTCCTGGAACATCCACTTGATGGCCTTCTGGGGAATGCCCGGGGCCGCCCAGGGTGAGGAGAAGCCGAAGGAGACCTGGCCGGCATTGCCGTAGCTGGTTTCCAGCGCCGGTGACGGCTGGCGATCCACCACCGTGACCTCGTGGCCCTGCCGAGCCAGGTAATAGGCGCTGGTGACGCCGACGACGCCGCTGCCGAGAATCAGTACCTTCATGCGTTTCCCCTTCTGCCGGGTGATGAGATCAACGAGCCCAGCAGTATAGGGATAACCATCCAGAGTATTCGCCTAAAATTAAGCGTATAAACAAAGCTTAAAAATGTTTTTTCTATTTTTCTTGGATCAATATACCTAAAAATCTATTATTTTTAGGTCTTTTTTCTATGCTGCGCTAGACGGCTGCCGGCGTGGGCTGGCCAGGATCCGTCTCAGCACCTGCCAGGCCGCCAGGCCCGCCAGCAGGTTGCCGATGGCCGCCCCCATCGCCAGGCCCATCAGCTCACCGAGCCATGCACCGAACCACAGGCACGGCAGATAGAAGACGAACAGCCGCGCCCCCGACATCAGCATGGCACGCAGCGGCCAGCCCAGGGCATTACCGGCAGAGACCACGATCATGCAGACCCCCAGCGCCGCATAGCTCGGCAGCAGGAAGCGAATCAGGATCGCCAGGTCGTCCTGTACCTCGGGATTACCGGAAAGCGCGAGGGCAACCCAGGGAGCGGCTAGCGCCATGATCACGCCCAGCGACAGCTGCCAGAGCACCACCACCCTGAGTGCGAGGCGCATCAGCCGATGCACCTGTTCCCAATCCCCCGCCCCGTAGCAGCGTCCGAGCCAGGGCGGCAGCGACATCGTCATGGCCAGCACCACCATCAGCGACAGCGTCTCCAGACGGCTGGCCAATCCCCAGGCCGCCACCTGGGGCTCACCGAGGGAGGCCAGCACCGAGATCGCCAGCATCGCCGCCAGGGGCGGCATCAGCTGGCTGATCATCGCCGGGCCGGCGATACCGACGAAGGGCAGGAGCGAGCGCCCAAGCTCCCCAACCAGCCCCTCGGCGGCGAGCCACGCCTTGTCACGCAGGCGCTGGGCCAGCAGCAGCAGGCCGATGGCGAAGGCGATCGCGGTCGCCCAGGCGGCGCCCGGCAGGCCCAGCCCCGCCCAGGGCCCGACACCGAAGATCAGCAGCGGATCCAGCACCAGGTTCAGAAGGCTCGTGATCACCATCATCTTGCCCGGCAGCCAGGTATCGCCGTGGGCCCGGAACAGGCTGTAGCCGAAGTAGAGCACCGCCCCGAGCCACGCCGCCAGCAGCTGAGGCCCCCAGTAGTCGCGAATCAGCGCGCGCGTCGCCGCATCGGCACCCAGCAGACCGAACAGCGGCGCCTGGATAGCCCACAGCAGCAGCACGAGCAACGCGATGGTCACGGTGCCGACCAGCAGCACCAGGCTGCCCAGTCGGCGGGCTCGCGATGTTTCTCGCGCGCCCAGGGCACGCGAGATCAGCGCCGCGATGGCGATGCCCATGCCCACCTGGATGCCGATGACCAGAAAGGAGAGCGGGAAGGTGAAGGACTGGGCGGCCAGCGGCGCCGTGCCCAGTCGGGCGATGAAGGCGCTGTCCACCAGCTGGAAGCCGAGCAGCGCCAGTACGCCGATCGCCATGGGCCAGGTCTGGCGCCACAGGGTGAGGCCGAGGGAGGAACGGGATGCATCGAGGGAATTCACACGGACTCCGGGGTCTATCGGGGCCTGGCATTCTACGCCATGGCGGCACCGGACTCAGCCCTACCCCCCGTGCCCCACCACCCGCCCGGCCAGGATGCGCTCGATTTCCGCGGCGGGCATGGGACGGAAGAAGTAGAACCCCTGGATCAGGTCGCAGCGCATGTCCTGGATCAATGCCAGCTGCTCGCGATTCTCGACCCCCTCGGCCACCACCTCGAGGCCCAGGCGATGGCCGATGAAGACGGCAGCCTCCATGATGGCGCGGTCCTCGGGCTGATCCGGGGCATCCCGCACGAAGGTCCGGTCGATCTTGAGCGCCGTGACCGGGAAGTGCTTGAGGTAGCTCAGTGACGAGTAGCCGGTACCGAAATCGTCGATGGCGATGCGATACCCCAGGCGATGGAGCCGGCGCAACTCCTCGAGGATCCGGTCATCGGCCTCGATCAGCACGTTCTCGGTGAGCTCGATGCCGATATGCCGCGGCCCCAGATCGTAGCGCGCCAGGCAGGCCTCGAAACGCTCGAAGACGTCGGGTCGGCCCATCTGTCGGCCGGAGAAGTTGATGTCGATGCGCTCCAGGGCCAGGCCAGCGTCCCGCCACCGCGCCCGCTGACGACAGGCGGCCTCCATGACCCAGTCCCCGAGGCGGTGGATCAGGTCGGAGCGCTCGGCGAGGGAGATGAACTCGGTCGGCGAGATCGGCGGGCCCTCCGTCGGCATCCAGCGCAGTAACGCCTCGAGGTTCTCGATGTGGCCGCTCATGGCCGACACCTGGGGCTGGTAGTGCAGCGATAGCTCGCCCTGATCGAGCGCCTGCTCGAGACGGTCGACCAGGCGATGCTGGTGCAGCAGCTCGTCGTGGAGCTGTTGATCGAAGAACCACACGCTGCCGCGGCCATCGAGCTTGGCGCGGTTCTTGGCCACGTCGGCATTGCGAATCAGCTCCCGCGCCGTATCGCCGTTGTCCGGATAGAAGCTGACGCCCAGGCAGGCCGTTACCTGGCGCCGGGACCCGTCGATCAGGAACGGGGCCCGCAGGGCCTGCTGGATCTTGTGAACCAGCTGCGGCAGCACGTCCTCGCGCTGGAGCCCCGGGAAGGCGATCACGAACTCGTCGCCGGAGAGGCGCGACATCAGGTCCGAGCCGCGCTTGGCGCGGTGCAGGCGCCGGCTCAGCTCGACCAGCAGGCGGTCGCCCTGCTCGTAGCCCAGGGCGTCGTTGATCTCCACGAAGCGGTCGATGTCCAGGTAGATCAGCACCAGGCCGCAATCCTGTCGTCCACAGCCGGCGAGGACCTCGTCGAGCTGCGACTCGAAGGTCTGGCGATTGGGCAGGTGAGTCAGGACATCGAAGCGCGTGACGAAATCCAATTCACGATGGGCCCGCTTCTGATCCGAGAGATCCACGTCGACACAGAACATCAGCGGGTCCTCGGTGTACTCCCCGAGCATCACGTGGTGCGAGAAGACCGATACCGGCTCACCGTTCTTGTGCTGGAGCTCTAGCTCATCGGCAGGAATCTCGACGCCCCGCTCCACCCAGGCGCGATGCGCCCGAATCACGGGCTCGCGCATCGGCGCGGGGATGATCAGCTCTTCGAGCAGCTGCCCCTGTGCCTCGCCGGGGGCATAGCCATAGAGCCGAGTGCTGGCTTCGTTCCAGTAGATCACTCGACGCTGACGGTCGTAGCCCTGTACCGCCACCTTCGGCAGGCTTTCCAGCAGGGCACGAAATCGCTGCTCGCTTTCCAGGTACTGGCGTCGAACGCGCTCGACATCATCAAGGGAATCAGCTCCCCAGACGGCGCACCACGTCGATCTGATCTGCTGCCACCGACGCACCAGCCATTGCCGGAAACGGGTTTCGCGACCGCTCATTCATCCCCTCATCATCGCCTGGCGATGCCACCTTGCCTGCCGGGAGCGCCTGCCCCGGGGCGACATCGATACTGCCCATCCTACCTGCTTGTTTAAGAAATATCTTAGACGGCATCACGTTTCCGACCAGCCATCGCCCTCCAACGTTTCACTGAGAATCCTAGCCCCTGAAGTGTGTCTCGTCTCGTACATTTTTTGACAGTTCGTTGCAGATCTTCTCATTTCCTTAAGGTTGCCCAGGTCTCGGGCAACCCGACGGCAATCATGCCATCCCTTCCAATGGAGAAGATCCCATGAAACTCGACACCCTCAAGTACGACTTCGATACCGCCCCCCGCCCCCTCGCCCCGGTCGCCGACTACTGGGCCCCCGAGGTCATCCGCTCACTTCGGCAGCAGGATTGGGCCCAGGCCGAGGTGCGCTCTCGGCTGGACCTCGAGGCCTGGCAGGCCCTCACCCAGGACCTGCCCCGGGATCCCTATGTCAACCGCCGCTGGAAGCGCATGTCCTGGTTGACGCTGGACGAACGCGGCGATGTCCTCGACATGGGGCCCTGCCCGATGGCACAGGGTGGCGCCTTCAACGACGCCGAGAGCATGGCGGACCGGCTTCGCTACTACGAGCCACTGACACCGGCGTTCATGGCGCGATCGGATGTGAAGGCCTTCGTTCGGGCCTGGTCGCGGCTGTGGCAGCTGCGGCCTTACGAGCCCATCCTCATGCAGATCACCGGCGTGCGCGGCGAGGGCATGGTCGATCCCCTGCAGGGTCAGGGGATTCACGCCGACGGCTGCCAGGCGCTGAGCGTCATGGTGCTCAGCCGTGACAACGTGGCCGGGGCCGAGAACCATCTCTATGCCGACAAGGGCGGCACCCGTCCCCTCGCCGACACGACCCTCGCCCCGGGGGATATCCTGCACCTGCGTGACGACCGCCTCTTCCACAGCGTGGATGCGATCACTCAGCTTGACGAAGACGCACCCTTCGAGCGCTTCGTGATCATCATCAACAGCCGCTTCGTGGATGAGTTCCAGAACCGCATCCTGCGCCGGCACTTCCCCGAGGCGCTGCTCCACACCCCCTGTTAATTCAAGGTCCTGCAACGAAACGCCCCCCTGGAGAGGACCAGGGGGGCGTTTCGTTGCAGGATCGCGCCGAGACGCGGCGCGTCTTACTGGCGGATACCCTCGAAGGTGACATAGAGCTCGAGCTCATGCATCACCTCGGGGAACTTGCTCATGTCGATGCCGTAGTCCGCCAGGACCAGGGTGGTGGAGCCCTCGAAGCCGGCACGATAGTTCCCCCAGGGATCCTCGCCCTCGCCCAGCAGGGTCACGGGCATCTCGATCTCGTTGGTCTCGCCATGCAGCGTCAGCTCGCCGCTCAGCACGCCCTCGTTATCACCGCTGGGGGTGAAGCCGGTGGACGTGAAGGTCGCGGTCGGATACTCACCCGTCGCCAGGAAGTCATCGCTCTTGATGTGCTTGTCACGCTCGGCATGGTTGCTGGTGAGGCTGGTCACATCGACCTCGAGGTTGGCGGCCGAATCCGCCAGATTCTCCGGATCATAGCGGAAGCTCCCCGAGAACTCCTCGAAGCTGCCGAGGATGTAGGAGAAGCCCAGATGGCTGATCTTGAACTGAATGAAGGCGTGCTGCCCCTCGGTATCGATGGCGTAGTCGGCGGCCTGAGCCTGGGTCAGCGGCACCAGGGCGGCGGCGGCCAGGGCGGCGGCGATGGCGGTCTTCTTGATCATGATTGCTCCTTGCGGATCGTTTCGGGGGAGATCATCGCCTCAGGGGCGACGGGAACGGCGCGGGTCGATCATCCGCTTGAGGACGTCGTTGCGATCGACCCAGTGGTGTTTCAGGGCGGCCAGGGCGTGACCGGCGGACAGCAGCATCAGCGCCAGGGCACTGTACCAGTGCACCCGGCCGGCCAGCGTGGCCTGATCGGGCAGGCCGCTGACCAGCGCCGGCACCTCGAAGGCCTCGAATACGTTGATTCCCTGGCCCTCGGCGGTAGAGATCAGGTAGCCGCTGATCAACGCCACGAGCATCAGCACATAGAGTCCGAGGTGGCCCAGGTGGGCGGCCTGGCGCTCCAGGCGACCTCCTTTCGCCTCCGGCGTGGGTTGCACGAACCGCCACCCCAGGCGGATCAGGGTGACCAGCAGCAGCAGCATGCCGACCGAGCGGTGCCACCAGGGCCCGAGGTTGTACCAGCGGTCGTAGTAGTCGAGCCCCGTCATCCACCAGCCCAGGGCGAAGAGGCCGATGAAGGCCACGGCACCGACCCAGTGCAGCAGGATGCTGATCAGCCCCCAGCCGCGACGGGTGTTGTTCCACATGCTCTCTCTGCCTCCCTGCGTATGGTGATCGACGGCCAGCATACCCTACCGTTTGATCGGCATCCGCGAATAAACCCGAACATTCCATTCAAAAAAAACCATGCCGCCGACACGACAGGCGTGGCGAGCGGCATGGCGGTCATCTAAAGCGGTACGAGGATCAGTGTCGCTCGGCCAGTACCTCGAGCAGCAGGCGAGCCGTGGACGCGCTGGAGGCCGGGTTCTGCCCGGTGACCAGCAGCCCGTCGCGGACCTGGAAGGGTGCGAAGTCCTCCTGGCTGCGCGTGTAGTGCCCGCCCTTCTCCTTGAGGGCATCTTCGAGCAGGTGCGGCACCACGCCGGTGAGGCCCACCGCCTCCTCCTCGCTGTTGGCGAAGCCGGTGACCCGGCGACCCTTGACCAGCGGCTCGCCCGCGGGGGTCTTGACGTCGAGCAGCACCGTGGGCGCGTGACAGACCGCGGCCACCGGACGCTCGGCGGCCAGGAAGGCCTCGATCAGACGGCGGGAATCGGCATCGCCGGTCAGATCCCACAGCGGCCCGTGGCCCCCGGGATAGAAAATCGCGTCGAAGTCATCGAGCTCGACCTCGGCGAGTCGCCGCGTGCTGGCGAGCTGCGCCTTGGCCTGGTCGTCCGCCTCGAAGCGCCGGGTCTCCTCGGTGAGGGCCTCCTCGGCCTGGGAGGTGGGGTCCACCGGCGGCAGGCCGCCCTTGGGCGAGGCCAGGGTGATCTCGGCGCCGGCGTCCTTGAAGACGTAGTAGGGCGCGGCGAACTCCTCGAGCCAGAAGCCGGTCTTGTGGTCGGTATCGCCCATGCGATCATGGGAGGTCAGTACCATCAGGATCTTCATCGCGGCCCTCCTTGGGCATCGGTGCATGCGTGCCTAGGTGAGATGGCGACGAGAAGCAGGAGTTCAAGATGCAGGATATCCGCAGATAGCAGCTTCGCTCGGGGGCTGATCCGCCGACAGGCCCCGAAGTGTCGGACCATCGAGGAGGCGCTGTGAACCCCTCCCTGGGCGCTACCGACGCCCTGCTTCGCTCTAGCATCCTGCTCCGCTTGCAGGACCGGTGCTGGCCATCCATGGCCAGCCCGTTCGGAGCAGTGCTCCTCACCCATGGCGTAGGACCTCCTCTTCGGCCTACCCTCGGCGCCCCTCGCCAAGATCAACTGCGATAGCCCAAATTTGCAGGCGGACAAGCCGAGATCACACCAGGGCGTCGAGCCCACGCGCCAGGTCGCCGCGGATGTCCTCGAGCGCCTCCAGCCCCACCGCCAGGCGGATCAAGCCCTCGCTGATGCCGGCGGCGGCCTTCTGATCGTCGGAGAGGCGGCCATGGGTGGTGGTCGCGGGATGCGTGATGGTGGTCTTGACGTCGCCGAGGTTGCCGGTGATCGAGACCATGCGCGTGGCATCGATCACCGACCAGGCCGCCTCGCGGCCGCCCTTCACCTCGACGCCGATCACCGCCCCGAAGCCCTGTTGCTGACGGCTGGCCAGCTCATGCTGCGGGTGGCTCGCCAGGCCGCTGTAGTGGGCCCGAGCCACCGCCGGATGGCCCTCCAGCCACTCGGCGAGGTGCCGGGCATTCTCGCAGTGGGCGCGCATGCGCAGGTTCAGGGTCTCGAGGCCCTTGGTGAAGATCCAGGCGTTGAAGGGGCTCAGGCAGGGGCCGCAGGTGCGTACCACCCCGAACACCTCCTCCAGCTCCTCGTCGCGGCCGACCACCGCCCCGCCGATCGCCCTGCCCTGCCCGTCCAGGTACTTGGTGGCGGAGTGGATCACCAGATCCGCCCCCAGTGCCAGGGGGCGCTGCAGCGCCGGGGTCAGGAAGCAGTTGTCGATGGCCAGCAGCGCCTCATGACGATGGGCAATCTCGGCCAGGGCCGCGATATCCACCACCTCGGAGAGCGGATTCGAGGGCGTCTCGGCGAACAGCAGCCGGGTCGCCGGCGTGATCGCCGCCTCCCAGGCCTCGAGGTCCGAGAGCTCCACGTAGCGGGTGGTGATGCCCAGCTTGCCGAGGTACTTGTCGAACAGGCTCACCGTGGAGCCGAACAGCGAGCGCGAGGCGACGATCTCGTCGCCCGAGGAGAGCAGCGCCAGCGCCGTGGCCATGATGGCGGCCATGCCGGAACTCGTGGCCACGCAGCGTTCTCCTCCCTCCATGGCCGCCAGACGCTCCTCGAAGGTGCGCACGGTGGGATTGGTGAAGCGCGAGTAGATGTTGCCCGGCTCCTCGCCGCTGAACTTGGCGGCCGCCTCGGCGGCGCTGCCATAGACGAAGCTCGAGGTGGGGAAGATCGGCTCGCCATGTTCCTGCTCATGGGTGCGCCGATGGCCGGCGCGGATGGCCAGGGTCTCGAGCTCCCACTCCGGCGCGGGTATCTGATCCTGCTGCATGACGGGCCCCTCAGTCGTCGATGTCGTCTTCCTGATTGTGCATCCCCACCAGCGCGTGATCGCCGGCGCTGAGCTGCTTGGCATCGTCGCTGCGCGAGGCCTCGAGTGCCGAAAGGTAGCGATCGTCGATGTCGCCGGTCACGTACTGGCCGTCGAACACGGAGCAGTCGAAGGCTTCGAGGTCCGGGTTTACCTCGCGACAGGCGGCCTTCAGGTCGTCGAGGTCCTGGTAGAAGATCCGGTCGGCACCGATCAGCTCACCTACCTCGGCTTCGCTGCGCCCGTGGGCGATCAGCTCGTTGGCCGCCGGCATGTCGATGCCGTAGACGTTGGGGTAGCGCACCGGCGGCGCGGCAGAGGCGAAGTAGACCTTGCGGGCGCCGGCCTCGCGCGCCATCTGGATGATCTGCTTGCAGGTGGTGCCGCGCACGATGGAGTCGTCCACCAGCAGCACGTTCTTGTCCTTGAACTCCACGCCGATGGCGTTGAGCTTCTGGCGCACCGACTTCTTGCGCTGGGTCTGGCCCGGCATGATGAAGGTCCGCCCGATATAGCGGTTCTTCATGAAGCCTTCGCGGTAGGTCACGCCGAGGTGCTGGGCGAGCTCCAGCGCCGAGGTCCGCGAGGTGTCGGGGATCGGGATCACCACGTCGATGTCGTGCTCGGGCCACTCGCTCTGGATCCGGTCGCCGAGCTTGCGTCCCATCTGCATGCGGGTGCCGTAGACGTAGGCGCCGTCGAGGATGGAGTCGGGGCGCGCCAGGTAGACGTGCTCGAAGATGCAAGAGGCGAGCCGCGGGGTGTCGGCGCACTGCTGGGTATGGATGGCGCCGGTCATGTCGACGAAGATCGCCTCGCCCGGGGCCAGGTCGCGATGCAGCTCGAAGCCGCCGACGTCCAGGGCCACCGACTCCGAGGCGATCATCACCTCCTGTCCCTCGCCCTCGTCGCGGGTACCGAACACCACCGGACGGATGCCGTGGGGGTCGCGGAAGGCGACCAGGCCGACGCCGTTGATGATCGCCACCGCGGCATAGCCGCCCCGGCAGCGACGATGCACGCGGCGCACCGCATCGAAGATATCGCCGGGCGCCAGGTGCAGCCCCTGCTTGCCGAGCTCATGGGCGAAGACGTTGAGCAGCACCTCGGAGTCGGAGCTGGTGTTGATGTGGCGCAGGTCGGAGGAGAACAGCTCCTGCTTGAGCTGATCCGAGTTGGTCAGGTTGCCATTGTGCGCCAGGGTGATGCCGTAGGGGGAGTTGACGTAGAACGGCTGCGACTCCGCCTCGCTGGAGGAGCCGGCGGTGGGATAGCGCACGTGGCCGATGCCCAGATTGCCCTTGAGGCGGGCCATATGGCGGGTATGGAAGACATCCCGCACCAGGCCGTTGCTCTTGCGCAACAGGAACCGGCCCTCGTCCCAGGTCATCATGCCGGCGGCATCCTGTCCGCGGTGCTGGAGCACGGTCAGGGCGTCATAGATGCCCTGATTCACCGCCTGCTTGGCCATCAGGCCCACGATACCGCACATTCTACTTTACCTCTCTTGCCGGACTTGCTTTCCGGGCTTGCTGTGAAGGGTCGGGACGGGGCGTGGCGCCGTCCCGGTGTCATCTGTCAGGGGGGCGTCGCCTCGTCGGCGTCGCTCGATTCGGCCTCGGCGGACGCGGCCGGCGCCGCGGGCGGAAAGGAGAGCCCCCGCAAGGAGGACGGCTCGGGCAGGCGCCCCTCCCAGGCCTCCAGATGGCTCAATGCCCAGTCCTGGAGCCGTTCGAAGGTCGGGCGCAGCGTCGCCTCCTGCCAGGCCTGGAGCTGCGCCAGTGGCGTCAGGCTCAGCAGCAGCGTCGCCAGGATCAGGATCGCCACGCCCTTGGCCATGCCGAAGGCGGTGCCGGCCACCCGATTCAACAGCCCCATGCCCACCCACTCCACGGCGGCATGCACCATGCGAATGACGAGGCCGCAGAGCAGGATCACCGCGAAGATCACCAGCACGAAGGCCAGCACCAGGCGGCCGTCGGCGCTGTCGATCACTCCGGACAGCAGCTCCGCCACCGGCGGAGCCAGGAGCCGCGCCGCCAGCAGCGCGATGATCCAGGCGGCGAGCCCCAGCGCCTCGCGGACCAGTCCACGCAGGAAGCCGGCAAGCCCGGTCACCACCAGCACCGCCACGAAGATCCAGTCGATCCAGGTCAGCGTCATGAGCCGCTATCCGCACGCACCAGCAGACCCTGAAGGTTATCCCGGGCCTTGAGCTCACCCATCACCCGCTCGCCCTCCCGGGAGGAGGCGAAGGGGCCGACGTAGACGGTCGTCAGCCCGTTGTCGCGGGCGCGGCGGTAGACGGGCAGGCCCTGGTCGGCAAGCTTCGCCTCGAGGCGCTCGGCGTTGGCCGCCTCGCCGAAGCTGCCCACCTGCACGGCCCACTCCCCGTCGGGGGCGGCCTCGACCGGTGAGGAGGCCCCCTGCTGCTGACCGGCCAGGCGTTCATCGGCAGCGCGGGCCAACTCGGCGATGGGGTCGGCGGCCGGTTCGTCGGCGCGCTCGGGCGGCGTCGATGCCTGCTCGGCCGCCGGCTCGGACGTCGGCTCGACGTTCCGCGCCGCTTCCGGCGTGGCGGAGGCCGCGTTCGACGACGCGGTCTCCGCCTCCGGGGCCTGATCGAGACTCTCCGGCGGTTGCGGGTCCGACAGCTCGCGGCGCTCCACCTCGACCGGCTGCTCGATGGTCATCACCGGCTGAGGCCGTTCGCCACGCTGGGCCGGTTCGTCGAACAGCATGGGCAGGAAGATCACCGCCAGGGCGATCAGGATCACGGCCCCACTGAGGCGTTCTCGCATTCCGTACTTCATCTCGCTTCCTCGCTGCGCGTGGCGTGCCCTGCCGTCGGCCCCGCCGAGGGGGCAGCGGCCTGATGCCAGGCCAGCACGGCGGCGACGGTGAAGAAGGAGCCACAGACCAGTACACGATCCTCGGGCGCGAGGCGAGCCGACAGCCAGTCGGCGGCCTCGGCCGGCGAATCACCGCGGTGCCAGAGCGTGGCGCCCTGGCGGGCCAGGTGCTCGGCCAGGTCATCCGCCGACCGGGCCCGCTCGCCCTCGAGGCTCGCCAGCACCCAGGCATCCACCGCCGGCGCCAGGGCGGCGATCACCCCGTCGGCATCCTTGTCGGCGAGCATGCCAATCAGCGCGACGGTGCGTCCCGCGCAGGGACGCGCCGCGAGCCGCTGCGCCACGTAGGCGGCCGCATGAGGATTGTGCCCGACATCCAGGCACCAGGGACCCAGCCACTGCATGCGCCCGGGCAGCCGAACGCTCGCTAGGGCGCGGCGGCAGGCCGCCGCCTCCAGCGACACCCCGGCGAGTGCCAGGGCCTGCAGGGCCGTGGCGGCATTGTCCAGCGGCAGCTCGGGATCGGGCAGGTCGACGAGGCTTTTGGACTCGGCCGGGGTCTGACCCCAAAAGCGCCAGCCCTCACCATCGCCTTCACGCCGGAAGGCCTCACCCAAGGCATAGACCGGCGCGCCGAGCGTCGTGGCCACGTCCGCCACGCTTGCCGGCAGCGTCGTGCTGCCCAGCACCGCGGGCCGGCCGGGGCGCAGGATACCGGCCTTCTCGCGCCCGATGCCCTCGATGTCGTTGCCGAGAAAGGCGGCATGATCCTGGGCCACGGTGGTGATCACCGCGACGTCCGGATCGATGATGTTGACGGCATCCAGTCGGCCGCCCAGCCCCACCTCGAGGATCGCCAGCGCCGGGGGCTGCCGGGCGATCGCCCACAGCGCCCCCAGGGTGCCCATCTCGAAGTAACTCAGGCTAATCGGCTCGCCTTTGAGCCGCGCCGTCTCGACCGCCTCGAAGCCAGCGATCAGGGTGGCGTCATCGGCCTGCCGGCCGTCCAGCCGCAGGCGCTCGTTGTAGCGCAGCAGGTGGGGCGAGGTGTAGGTCGCCGTGGTGAGGCCGTGGGCCTGGGCCAGGGCCTCGAGCATGGCCACGGTCGACCCCTTGCCGTTGGTGCCGGCGACTGTGATGACGCGAGCCGCCGGTGGCGCCTCGCAAAGCCCCATGCGGCGCGCGACCTCGGCCACGCGGTCGAGGCCGAGGTCGATACCGACCGGATGGGCCGCTTCCAGCCGGGTCAGCCAGGCCGGAAGCGTCGTGGGCAGGGCGCACTCGCTCATGGGGACGGGTCAGCGCGCCGAGTCGGAACGCTCGCCGTTCTGCTCGGCGTCGCTTTCCGCATCGTGCTCGACGCCCTCGGCGGGCGTCGTGGTCAGCACGTCCTCCTGCTCCGCCTGCTCGGCCACCTGCACCAGGTCCGGCGCTTCCGTGACGGGCTCCTCGCCGCTCACCGGCTGGTGAGTCAGCTTGCGCAGCACGCCGCCGAGGCGCGAACGAATCTCGCCGCGATGGACGATCATGTCCACGGTGCCGTGCTCGAGCAGGAACTCGCTGCGCTGGAAGCCCTCGGGCAGCTGCTCGCGCACGGTCTGCTCGATGACGCGCGGCCCCGCGAAGCCGATCAGCGCGTTGGGCTCGGCCACGTTGAGGTCCCCGAGCATCGCCAGGGACGCCGTGACACCGCCGAACACCGGATCGGTGAGCACCGAGATATAGGGCACGCCGGCCTGCTTGAGCTTCTCCAGGGCCGCCGAGGTCTTGGCCATCTGCATCAGCGAGAAGAGCGCCTCCTGCATCCGCGCCCCGCCCGAGGCGGCGAAACAGATCAGCGGGACGCCCTCCTCGAGGGCGATGGTGGCGGCGCGCACGAACTTCTCGCCCACCACGGCGCCCATGGAGCCGCCCATGAAGGTGAACTCGAACGCCACCGCGACCACCGGCAGCCCCTCGAGGGAGCCGCGCATGGCGATCAGCGCATCGTTCTCGCCGGTGGCCTTCTGGGCCGCCACCAGGCGATCCCGATACTTCTTGGAGTCGCGGAACTTGAGGCGATCCATCGGCTCGAGCTTGGACGCGATCTCCTCGCGGCCTTCCTTGTCCAGGAACCAGTCGAGCCGCTTGCGCGCGGTCAGGCGCAGGTGATGGTCGCACTTGGGGCAGACGCTATGGTGCTTTTCCAGCTCGGGGAGATAGAGGACCGCTTCACACTTGGGGCACTTGCGCCACAGGCCGTCGGGGACGCTTGCGCGGCGATCCTTGCGCTGGATGCGGCCCACCGTGGGCACGATCTTGTCTAGCCAGCTCATGTCAGAAACACTTCCGTAAAGGCTGATGCCCCCGGCGACGCCGGGAGCAGGGTCGATTCGTTGGCGAGGAGGATCAGGCGTCCAGCGCCTGGCGCATCTCTCCCAGGACCGCCTCGAGGGCGGCGGGAATCGCCTCGGGATGCTCGGCATTCTCGGCGATGCGATTGACCAGCGCCGAGCCGACGATCACGCCATCGGCGACCTTGCCCACCTCGGCGGCCGAGGCCCCGTCGCGGATCCCGAAGCCCACGCACAGCGGCAGGTCGGTCATCTCACGCAGCGGCGCCAGATGCTCGGCCACGTCGTCGGCATTGAGGGTCGCCGAACCGGTCACACCCTTCAGCGAAACATAGTAGAGATAGCCCTCACCGTGGGCGCATATTGTAGCGGCCCGGGCACGCGAAGTGGTAGGGGCGACCAGGAAGATCGACGCCAGACCGCGTGCCTTGAGCAGCGGACCGACCTCGTCGGCCTCCTCCGGCGGCATGTCGACGATCAGTACGCCGTCGACCCCGGCCTCGGCGGCCTGATCGGCGAAGGTCGCCAGGCCGATGCGCTCCACGGGATTCAGATAGCCCATCAGCACGACGGGCGTCTCGGTGTCGGTGCGGCGGAACTCGCTGACCATCTCGAAGAGGTGGCTGAGCCGCACGCCCTGCTTGAGGGCCCGCTCGCAGGCCTTCTGGATCACCGGCCCGTCGGCCATGGGGTCCGAGAACGGCACGCCCAGCTCGATGACATCGGCCCCCGCCGCCACCAGGGCGTGCATGAAGCCGACGGTGTGCTGGGGCGCCGGATCGCCGGCGGTGATGTAGGGAATCAGTGCGCGGCGGCCCTCGGCCTTGAGCGCAGCGAAGCGTTGGTCGATACGATTCATGGTATGGGCCGTCATCTAGAATTCGATCCCGTCGATCTTCGCCACCGTCATGATGTCCTTGTCACCACGTCCGGAGAGGTTGATCACGATGTTCTGGTCGGGGCGCATGGTCGGCGCCAGCACCTTGGCATAGGCCAGGGCGTGGGCGGACTCCAGCGCGGGCATGATGCCCTCGACGTGGGTCAGCTCACGGAACGCCTCGAGCACGTCGGCGTCGTTGGCGGCCACGTAGTTGACCCGCCCGACGTCCTTCCACAGCGCGTGCTCGGGGCCGACCCCCGGGTAATCCAGGCCCGCCGAGATCGAATGGGTGTCGGAGACCTGACCGCCCTCGTCGGACATCAGGTAGGTACGGTTGCCGTGCAGCACGCCGCGCGGCGCGCCCGACGCCAAGGGCGCAGCGTGGCGCCCGGTCTCGACGCCGTCGCCGCCGGCCTCGACGCCGTACATGACGACGTCATCGTCCTCGACGAAGGGGTAGAAGAGCCCCATGGCGTTGGAGCCGCCGCCGACGCAGGCGATCAGCGCATCGGGCAGCCTGCCGAACTCCTCGAACGACTGGCGGCGCGCCTCACGCCCGACGACCGCGTTGAAGTCGCGCACCAGCATCGGATAGGGGTGCGGCCCCGCCACGGTGCCGATGATGTAGAAGGTGTCGTCGACGTTGGTCACCCAGTCGCGCAGTGCCTCGTTCATGGCATCCTTGAGGGTCTGCGTGCCGGAGGTGACCGGGATGACGTTGGCCCCCAGCAGGCGCATGCGATAGACGTTGAGCTTCTGGCGCTCGACGTCCGCGGCGCCCATGTAGACGTCGCACTCGAGGCCCAGGCGCGCCGCCACGGTGGCCGTGGCCACGCCGTGCTGGCCGGCGCCGGTCTCGGCGATCACCCGGGGCTTGCCGCTCTTCTTGGCCAGCAGCGCCTGGCCGATGGTGTTGTTCACCTTGTGGGCGCCGGTGTGGTTGAGGTCCTCGCGCTTGAGCCAGATCTGTGCCCCACCCAGCTGCTTCGACCATCGCTCGGCATGATAGAGCGGTGACGGGCGGCCCACGTAATGGGCCAGGTCATAGTCGAATTCCGCCTGAAAGGCCGGATCATCACGAAGACTCAGGTAGGTCTTCTCCAGCTCATCCAGGGCGAAGCTCAGGGTCTCCGAGACGAACCGGCCGCCGTAGGCGCCGAAATGGCCGCGGGCATCCGGCAGTCGGGTCAGGTCACTGAACTTGCTCACGAAAGACACCTCACAGGGTCGCCAGAAGGGGTGTAGGGGGAACAGGTTGACGCCGAGAACTCAGCGCGAGCGCCACTCGTCGGCCCGTCGTACGGCACTCAGGAAAGCCGCCATGCGGGTGGCGTCCTTGACGCCGGGCGCGGTCTCGATGCCGCCGGAGACATCCACCGCGAAGGGGCCAACGGCCGCGATCGCCGCGTCGACATTGTCCGGCGTCAGGCCTCCGGCGAGAATAACAGGTTTTGCGAGGCTTGCGGGGATTCGCGACCAGTCGAAGGTCTCCCCCGTGCCCCCCGGCACACCGGGTCGATAGGCATCGAGCAGCAGCGCCCGGGCACCGCGATAGGTCTCGGCCGCGCCATGCAGATCGAGGCCCTCGCGCATGCGCAATGCCTTGATCCAGGGGCGCCCGGCCGCCTCGCAGGCCTCCGGGGTTTCATCACCGTGGAACTGCAGCAGGTCCAGGTGCGGTGCACAGCGGGCCACCAGGGACGCCGACGGGTCGACGAAGAGCCCCACGCGGGTGACGAAGGCCGGCACCCGCGCACTCAGCTCGGCGAGCCTCTGCTCATCGATGGCGCGTTTGCTGCCCGACCAGAGCACGAAGCCCAGGGCGTCGGCGCCAGCGGCCACGGCGGCGTCGACGTCCTGGGGGCGCGTCATGCCACAGAACTTGATGCGGGTGCGAAGCGAAATCGGCATGGGGGCAAGGGTCTCCGGCGCTAGGATGTGCAAGCACGCCACAGGCGGCGCGCATGTCGCGATGTGACGCCTGCCATCACACGGCAAGGCACACGAGTGATTCGGGGGCCGTGGCGGCTAGGCGCCCTCCGCCACGGGACGGCCACGGCGGAACGCCACCATCGGGCAGTCGGGCAGGGCTCGCTCGCCGGTCCACTCACCGAGGAAGGCCAGCAGGTTGGGCCCCAGCGGCTCACGCGGCAGGTCCCAGCTCTCATCGTAAAGGGAGTCGACGAAGTGCAGGCCGCAGGCCGGGGCGGTCACGTCCCCCAGGGCGCGATCCTTCAGCGCCATGAGCTCGCTCAGGTAGCCGTCTCCCCGCTCACCCCGCCCCACGGTCACCAGGGCACCGACGATGTTACGAATCATGTGGTGAAGGAAGGCGTTGCCCTGGACGTCGATGACCACCAGGGGGCCGTGGCGATGCACCTCGATAAAATGGAGGTGGCGCCAGGGCGTCTTCGACTGGCAGCCGGCGGCGCGAAAGCTCGAGAAGTCGTGCTCGCCGACCAGCGCCTGGGCGGCCCGGTGCATGGCATCGGCATCCAGGGGGTCGCGACACCAGGTGGCGTTGGCACGCTCCAGCACCGGCCGGCTCGGCTGGTTGAGGATCACGTAGCGGTAGCGCCGCGCCAGCGCCTTGAAGCGGGCGTGGAAGTCATCGGAAACCGGCTTCACCCAGCGCACCGCGACATCGCGCGGCAGGTTGGCATTGGCGCCAAACACCCAGGACTTCTCGGAGCGGGTGACCGGCGGATCGAAGTGGACGATCTGACGGGTCGCATGAACCCCAGAGTCGGTGCGCCCGCTGGAATGCAGGGTGATCGGCTGACCGGCCGCCACCTTCGAGAGCGCGGCCTCGACGGCGCCCTGCACCGAGGGGGAGTGCTTGAGACGCTGCCAGCCGCAGTAGCCGCTGCCGTCATACTCCACCCCCATGGCCAGGCGGCCGCTCAGAGGGTGGCGTTCATCGAGGGATCTGAAAAGGGTCATTCGGCCTCATGGCAGGTGTTGATCCAGCAGTTCGCGGGCCTCCTGCCGGGCATCCGGATCGCCGGTCTCGTCGATCAGGCTCTCGAGCAGCGCCCGAGCCTGACCGCGTTCGCCGTCATCCAGCAGGCGTCGCGCCTCGGCAAGCGTCGACGTCGGGGAGGCCGTCGCGGAAAAGTGGGCATTATCCCGCGACAGCGGCGGGAAGGCCACCTCCTCGACGTCCCACTCCTCGGGCAGATCACGATCGGCACGCGGATCCGAGGTCGCCGAGGGCGTGTCGACCGACGGCGTGAAGTCCACGCTGGGCTGCATCGGCGTCTCTTCCCGCGGCGCAGGGCTTGCCTCTAGGGAGGGGGGGCGGTAGTCGATGATATCGCGCCCGTCGTCGGTGTGAACGGTCTCCAGCGGCGTCTCGGCGTGCGACGGTGCCGGCTGCGCCTCGGAAGGCTCATGATGCTCCGTGGACGCCTGAGTCTCGGGGGCCGCCTGAGTCTCGGGGGCCGCGTCGACCTCGGCGTCGGCCGGCTCGGCAGCGGGGGGGCGATAGGCGGCCAAGGGGTCGGGCGAGCGGTCGGCGCTCGGCGCCTCACGAGCGCTCCCCTCATCGGCAGCCTGAGCGCCCTGCTCTTCGTCCGACGCGTCGGGCTCATCGAAGCGGCGTGGCTGATGCTCATCGGGAACGGGGAACACGGCCCGCTCGGGGTTGGATGAGGCGGCATGCACCGCGTGGCGCTGCATGAGCTGGGCCACCTCGGCCTGGACGTCGGGATCGCCGCCGGCGCGCAGCTGGTCGGCCTGGCGTGCCGCGGCGTTGCGATCCCCCTGCTCCAGCTGCACCCGCAGCAGCTTGAGCCTCAGGTCGTCGCGGCCGGGCTCACGGACCAGGCTCGCCTCCAGCAGCTCGCGAGCCTGATCGTAGCGCCCGTAGGCGATGAAGATATCGGCCTCGTTGATGGCCTCGGCCTCGGGCATGGACGCACGTACCGGCGTCCTCGGCGTCTCGTCACGCCCCGGGGCTCGCGCCTCCTCGGCGGCCCTGTCGCCGGCGCCAGGCATCACCACGCCGCTGGCCGCGGGGTCCACCGGACGAGCCTCGTTGAAGACCGAGGCCGGCGCCTCCTGCTCACGACGCCGCCGGCGCACCAGCGCCCAGAGCGCCAGCAGGGCCGCCAGGCCGGCGCCGCCCAGCATCAAGGGGCGCTCCATGGCGCCCTGATAGAGGGCGCCCCACCAGGGCACCGGTTGGGTCGGCGACGACGCGCTTCCCGGGACCACCACGCCGCCCGCGCCGGCAGCATCGACGCCGCTTCCGCCGGCGGCGAGGCTCGCCAGCTGCTCGCGCATGGCCTCCACCTCCTCACGCAGATCGCCGAGCGCCGCCTGCAGCGCATCCCGCTCGCTGCGCACCGCCTCCAGGGACTCCTGGCTCTCTTGCCAGCGCGCCTCGAGACGCAGCAGGCGCTGGTCCTCGGTGAGCTCACCATCGCCCTGGATCATCGCCAGCACCCCGGGGTCTATGACACTCCCCTCCCCCGGAGCCGCCGGCGACAGCGCCAGAGAGGGTGTCGCGCCCGCCTCCTGCGCCGATGCGGCAGCGCTTGCCGCGTCGCCCACCTCGCCTTCGACGAGGCCCTCTGTCGTGAGCCCGCCCTCGGCGGCCATCTCGGCGTCGCTCAGCAGCGTCAGCCGCTGACCGCCCTCGCCGGCAGGCTCGTTGCCGTCGTCCGCAACGGCCGCTGTCGTATCGGCAACGGCGTCCTCCGGGCTTGCCGCCGCGGGGTCCTGAGTCGAGGCGCTGGCCACGGCCGACGCCGGCTCGGCGCCGCCGAGCGGCACCCGGGCCGGGGCACCGCTGCCGCGGTTGGCCCAGGCCTGGTTCATGGCCTGGACGAGCTCGCCGGCCTGAGCGGCGGAGCGGGCCGCGATGGCCTCGCGGGGCGGCACCACCAGGGTGAAGCCGGCACGCATGGCGTTGATGTTGCCGGAGGGAAAGACCTCGGGGTTGGCCTCGACCAGGGCGACCATCATCTGGCTCATGCTGATGCCACTGTCCGGGCGCAGCCGGCCCGCCACCGCCCACAGGGTATCGCCGGGGCGCACCCAGGCGGGGTTGCCCGCGCCGTCCGCGGCCGAGGTGCGGGCCACGGGTCGCGGCGCGGCGTCCGACGCGCTCGTCGGCGGGCGTGAAGGCGACGCGTCCTCCCGTGGCCGCGTCGAGGGGGCGGCGACCAGGGCCGGCAGCCGATCATAGTCCGGCGGGTCGAGCAGCAGGGTCACCTCACGCAGCTGCTGACCGCCGGGCCAGTCGAAGCGCAGCAACAGGTCGATCCAGGGTTCGCGTACGGCGCGCTCGGTGGTCAGGTCGACCATCAGGCGGCCCTGGCGCCGGGTCACCGCCATCTTCACGCTGGCCGCCAGCGGCGTGCGCGCAAGCCCCGCCGCCGAGAAGGCCCCCTCGTCGGCCACGGAGACGTTGAGCAGCCCGGGCTGCAGGCCGGCACTGTCGGTCAAGGGAATGCTGGCGCGCAGTGGTGCACTGAGCGTCGAATTGACCTCGGCCTCCCCCAGGCCGAGAGCCAGCGCCAGGGGGCTGGCGGCGGAGAGCGAAAGCAGCATGGCGAGTGTCAGCTTGCGTTTCATCGGGGTCCCTTGCGTCGTTGCTGCCGACGCCTCGAACCGGGCGACGGACTGGTCATATATTCTTAGTCGTCTTGATGTCTATGTAACACATTCCACTCAAGGGCGCGCCATCACGGGATATCAGCGGATCCCATACTCTTCAACATACGCCATGGGTCATGGACGCCGCGAACCTCCCCTACCAACGAAACGCGGGACGCCTCCCTCAGGAGGCGCCCCGCGCATCGACGGCGTGTCGGTCCAACGCCCGTCGCTTACCGCCCGTGCCTTACTGCTCGCGCAGGATCTTCAGCATGCGCTTGAGGGGTTCGGCGGCGCCCCACAGCAGCTGGTCGCCGACGCTGAAGGCGGAGAGGTACTCACCGCCCATGGCCAGCTTGCGCAGACGCCCGACGGGCACGGTCAAGGAGCCCGTCGCGGCCGCCGGGGTGAGGCCGTCGATGGTGGCGTCCTTGTCGTTGGCGATGACCTTGACCCACTCATTGTGACGCGCCAGGCGGTCCTCGATCTCATCGATCGGGACATCCTTCTTGAGCTTGATGGTGAAGGCCTGGCTGTGGGAGCGCATGGCGCCGATGCGCACGCAGAGCCCGTCGATGGGGATGGGGTTGTCCTGGAGGCCGAGGATCTTGTTGGTCTCCACGGAGCCCTTCCACTCCTCCTTGCTCTGGCCGTTGTCGCGCTTGACGTCGATCCAGGGCAACAGGCTGCCGGCCAGGGGGGCACCGAAGTTGTCGGTGGGGAAATCGCCGCTGCGCATGGCCGCCGTGACCTTGCGATCGATATCCAGGATGGCGCTGGCCGGATCGGCCAGCTCGGCGGCCGCACTGTCGCGCAGGCTGCCCATCTGGTTGAGCAGTTCGCGCATGTGCTTGGCGCCGGAGCCGGAGGCGGCCTGATAGGTCATGGAGGTCATCCACTCGATCAGGTCCGCCTCGAAGAGGCCGCCGAGGCCCATCAGCATCAGGCTGACGGTGCAGTTGCCGCCGACGAAGGTCTTGGCGCCCTTGGCCAACTGGGCGTCGATGACGCCGCGATTGACCGGGTCGAGGACGATGGTCGCCTCGTCGACCATGCGCAGGGTGCTGGCGGCGTCGATCCAGTAGCCCTTCCAGCCACCCTGGCGCAGGTCGGCGTAGACCTTCTCGGTGTACTCGCCGCCCTGGCAGGTCACGACCACGTCCAGCGCCTTGAGGGCCTCGAGGTCGAAGGCATCCTTGAGCGGAGGCACGTCGACGCCGACATCGGGGCCGGCCTGGCCGACCTGGGAGGTGGTGAAGAAGATCGGCTCGATGCCCTTGAAGTCGCCGTCATCGAGCATCCGTTGCATCAGCACGGAACCGACCATGCCACGCCAACCGACAAAACCGACTTTCAACATGTAAAGCCCTCCAGAAATCGAATGTGGGACACATTATACACGAGCCCCTCCCCCCTGGCAGGCGTCGATCGGCGCCGGCGAGTGCCGGTCAGGTGTAGCCGACACTCGACGCTGGCGACACCTGCCAGGGCGCGCGCAATGTAACAATTCTTGACAATATGGCGCCATTAAGTAAGCTTATGTAACCTGCATCGAATGTCCACGGCAAGAAGGTCCGCGGGTCCGACTCGGTATTCAGCACATCCAGTGGACCCATAAGGACACGGTCATGCCGAAGGGGGGCTCTAGACATGCGCCATGATATCGCCGTCCCTGCCACCTGGAACGCCCCGGGCACTGAGGAGAAACGCGGGTGCTCGAGAGCCGCCGTCCCGTGTTACCACTACAGAACCTATGGCCTCGTGCTCAGCTCGCAGTTCGAGCTCCCCGAACTTCGCGGGACCAAGCCCACGCCCAGTCCCGACATCGAAATACTGGCCGACTCAGTCCCTGAAGACCCGACGAATACTGGCGTTGGCGAAGTCGCCCTTCAGGGTTCCGCCGACAGCTCCCAGCTCATCTTCGAAGGGGTCGCCCGTTATCGAATCGAACAGGGAAAGCGTATCCTGATCGACCGGCGCATGTTGAAGACCCGCGGAACCGGCACGCCCGAAAGGGATCTGCGAGGCCATCTGCTGGGCAGCGCAATGGGTACCCTGCTACACCAGAAGCACTGGCTTCCCCTCCGCCTGAGTGCCCTGGAGACGCCGGACGGCGCCTGGGGATTCACCGGCGTTCCCGGCGCAGGCATATCGACGCTGGCCGCCTGGCTGCATTATCACCACGACTGGCCACTATTGACAGACGAGGTCGGCGTCATCAAGCCGGATGAGGCACTCCCTTACCTGCACCCGGGGCCACCCAGGCTCAAGCTCCGGAAGGAGGCCCTGGCGAGCCTGGAGTTCGATCATCACAGCCTCAGCAGGGATCTGACACGAGCCGGCAAGTATCACCTCAACCTACACCGAGAATTCCACACCTACGCCCAGCCGCTCAAGGCCCTCGTCTTGCTGGAGCGTGCCGAAAAGGGCACCGCTGCCAGCCTGGAACCTCTCGAAGGCCGGGAGGCCCTCGAGGTCGTCATGGCGGCCCTCTATCTACCGGAGTGGGGGCAGGCATTCAACGGCCCGGCGCGGCTGATGACCTACGCCTCCGAGCTGGCTCAGCGCATCCACGTCTATCGCTATCGCCGCCCCTGGTCGCTGGAAGACATGGGGCTGAACCTGGCGCCTCTGGTGCAGCGGATTCACGAGCGCGCAAGCCATATCACGGCTTGATTCACACCCGCTCGAAGGCGGCCAGCACGGCGTCGCCCATCTCGGCGGTCGAGACGGTGCGGGTGCCCTCGGCGGCGATGTCGGCGGTGCGCAGCCCTTCGTCCAGCACCTTGCCCACGGCCGTCTCGATGCGCTCGGCCAGCAGCGGCGCGTCGAGGGAGTAGCGCAGCATCATGGCCACCGAGAGGATGGTCGCCAGCGGGTTGGCGATGCCCTGGCCGGCGATGTCCGGCGCGCTGCCGTGGCAGGGCTCGTACATGCCTTGGCCGCCCTCATTGAGCGAGGCGGAGGGCAGCATGCCGATGGAGCCAGTGAGCATGGCGGCGGCGTCGGAGAGGATATCGCCGAACATGTTGCCGGTGACCACGACGTCGAACTGCTTGGGCGCCCGCACCAGCTGCATGGCGGCGTTGTCGACGTACATGTGGGAGAGCTCGACGTCCGGATACTCCGGCGCCAGGCGCTCCATCACCTCGCGCCATAGGATGGTGACCTCCAGCACATTGGCCTTGTCGACGGAGCAAAGCTTCTTGCCGCGCTTCTGGGCCATCTCGAAGGCCACCCGGCCGATGCGCTCGATCTCGCTCTCGCTGTAGACGTAGGTATTGAAGCCCACGCGCTCGCCGTTGCGCTCCTCGATGCCGCGGGGCTGACCGAAGTAGATGCCTCCGGTGAGCTCGCGCACGATCATGATATCGAGGCCGGCGACCAGCTCGGGCTTGAGGCTGGAGGCGGCGGCCAGCTGGGGATAGGTGATGGCCGGGCGCAGGTTGCCGAACAGCCCGAGCTGCTTGCGCACGCCGAGCAGGCCCTTCTCGGGGCGCTTGGCGAGGTCCTCGAGCTTGTCCCACTTGGGGCCGCCCACGGCGCCGAGCAGGATGGCGCGCGCCGCCTTCGCCTTCTCCAGGGTCTCGGCGGGCAGCGGCTCGCCGTGGGCGTCATAGGCGGCGCCGCCCAAGAGCCCCTCCTCCACCTCGACGTCGAGGCCGCAGGCCTGGCAGGCGGCCAGGATGCGGCTGGCCTGGGCGGTGATCTCGGGGCCGATGCCATCACCCGGGAGAATCAGAATCTTCTGCGTCATCTTTTCATCAATCCTTGTTGTAAGCCGTAAGCCGGAAGCTGGAAGCTGGAAGCTGGAAGCCGGAAGCTGGAAGCTGGAAGCTGGAAGCTGGAAGGCAACGTGAATCCACCAACTCTGGAATCCAGGGTTTTCTTCCAGCTTCTAGCTTCCAGGAGCGAAGCGACGCTCTTCCGGCTCCGGGCGCAGCCCGGTTAGGCGCGAAACAGCCAGGGCCGCGCGGCGCGATGCTTCTCCTCGAAGGTACGGATGGCGTCCTCGTCCTTCAGGGTGATGCCGATATCGTCCAGGCCTTCCAGCAGGCAGTGCTTGCGGAACGCGTCCACCTCGAACTCGATGATCTCGCCGGCGGGGGTGATCACCCGCTGGTTCTCGAGGTCAACGTCGAGCCGGTAGCCCTCGTTGGCCTCGACCTCGGCGAACAGGCGATCGACGATCTCCTCGGGCAGGGGCACCAGCAGCAGGCCGTTCTTGAAGGCGTTGTTGTAGAAGATGTCGGCGAAGCTCGGGGCGATGATCACCCGAAAGCCGAAGTCCTCCAGGGCCCAGGGCGCATGCTCGCGGGAGCTACCACAGCCGAAGTTGCGCCGCGTCAGCAGCACGCTGGCGCCCTGGTAGCGCGGCTGGTTGAGCACGAAATCCG
Organism: Halomonas urmiana; assembly: GCF_005780185.1. Lineage (GTDB taxonomy): Bacteria > Pseudomonadota > Gammaproteobacteria > Pseudomonadales > Halomonadaceae > Halomonas > Halomonas urmiana. Next base: position 51,569 of record NZ_VBUI01000019.1, on the reverse strand, counting down.
GATTGATCGGGCGGTTGGCGACGTCCTGGCCCGGCTGGCCCTCGTCGAGATAGCGCAGCTCGTCGAAGAGGTTGACGCCGAAGCCGGTGCGCTTGATCGACTTCAGGAACTGCTTGGGGATGATCAGGTCGGTGTCGACGTTGGCCCGGTCGAGCGGTGCGACGAGGCCCTCGGTGCGTTCAAACTTGTTCATGGGTCAGGCCTCCTGTACCTGGTCATCGTCATTGGCGGCGTCGTCGCTGCCAAGCCCTCTCACATCCACGAAGTGGCCGGCGATGGCCGCCGCCGCCGCCATGGCCGGGCTGACGAGATGGGTGCGTCCGCCGAACCCCTGGCGACCCTCGAAGTTGCGGTTGGAGGTGGAGGCGCAGTGCTCACCGGCCCCCAGCTTGTCGGCGTTCATGGCCAGGCACATGGAGCAGCCGGGTTCGCGCCACTCGAAGCCCGCCTCGATGAAGATCTTGTCGAGGCCCTCCGCTTCTGCCTGGCGCTTCACCAGGCCGGAGCCCGGCACCACCATGGCCAGCATGATGGAGTCGGCCACCTTCTTGCCACGCGCGACCTTGGCGGCCTCGCGCAGATCCTCGATGCGTGAGTTGGTGCAGGAACCGATGAACACCTTGTCGAGGCGGATGTCGGTGATCTTCTGACGAGGCGCCAGCCCCATGTACTCCAGCGCCCGGGTGTAGCCGCGCTGCATGGTCTCGTCGGCGGCCTCGGCGGGATCGGGCACCTCGCCGGAGATGCCGGTCACCATCTCGGGGCTGGTGCCCCAGGAGACCTGTGGCTCGATCTCGGCGGCGTCCAGGGTCACCACCGTGTCGAAGCGGGCATCGGCGTCGGAGACAAGACCCCGCCAGTCGGCCACGGCGGCGTCCCACTGCTCGCCCGTCGGGGCGTAGTGGCGGTCACGCAGGTAGTCGATGGCGGTGTCGTCCACGGCGATCAGGCCGACCCGCGCGCCCGCCTCGATGGCCATGTTGCACACCGTCATGCGGCCTTCCATGGAAAGCTCGCGGATGGCGCTGCCGGCAAACTCGATGGCATAACCGGTACCGCCGGCGGTGCCGATCTTGCCGATGATGGCCAGCACGATGTCCTTGGCGGTGACGCCGGTACCCAGTTCACCCTCGACGCGCACCTGCATGTTCTTCATCTTCTGCGCCAGCAGGCACTGGGTGGCGAGCACGTGCTCCACCTCGGAGGTGCCGATGCCGTGAGCCAGGGCGGCGAAGGCGCCGTGGGTGGCGGTATGGGAATCACCGCAGACCACGGTCATGCCCGGCAGGGTCGCGCCCTGCTCCGGGCCCACCACGTGGACGATGCCCTGGCGCGGATCGTTGATCTTGAACTCCTCGATACCGAACTCGACGCAGTTGTCGTCGAGGGTCTGCACCTGGATCAGCGACACCGGATCCTTGATGCCGGCATTGCCTTCGGCCCGCTCCTTGAGGGTGGTGGGCACGTTGTGATCCGGGGTGGCCAGGTTGGCGTCGAGGCGCCACGGCCGGCGGCCCGCCAGGCGCAGCCCCTCGAAGGCCTGGGGCGAGGTCACTTCGTGGAGCAGCTGGCGGTCGATGTAGATCAGCGCGGTGCCGTCACCGCGCTCCTTGACGAGGTGCTGCGACCACAGCTTGTCGTAGAGTGTCTGGCCTGCCATATCGTTTCTCCCGGGCCCTGGGCCCTATCGTGTCCGGTCTCGGAATGCACCACCACCGCGGCTTTACCGGGGGCAGACCTCCAAGGAGGCGCTGTGAATACTTCCCTGTACGCTACCGATGCCATCCCTGGCATAGGACCTCCTTTCCGGTCTGTCCCCGGCGCCGCTTTTATGCTCGGCGGTCGACGCTATGAGAACAGTTTCCCGTCCCTCGCCCATAAAATCAATTCATGTTATTTATGGATTGGATTCCTTGAAGGAATCCGAAAACCTCGCCACGGAGCCGCCCATGGATACGCAGAGCCTGCAGGCCTTTCTCGCCGTGGCCGACAGCGGGAGTTTTTCCCGCGCCGCCGAGCAGCTGTACCTGACCCAGCCGGCGGTCAGTAAGCGTATCGCGGTGCTGGAGGGGCAGATCGACGCCCGGCTATTCGACCGCATCGGCCGCCGCGTGAGCCTCACCGAGGCCGGCCGGGTGCTGCTGCCTCGGGCCCGCCAGATCCTGGTGATGGTGGATGACAGCCGCCGGGCGCTGGGCAACCTGGACGACAGCGTAGCCGGCCGCCTGACGCTTGCCACCAGCCACCATATCGGCCTGCATCGGCTGCCGCCGCTGCTCAAGGCCTATACCCGGGCGCACACCGAGGTGCGCCTCGACCTGCACTTCCTCGATTCCGAGCAGGCCTACCAGGGGGTACTGGACGGCGAGCTGGAACTCGCCGTAGTGACCCTCGCCCCGCACCCGGATCCGCAGCTCGAGGTGGTGCCGGTGTGGATCGACCGGCTGTGCTTCGTCTGCGCCCCGGACCACCCCCTGGCCGGGCGTGGCCGGCTGGCACTGCACGAGCTCTGCGCCTTCGATGCGGTGCTGCCGGGGCCGCTGACCTTCACCCGCGGGCTGATCGAGTCGCGCTTCGCCTCGGCCGGGCTCGAGCTTCCGGTGGCGCTCTCCACCAACTACCTAGAGACCCTGAAGATGATGACCGCCATCGGCCTGGGCTGGAGCCTGCTGCCCGAACGCCTGGTGGCCGGCGAGCTGCACGAGCTCGAGGTGGATCACCCGCCGATCCATCGCCCGCTGGGCTACCTGGTTCACCGCAGCCGTACCCGCTCCAACGCCGCCCACGCCATGATTGCGCAGCTCGATGACGCCCGGGACGCCATGGCCTGCAACTGGACCGGCCAATGACGTAATTCATCAAGTCTGAATCGCCGCCCCTTCCCCAAAAAATCGCGCTTATACGATATAAAACGGCAAATATATGCCGCTTTATATCAAATACCGCCTCGTCACGGCGTCGCATAAGATCATGTGGCGTTGCGCCGCACCCCCTAGCCTGCTGCGGACCGCATAACGAAACCGTGACACAACGAGGTGACGCCATGAGCCAGTCCCCCCAGGCCTGGGCCGCCCAGCAGCCCGAAAACGCCCTGACCCTGCCGTCCCGCTACTTTTACGATCCAGCGCTGTTCGAGGCCGAGCGCGAGCGCGTCTTCATGGGCGCCTGGCATTTCGGCTGCCACGTCAACGAACTCGACCAGCCCGGCGCTTTCGTGGTGCGCGACATCTTCGATCAGAGCGTGATCCTGATGCGCGACCGGGATGGTGAGCTGCATGCCTTCCACAACGTCTGTCAGCACCGCGGCAACCGCCTGCTGAGCGAGACCCGCGGCGTGCAGAAGGGCGTGATCCGCTGCGCCTACCACTCCTGGTGCTATGGTGCCGACGGCCGCCTCAAGGCCGCCCCGCGCAGCGACCGCATCGAGGCCTTCAACGTCGACGACTACCGGATCCCACCGGTCCGCCTGCAGGTCTTCGCCGGCAGCGTCTACTTCAACCTCGATCCCGACGCCGCGGACATGCACGACCTCTTCCCCGGCGCCGAGGCGGCGATCCGCGACGCCATCCCCCATCTCGACGAGATGCGCCTGATCCAGGAGGACGACGTCATCGTCCCGGCCAATTGGAAGGTGATCATGGACAACTCCATCGAGGGCTATCACTTCCAGCTCTCGGGCCCCTGTCACGTGGATCTGGCGTCGCTGATCGACTTCTCCGGCTACAAGCTGCGCCACCACGACAACTGGTGGACCTACGGCGCCCCGCCCAACCGCGAGGCCACCGAGGCCTACGGCGAGCCCATCGGTCGCCCGGTGGAGGACGGCGACGGCTTCTTCAACATCGGCCTGTGGCCCCACAACACCTTCTACCAGTTCCCGTTCTCCCAGTGCATGGGCACCTTCATGATCATCCCGCTGGACGCCGAGCGCAGCATCCTGCGCTTCGGCTACTACAGCGCCCAGGACCCTGACGCCCTGCCCGAGGTGACCCGGGCCAGCATCCGCTGGATGAACGAGGACCTGGGACCGGAGGACATCGAGCTCAACGTCACCACCCAGAAGGGCCTGCGCTCCCTGGGCTACGACCAGGGCCGCTACATGATCGACGCCGAGCGCAGCAACGAGAGCGAGCACCTGGTGCTGAACTTCCACCGCCTGGTGCATCGGGCCCTGCACGGCGAGGACGGAGCCGGGTCATGAGCCCCCAGGGTGCCTTCACCGGCAAGCGGGTGCTGGTCACCGGCGGCGCCCGCGGGATCGGCGCCGCCACCGTGCGCCGCTTCCTCGAGGAGGGCGCGACGGTGGCCATCGGCGCCCGCCGCGTGGCCTCCGTCGACGCCCTGTGCCACGAGCTGGGCGACGGGGCCCGGGTGGTCGCCGCCCCGGGACCGCTGGAGGACCGCGCCTCCTGCGCCGCCGTGGTCGAGGCCGCGGTGGCCGGGCTCGGCGGGCTGGACGTGCTGGTCAACGCCGCCGGCGTCTTCGAGGAGCTGCCCTTCGAGGCCGTCACCCAGGCCCACTGGGACACCACCTTCGGCGTCAACGCGGCCGGCACCTTCTTCACCCTCCAGGCCGCCCTGCCCCATCTGGAGGCCGGCGGCGGCAACGCCGTGAACCTGGGCTCGGACGCCGGGCTGATCGGCTTCCCGCCGAGCAGCGTCTACTCCGGGGCCAAGGCCGCGGTGGTCAACCTGACCCGGGCGCTGGCGCTGGAGCTCGCCGGCCGCATCCGCGTCAACTGCGTCTGCCCGGGCAACGTCGCCACCGACATGATCGACGCCGCCGCCGAGGCCAGCGGTGATCGCGAGGCCTACCTGGCCGCCGCCCGTGCCCGCGCCCCGATGGGGCGCATGGCCCGGCCCGAGGAGGTCGCCGACGCCATCCTCCACCTGGCCTCGCCCCGGGCCGGCTTCACCCACGGCGCCATCCTCTCGGTGGATGGCGGCGGGGTCTGCGGCTTCTGAGCCGCCGCCAGACAACAACACACGAGGAGATTCCCCATGACGAAGCATCACGACACCCTGCGCACCGGCCTGCTGGCCGCCGCCCTCGGCGCCATCGCCCTGCCCGGCCTCGCCCAGGCCGAGGAGGTGCGCTTCGCCACCCCGCCCTGGCCCGGCGCCACCGTCAAGACCGAGGTCGCCAGCCAGCTGCTGGAGCGTCTCGGCTACGCGACCAGCGTCAAGGAGGCCAGCACCGCCATCATCCTGGAGGGCCTGGTCGGTGGCGACATCGACGTCGACATGGCCCTGTGGCGCCCCTCCCAGGGCGGCATGCTCGATCCGCGCCTGGAAAGCGGCGAGCTAGTCGAGGTCGTCCACAACATCCAGGGCGCGCGCTTCAAGCTCGCCGTGCCCGGCCACGTCTGGGACGCCGGCGTGCGCTCCATGGCCGACCTGGCCGAGCACGCCGACCGCTTCGACCACAGTCTCTACGGCATCGAGCCCGGCAACGTCGGCAACGAGATCATGCAGGACGCCATCGACGACGATGCCTACGGCCTGAGTGACTGGCGGGTGGTGGCCTCCAGCGTCACCGGCATGCTCTCCCAGCTCGAGGCCAACAACGACGGCGAGCGCTGGACCGCCTTCCTGGGCTGGGAGCCGCACTGGATGAACGTCGTCTATGACGTGCACTACCTGGAGGACCCCGAGGGCCTGTGGGGCGATGCCAGCAGCGTCTCCACCGTGGCCAGCGCCGCCTTCGTCGAGCGTGCGCCCAACGTCGCCGCCTTCCTCGAGCAGATGGTGGTGCCCATCGAGGTACAGAACGCCTGGGTCCACGCCTTCAGCCGCGAGGAGCGCCCCCTGGAAGCGGTGGCCGGCGACTGGCTCGACGCCAACCCCGAGCGGGTCGGCGAATGGCTGGAGGGCGTGAGTGCCGCCGACGGCGCCACGCCGGCCCTCGAGGCCTATATGGACGCCTACCTAGCCGACCGCTAAGCACGCATACCATCCCTCTGCCTACGAGATGGGCTGATCCGGCGACAAGCCCCGGTGAGCCGGACCTTCGCGAGGGCGCTGTAGTCCCTTCCCTGGGCGCTACATATGCCCTCCCTGGCAAATGCTCCGCCTTGCCACCGGCGCCCATCGTCCTGGGAGTTCGACACGAGCCCCCAGGCCCTGGAGTCATCATGAATCCGACCCCTGACTACGACTACATCATCGTCGGCGCCGGCTCGGCGGGCTGCGTGCTCGCCGACCGTCTGTCCGCCGACAGCCGCTACCGGGTGCTGCTGCTCGAGGCCGGCCCCAAGGACCACTCCTGGACCATCCATATGCCGGCGGCCATGGGCGCGGCCATCGACGGCCCGCGCTTCAACTGGCACTACTGGTCCGGCCCCGAGCCCCACCTGGACGACCGCTACGTCGCCACCCCCCGGGGCAAGACCCTGGGCGGCTCGTCCTCGATCAACGGCATGGTCTATATCCGCGGCCATGCCCGGGACTACGACGCCTGGGCCGAGGCCGGCTGCCAGGGCTGGGACTATGCCCAGGTGCTGCCCTACTTCAAGCGCGCCGAGGGCCATGCCCTGGGCGGCGACGACTACCACGGCGCCGACGGGCCGCTGCGGGTCAGCCCGGGCCGGCCCACCGACCCGCTGTCCCGAGCCTTCCTGGAGGCCGGCGAGCAGGCCGGCTATGGCGCCAGCGCCGACGTCAACGGCTACCGCCAGGAAGGCTTCGGCCGCATCGACCGCACCACCTGGAAGGGGCGGCGCTGGAGCACCGCCCGGGGCTACCTGGCCCGGGCCCGCACGCGTCCCAACCTCACGGTGATCACCGGCGCCCTGGCCGAGAAGGTGCTGATCGAGGACGGTCGCGCCCAGGGCGTGGCCTACCGTCGAGGCGACCGACGCGTCGAGGTGTCCGCCAGACGAGAAGTGTTGCTGGCCGGCGGCGCCATCAACAGCCCCCAGCTGCTGATGCTCTCCGGGATCGGCCCGCGGGACGAGCTGGAGCGCTGGGGCATCGACGCCACCCACTCCCTGGAAGGGGTCGGCCGTCGACTCAGCGATCACCCGGATACCGTGGTCGCCTACCGCTGCCCCCGGCCGGTCTCCCACGCCCCCTGGACCCGGGCGCCGCGCAAGTGGTGGCTGGGCATGCGCTGGTTCGCCGATCGCGGTGGCCTGGCCGGCACCAACCTGTTCGACGCCGGCGCCTTCATCCGCTCGCGGGCCGGGGTCGAGCACCCGGACCTCCAGTTGACCTTCATGTCACTGGCCGTCGAGCCCGGCACCGTGGAGGCCCTCAAGGATCACTCCTTCCAGGTGCACATCGACCTGATGCGCCCCACCAGCCTGGGGCGGGTGCGCCTGGCGGACAGCGACCCGGCGAAGGCCCCGGCGATCCTCTTCAATTACCTGGCCACCGAGCGCGACCGCGCCGACATGCGCGCCGCGGTGCGCCTGGTCCGCGAGCTGATCGAGCAACCGGCCTTCGACGGCCTGCGCGGCGAGGAGATCACTCCGGGGCCGGACTGCCAGAGCGACGAGGCCCTGGACGCCTGGGCCCGGGCCACCACCGAAACCGGCTATCACGCCGCCGGCACCTGCAAGATGGGCCCGGCGAGCGATCCCGAGGCGGTGGTCGACCCCGAGCTGCGCGTCCACGGCCTGGACGGGCTGCGCGTGGTGGACGCCTCCATCATGCCGACCATCGTCAGCGGCAACACCAACGCCCCGACCGTGATGATCGCCGAGAAGGCCAGCGACCTGATCCTCGGTCGCCCCGCATTGGCACCCAGCAAGGCGCCAGCGTGGATCCACCCCGACTGGCAGCACCAGCAACGCTGAGGAGGTTCCCATGTCCGATCGCCTGTCGCTGATCCTGACCCGTCACCGCCGCCTGACCCCGTCCGTCGTCGAGCTGACCCTCGAGGCCGCCGACGGCAAAGAACTACCGCCGGCCCCGGCCGGGGCGCACCTAGAGCTCGAGCTGCCGGGCGGGCTCGCCCGACACTACTCGCTGCTCGACGACGGTGCCGACGGCCGCTATCGCCTGGGCGTGCTGCGCGAGCCCGACTCCCGGGGCGGCTCGACCTTCCTGGCCGACGAGGCCCGGGAAGGGCTCGCGCTCGCCGCCTCGACGCCCCGGGACCGCTTCCCGCTGGACGAGACCGGCGGCCGCCAGCTGCTGGTCGGCGGCGGCATCGGCATCACCCCGCTGGTGGCCATGGCCCGGCGACTGTGCGCCCGAGGCGTGACGCCGGAGGTTCACTATCTGGTGCGCCGGGAGGCGGACGCCGCCTTCGCCGACGAACTCGCCGCCCTGCTGCCCGAGGGCGCGCTGCGCCTGCACGTCTCCGCCCGGGACGGCCGCGCCGAGGTGGCCGAGCTGGTCGGCGAGGTGGACGCCGACACCCGGATCCATGCCTGCGGCCCGGAGGGCCTGCTCGCCGCCCTGGAGGCGGAGGCCGACGCCTGGCCGGCGGGCTGCCTGCGCCTGGAGCGCTTCCGCGGCGCGGCGCCGGACACCACGCCCCGGGACGGCCAGTGCGAGGTCGTGCTGGCGCGTAGCGAGCGGACCCTCACCCTGGCCCCCGACGAACCGCTGATCGAGGGCCTCGCCCGCGCCGGCGTCGCCCCGCCCACCCTGTGCGGGGAAGGCGCCTGCGGCACCTGCGCCTGCGGCGTGATCGAGGGCGCCGTGGACCACCGCGACGTCCTCCAGGACGACACCGAGAAGGCCGCCAACGACACCCTCTATGCCTGCGTCTCCCGCCCCGCGGGAGCACGTCTCGTGCTCGACCTCTGAACCCCCGACCCAAGACAACGAGGAAACCCCATGCCCTTGACCCATAATGACTGGAAGCGCCGAGCCGCGGCCCTCGAGGTCGACGGCCACGCCTGGATCGACGGACGCCGCTGCCCCGCCGCAGGGGCCGCCACCCTGGACTCCATCAACCCCATGACCGGCACCCCGGCTGCCGTTATCGCCGCCTGCGACGCGGCCGACGTGGACCGCGCCGTGGCCGCCGCCCGGACGGCCTTTGTCGCCGGCGACTGGGCCCGGGCCGAGCCCGCCGAGCGGCGCCGGGTGATGCTGGCCATCGCCACCGAGATTCGCATCCACCGCGAGGAGCTGGCCCTGCTCGACAGCCTGGAGGCCGGCAAGTGCATCAGCGAAGCCCTGGATGACGCCGAGGAGGCCGCGGTGCTCTTCGACTGGTACGGCGAGCTGCAGGACAAAGTCTATGACCGGGTCGCGCCCTCGCCGGCCGGCGTCCAGGCCACCGTCACCCACGAGCCGCTCGGCGTGGTGGGTGCCGTGGTGCCCTGGAACTATCCGCTGCACAACGCCGCCGTCAAGCTCGCCCCGGCGCTGGCCGCGGGCAATAGCCTGGTGCTCAAGCCCGCCGAGGAATCCTCGCTCTCTGCTCTGCGCCTGGCCGAGCTGTGCGATATGGCCGGGCTTCCCACGGGAGTACTCAACGTGGTGCCGGGCCATGGCCACCTGGCCGGTGAGGCCTTGGGCCGCCACGGCGACGTGGATGCCCTGGGTTTCACCGGCTCCACCGAGATCGGCAAGCGCTTCCTGGTCTATGCCGGGGAGTCGAACATGAAGCCGGTGTGGCTGGAGTGCGGTGGCAAGAGTCCACTTGTGATCTTCGGGGACTGCCCCGACCTGGAAGCGGCGGTGGACGCCGCGGTGGCGGGGATCTTCACCCATGCCGGCCAGGTGTGCTCGGCCCACTCTCGCCTGCTGCTCCAGGACGGCATCCACGACGCCTTCCTCGCAGCCCTGGACGCGCGCCTGGTGGACCTGGTCCCCGGCGATCCCCTGGACCCGGCCACCCGGCTAGGCCCGCTGGTCAGCCGCGCCCAGTTCGACCGGGTCTGCGATTACCTGGCCATCGGCCGGCAAGAGGCTACCCTGCGCCATGGCGGCGAATCGCTGAAGACGGCCGGCGGCGAGCTCTTTATCGCCCCCACGGTGTTCACTGGGGTCATCCCCGAACACCGGCTATTCCGCGAGGAGATCTTCGGCCCGGTGCTGGCGGTGAGCCGCTTCAGTGACGAGGCCGAAGGCGTGGCACTCGCCAACGATAGCCGATACGGCCTGGCCGCCTCGCTATGGACCACCGACCTGAGCCGAGCCCATCGGCTCTGCGATGACTTGCAGGCGGGCACCGTGACGGTCAACGGCGTAGACGCCGTGAGCCCTCAGACGCCCTTCGGCGGCATGAAGCAGTCCGGCATCGGCCGCGACTACGAGCTGGCCGGCATGCACAAGTACATGGCCCTGAAGACCCGCTGGATCCACTACTGAGCAAGGAGCCCATCATGAGCGAAATCCCCGAGATCCCGGGCACGCCCCGGGAGCAGCTAGCCTGCGCCTTCCGCTGGTTAGCCCGCCTGGACCTACACGAGGCCACCGCCAACCATTGCAGCCTGGCCACCGCCGAGGGCGGCGAGCGCTTCTTGATCAACCCGGCGGGTCGCCACTTCGCCGAGCTGCGCGCCAGCGACCTGCTGGAGGTCGAGGCCCGGGGCGGCGAACGTCCCGCGGGGCTCGACCCCACCGCCTGGGCCATCCACGGCGCCATGCACCGCCAAGGCCGCGAGGTGGGCTGCATCCTGCACACCCACTCGCTGTACGCCACCGCCCTGGCGTGCCTGGAGGCTCCCGAGCTGCCGCCGGTGGAGCAGAATGCCATGCGCTTCTTCGAGCGCATGGTGGTCGACCACGGCTTCGACGGCATGGGCCTGGGTGACGAGGCGGAACGCCTCGGCCGTCTGGCCGGCGAGGCGCCGATCCTGCTGCTGGGCAACCACGGCGTGCTGGCCACCGGCGCCGATGTCGCCGAAGCCTTCGATAACCTCTATTATTTCGAGCGCGCCTGCCGCTCCTACCTGGTGGCCCGAGCCAGCGGCCTGCCGCTGGCGCCGGTGGCCCCCGAGGTCGCCCGCAAGACCGCCGCCCAGTGGGACGACTATGCTTGGGCGGGCGCCCCCCAGGCCCACTTCGCGGCGCTGATGCGCCTGCTCGACAAGGAGGGCGACGACTACCGGAACTGAGATCGCGCCATGCCCGACACCCCTGCCGCCTCGCCCCCCTATCGGCTCGGCATCCTGCTGCTGCCGCAGTTCTCCTTCGCCGGCCTGGGGGCGCTGCTGGATCCGCTGTTCATCGTCAACTGGCTGGCCCAGGAACCGCGCTTCGAGTGGCGGCTGCTGGGCGGCGAGCCGACGGTGCCCGCCTCCAACGGCGTGCCCCTGGGGGTGGCGGTCGACTGGCCGGCGCCCACCGAACTGGACGGGGTGCTGGTGTTGGCCAGCTTCGAGACCAAGGCGCTCACCGACGACCGCCCCCTGGCCATGTGGCTGCGCCACTGCGCCGCCGCCGGCGTCCAGCTGGGCGGTATCGAGATGGGCAGTGAGGTGCTGGCCGCGGCGGGGCTGCTCGATGGCGAGCGCGCCGCGGTGCACTGGGACAACCTGGAGGGCTTCCGCGAGCTCTATCCCCGGGTGGAGGCCGTGGGCGAACTCTACACCCTGGGCGGCGCCCGCCTGACCTGCGCCGGGGGCACGGCGGTGCTCGACATGATGCTGGCCTGGCTAGCCGACCGGGTGGAGGCGCCGCTGATGGAGGAGCTGCGCAACCACCTGCTGGAGCGTCGACAGCGCCCGGGGGGCACCGCCCAGCTGGCAGCCGCCCCGGAGCACCAGCCCCAGACCTCTGCCCAGATGCGCCGGATCATCCGGCTCATGCGCCGGGCGATCGAGGCGCCACTGTCCAGCGCCGAGCTGGCCGCCGAGGTGGGACTCTCGGTGCGCCAACTCGAGCGACGCTTCAAAGCCGAGCTGGGCGTCACGCCAAAGCGCTATTACCTCTGGCTGCGCATCAACCGCGCCCACCGCCTGCTGCAGCAGACCGATCTCAGCGTAGCCGAGGTAGCCGCCAGCGCCGGCTTCGGCTCCCTGGAGCACTTCTCCCGCGCCTATCGGCGTTTCTTCGGCTGCGCGCCAAGCCAAGACCGCCTCCAGTCCCGGGATGCGCCGGTGCTGCCGGTGCGCCACCTACCCCACCGCATCTAGGGAAACGCTGGTTGTTGCCAGGCTCGACGATCCAAAGGGAGGCAGGACGTGCATGGGTGCGTCAGCAACGAGCCTAGCTATTTCTGGGCCCTTCCCGCCTTCGTCTTGAGGTGGGTGGACATCTTGCTTAGCATGCAAGCCTTTTCGCCACTCGGTAAAACCATGTCGCCGCCCACCGCCTCTGAGTCGGCTTCCGGCGAGATCAGCCTCCGTCATGCCCTGGCCGGCGGCCTGATCCTCACCGGACTGTTGACGCAGATCCTGACGTTCACCGGACTCGTTACCTTGAATCATCTGGTGAGCTACTGCCTGTGGCTGGCGACGGCGCTGCTGTGGCGGGATATTCCACGCCGCACGAGGCGACAGGCGGGCCTGCTGGCCGTGATCGGCCTGACGCTGCTGGCACTGGCAGAGCTCTGGCAGGGCGCCGAGGTCGACTGGCCGGGCATCCTCGATGGCAATACCTTCGTGGTCGCGATGCTGGTGGGGGTCAGTTTCATCGGCCTGATCGGCAACCTGCGCGGCCGCTCGCGCCCGCCCGGCAAGGCCCTGACCGGCGCCCGAGGCGTGCTCGGCACCTGGCTGGGCGTGCACCTGCTCGGTTCGATCCTCAACCTCTCCACGGTCTTCATGGTCGGCGATCGCCTGGAGCGACGCGGCCCGCTGACCACGCCGCAGCTGCTCGGCCTCAATCGCGGCCTCTCCAGCGCCGCCCTCTGGTCGCCCTTCTTCGCCTCCATGGGGGTGGTGATGACCCTGGCCCCCGAGATGCACTACGCCACGATCCTGGCCTTCGGGCTGCCGCTGGCCATGGCCGCGGGGATACTGACGGTCGGCGAGCTCTCGCACCGCTTCGAGCTGGCCGACACCGCCGGCTTCTCGCTGTCACCGCGCAGCCTGCTGATGCCGGTGAGCATGGCGGCCATGGTGATGGTGTTCCACTATGGCCTGACGCCAGAGCTCTCCATCGTCAGCATCATCACCTTCCTGATGCCCGGGATGGCGCTGCTCGCCAACCTGCCCCGGGGCCTGCATTGGACACGCCAGCGCGTTCACCGGCACGCCATCACCCGACTGCCGGCGATGCGCGGCGAGATCTCGCTGTTCCTCTGTGCGGGGCTCTTGACCGTGGGGCTCTCGACCTTCATCGACGCCGCCACCGACAGCGACTGGACGCTGTTCACCGACTTCGGCCCGGCGCAGGCCATGGCCAGCTTCCTGGCCATCGTGGCGAGCGCCGTGGCCGGCCTGCACCCGATCATCGGCGTCTCGGTGCTGGCCTCGATGCTCGACCTCGATGCCCAGGACCAGACTCTGTTCGCCTTCGTGGCCCTCGCCTCCTGGGCCGTGGGCACCAGCGTCGGGCCACTGTCGGGCATCAACCTCTCCCTGCAGGGACGCTACGGGGTCAGCGCCACCGGGATGATGCGCCAGAACCTCGGCTACGCCGCGACCATGACCGGGCTGGTCCTGGTCGCGATCCTGCTCATGGAGCGCCTGCTGTAGGGCGATTGTAGGGCGATGGTGGTGGGGTTGTCCCGGGCGCCTGGCGGCGCCATCGCGATCTGAAGTCGGAGCGCCGAACCGTCGCTCCCACAAAATGTGCCCCCTGTGGGAGGCAACCTCCTCACGCCATCGGCGCGCGCACGAAGTAGCGGTGGCCACACTGGTGGCAGGGCTCGATCCGGGTGACGCCCTCGAGCTCGACGATGGCATCGCAGTGCACGCAGGCCATGCGCCCGGGGGCGGCCATTTCGCCGGCCACATAGTCGGCGCGTGATGCCTCCAGGTCGTCTTCGAGCTGCGCGCGCTCGGTCACGCTGCGATCGGCGATGGAGAACAGCGAGTCGACCACCTTGCGCGACAGCATGGAGAGGTCGATGCCCAGCCAGGTGGCCACACTCTCGCCGCCGGCATTGAGGTAGCGACGCATCTCCTTGAGGTCGCGCTCCACCCAGGCGCGCAGCAGCGAGAGCTCGTCCTTGGTGAACTCCTCGAGCTCGGCCTCGAACTCCACCGCCTCGTCCAGATCTTTCTGCAGGTTCTCCCAGGTCAGTTCATCGGCGCCCTCGCGCAGCCGCTCGAGCATGCGCTCGTAGCCCTCGCGAAGGCGGTGTTCCTGATGCGGCTCCTTGTGCTCACTCATGTTGCTCTCCTCGTTTCGCGACAGGGCTTGCGGGCCCGGCGGTGCTGCCCCATAGCCGCCGGACGCCGTGCTGGGGTATCCTAGCGCACAGCCAGTTATTCCATTTAGACGACATCCCGCCGGAAATTCAATGGTTTCGCGCCGCCACGGCGCCAGACCTTGATGCCGGACAAGGGCCGCTGACATGCGCAGCACCAGGCCGCTGCGCTCGACTTTCAAGGTACCCGAAGAGAGCGATGGACGCACAGTACAAGCCCCACGAGACCGAACGCGACGCCCAGCAGTTCTGGGACAAGAACCAGTGCTTCAAGGCGGTGGAAGACGCCAGCCGCGAGAAGTTCTACTGCCTGTCGATGTTCCCCTACCCCAGCGGCAAGCTGCACATGGGGCATGTGCGCAACTACACCATCGGCGATGTGGTCTCCCGCTACCAGCGCATGCAGGGCAAGAACGTCATGCAGCCCATGGGCTGGGACGCCTTCGGCATGCCGGCGGAGAACGCCGCCATCCAGAACCGGGTACCGCCGGGCCAGTGGACCTACGACAACATCGACTACATGCGCCGCCAGCTGAAGGCACTCGGCTTCGCCTACGACTGGAGCCGCGAGTTCGCCACCTGCGACGTCGACTACTACCGCTGGGAGCAGTGGTTCTTCACCAAGCTGGTGGAGAAGGGGCTGGTCTACAAGAAGATGTCCACGGTCAACTGGGACCCGGTGGACAAGACGGTGCTCGCCAACGAACAGGTCATCGAGGGACGCGGCTGGCGCTCCGGTGCGCCGGTAGAGCGCAAGGAGATCCCGCTGTGGTTCCTCAAGATCACCGACTACGCCGAGGAGCTGCTGGCCGACCTGGACAAGATCGACTGGCCCGAGCAGGTCAAGACCATGCAGCGCAACTGGATCGGCAAGTCGCGCGGTGTGGAGCTGACGTTCGAAATCCAGTCCGCCGAGGGCGCCGCCGCCGAGCCACTGTCGGTCTATACCACTCGCCCCGACACCCTGCTGGGCGTGACCTACGTCGCCGTGGCCGCCGGCCACCCGTTGGCGAAGCAGGCCGCCGAGACCGACCCTGAGCTCGCCGCCTTCGTCGAGGAGTGCGCCCACGGCGGCACCTCCGAGGCCGAGCTCGCCACCATGGAGAAGAAGGGCATGCCGACCGGCCACCGGGCCGTGCATCCCCTCACCGGCCGCGAGGTACCGGTCTTTGTCGCCAACTTCGTGCTGATGGAGTACGGCACCGGGGCGGTGATGGCCGTGCCCGGCCACGACCAGCGCGACTGGGAATTCGCCACCAAGTACGGCCTGCCCATCGAGGCGGTGATCGCCGACGCCAGCGGCGAGGCCCCGGACCTCTCCGCGGGCGCCCACGACGACACCGGCACCCTGATCCACTCCGGCGAGTTCGACGGCCTGGACTTCGACGCCGCCTTCGAGGCCATCGCCGCCAAGCTCGCCGAGCTCGATCGCGGCGAGGTGAAGACCAACTTCCGCCTGCGCGACTGGGGCGTGGCCCGCCAGCGCTACTGGGGCGCGCCGATCCCGGTCAAGTACGGCCCCGAGGGCCAGACCGTGCCGCTCTCCGACGAGGAGCTGCCGGTCGCCCTGCCCATGGAGGTCACCGTCGACGCCACCGGCTCGCCGCTCAAGCGCATGCCGGAGTTCTCCGACCTGGGAGACGGCTGGACGCGTGAGACCGACACCTTCGACACCTTCATGGAGTCGTCCTGGTACTTCGCGCGCTTCTGCTGTGCCGATAACCAGGAGGCGATGCTCGATGAGCGGGCCAACTACTGGCTGCCGGTGGATCTCTACATCGGCGGCATCGAACACGCCATCCTGCACCTCCTCTATGCGCGCTTCTTCAACAAGCTGATGCGCGATTTCGGCATGGTGGAGACCGACGAGCCCTTCCAGCGCCTGCTCACCCAGGGCATGGTCATCGCCGAGACCTTCTATCGCCCCACCGAGAACGGCGGCAAGGCGTGGTTCAACCCGGCCGACGTCGAGGTCAAGCGCGACGACAAGGGCCGCCCGGTCAGCGCCGTGCTGGCCAGTGACGGGGAGCCGGTGGAGATGGGCGGCATCGAGAAGATGTCCAAGTCCAAGAACAACGGCGTCGACCCGCAATCCATGATCGACCGCTTCGGTGCCGATACCGTGCGCCTGTTCATGATGTTCGCCGCTCCCCCGGAGCAGTCCCTGGAGTGGTCCGACTCCGGCGTCGAGGGGGCCAGCCGCTTCCTCAAGCGCCTGTGGCGCCTGGTCAGCGAGCACCTCGCGGCCGGCACGCCCGCCACTCTCGACGCCCAGACGCTCCACGAGGGCCTGAGCGACGACCAGCGCGACCTGCGCCGCAAGACCCATGAGACCATCAAGAAGGCCGGCGACGATATCGGCCGCCGCACGACCTTCAACACCGCCATCGCCGCGGTGATGGAGCTGACCAACGCCCTCTCGAAGTTCGACGACACCTCCCCCCAGGGGCTCGCCGTGGCGCGCGAGGCGGTCGAGGCCTGCGTGCTGCTGCTCGCCCCGATCACGCCCCACGCCTGCCACGCCCTGTGGGCGGAGCTCGGCCACGACGAGCCGGCGATCGACGCCGCCTGGCCGCGGGTCGATGAGGCGGCCCTGGCGCGTGACAGCATCGAGCTGGTGGTGCAGGTGAACGGCAAGCTGCGCGCGCGCATCGACGTCGAGGCCGCCGCGGACAAGGCCGCCATCGAGGCCCAGGCCCTCGCCGCCGAGAACGTCCAGCGCCACCTCGAAGGCAAGAGCGTGCGCAAGGTGATCGTCGTGCCGGGCAAGCTCGTCAATATCGTGGTGGGCTGATCGCCACGCCCCCTTCATCGCGTCAGACGGGAGACTGACCCATGCAGCGCCGACACCTCCTGCGCCTCGGCCTCGCCGCCGGCGCCACCCTGGCGCTCGCCGGCTGCGGCTTTCGCCTGCGCGGCTACGACCAGCCGCTGGTGGGCCTCGATGCCCTGGCCCTAGCGGGGCCGGAGACCGCGCTTCGCCGCCTGGTCACTCGGCGGCTCGAGGGCGCCGGCACCCGGGTGCACGACGACGCCGCAAGGGTGCTCACCCTGGGCAACGAGGCCTTCAGCGAGCGGCGCCTGGGCGGGCTCGACAGCGGGCCACGCGAACTGGAACTGACGCTCGGGGTGCCGTTCTCGGTCCAGCGGCGCGCCGACGGCGCCTACCTCCTCGACCAGCAGCGCCTGGAAGTCAGCGAACGCCTGACGATCAACGACGACGAGCTGCTGGCCCAGGACGCCGAGCGTGAGACGGTCCGCGAGCGGCTGCGCGGCGAGGCGGCGCGGCAGCTGCTGGACCGCCTGCGCGCCTTGAGCGAGTCATGAGGGCACAGGCATTGAAGGTGCTGTCGTGAAGGGACTGTCTTGAAGGTACTAACGTGAAGATCTTTGCCGACAAGCTAGAGGATGCGCTGGCCAAGAAGCTGCCCCCGGTGGTGATCGTCGCCGGCGAGGAGCCGCTGCAGCACATGGAGGCCTGCGACGCCGTGCGCCGTGCGGCGCGCCAGGGAGGCGTCGAGGAGCGCGAGATCCTGCACGTCGAGGCCAACTTCGCCTGGGGCCGCCTGACCGAGGCGGCCGCCAGCCTGTCGCTGTTCGCCACGCGCCGCCTCATCGAGGTACGCCTGGGCAGCAGCAAGCCGGGCCAGGAGGGGGGCAAGGCGCTGCGCGAGTACGCCGAGACCCTGCAGAACGGCGAGGATGTCCTGCTGCTCTCCACCGGCAAGCTCGACTATCGCGAGCAGAAGAGCGCCTGGTTCAAGGCCCTCGACAAGGTCGGGCTGTTCGTGCCGGTCTGGCCGGTGGACGCCTCGCGCCTGGGCTACTGGCTGCGCGACCGGGCCGGTCGTCATGGCCTCTCGCTGGACCTCGACGCCGCCCGCCTGCTCGGCGAGCGCACCGAGGGCAACCTGCTGGCCGCCGACCAGGAACTGCAGAAGCTGGCCCTGATGCTGCCCGCGGGCGCCCGGGTCGGCCCTCACGAGGTCGCCGGCGGCGTGGAGGATAGCGCCCGCTACGACGTCTTCACGCTGATGGACGCCTGCCTCAAGGGCGAGCGCGCCCGCGTCGCCCGCATCATGGCCGGCCTGCGCGGCGAGGGGGTCGAGGCCCCCATCGTGCTATGGGCCCTGGCCCGGGAGCTGCGCATCCTGCTCTCCCTGCACCAGCACCTGGATCAGGGCCAGAGCCTCGAGCATGCCTGCAAGGCCCAGAAGCCGCCGATCTTCGAGAAGCGCCGCCCCGCCTACCAGCAGGCCATCGCCCGGCTGCCGCTGAAGCGGCTGCACAAACTGCTGCTCTTCGCCCAGCGTCTGGACCTGGCCATCAAGGGCGGCAGCAGAGTGCCCCTCTGGGACGGCCTGCACGACCTGGCGCTGACGCTGGCCGGAGGACGCGGTCTGCTCGCCGAACTGCCCTCCTCGTACCGGGTCGGATAACGCCCTCCTGTGGGAGCGATGCTTTCTGTGGGAGCGACGGATCGGCGCTCCGACTTCAGATCGCGATGGCGCCGCCAGGCGCCCAGAACAACCCCACCGCCGCTACGCGCCGGATCGCGACGCAAGCGATCGCTCCCACAAGGGCAACACGCCATCAGCAAGCCCCCATCACAAGGGCATGAAATTTCACATCATTTCATCCTATACTGAGCAGGCATCGCATCGTTTCGGCGGACTGCAAGGAAGCAGGTACGTCGAAGCCTGGAGCCGGAAGCCCAACCAAGAAGAAGGAACACCGACATGATGAAGAAGATCTGCCGTTACCTGAGCCCGCTGCTGATCGCCGCCCTGGTGCTGGGCAGCCTGCCGGTGGCCGCGGCCCCAGTGAGCCCGGGCAGCGACCTGATCACCACCCAGGATGTCCTGAAGGCCGAACGGTCCCAGGGCGATCGTGAGCGCATCCACGCCGTCCTCGCCCGTGACGATGTCCAGGAGCAGCTGGTGGCCCAGGGGGTCGATCCCGCCGAAGTGGAAGCTCGGGTCGCGGCCCTCTCCGATGCAGAAGCCGCCCAGATGGCCGATCAGCTCGAGCAGCTGCCCGCCGGGGCCAGCGTGGTCGGTGCCCTGTTCGCCGTCTTCGTGATCCTGCTGGTCACCGATATCCTCGGCCTGACCAACGTCTTCCCCTTCACGCGCTGAGGGACAACCCTGCATGATGGCATGCCTTGAAAGGCATCGTATCAGTGCCGCCCTCCAGAACGCCCGCCTCGCGGGCGTTCTCGCATTGGCACTGATGATGCTCGTGATGGCCGGCTGCGCCAGTACGCCTCGGCTGGCCGAGTCTACCCAGCGCCACCTGCCCCAGCAGACCCTCCTCGAGGATGTGCCCTTCCACGGGCAACGCGACTACCAGTGCGGCCCCGCCTCACTGGCCATGGTGCTCAACGCCTCCGGCGTGCCGGTGACGGTCGACACCCTGATTCCCCAGGTCTTCCTGCCCGGGCGAGACGGCAGCGTCCAGCCCGAGATGCTGGGCACCGTGCGCCGCCAGGGCCGCATCCCCTTCCGGATCGACGGCACACTGGATGCCCTGCTGACCGAGATCGATGCCGGCCACCCGGTGGTGGTGATGCAGAACCTCTCGCTGCCGGCCTGGCCGGTCTGGCATTACGCCGTGGCCATCGGCTTCGATCGTGACGAGAAGACACTGACCCTGCACAGCGGCATGGAGCCGGCGCGTCTCGAGTCCTTCAAGCGCTTCGATGCCACCTGGGCCCGCAGCGACCGCTGGGCCTTCATCGCCTTGCCGCCAGGCGAGCTGCCGGCCACCGGCGATGGTCAGGACGCCCTGGACACCATCGCCGACTTCGAGCGCGCCCAGGGCGCCCAGGCCTCCCTGCCCGCCTGGGAGGCGCTGGTGGAGCGCCATCCAAGGCTTGCCATGGGCCATTTCGCCCTGGGCAACGCCCGCCATGCGGTCGGCGACGCCGACGGCGCCCTGAACGCCTTCGCGGACGCCGTGCAGGCGGCCCCCGATCTCGCCGTTGCCTGGCTCAATCTGGGGCTCTTGCACCGTGAACGTGGAGACACCGGCGAGGCCCGAGTGGCCTTCGAGCGGGCCGCTGCCCTGCCCGGCCCCTGGCAGGACCGGGCGCAAGAGGCCCTCGCGGACCTGATAAGACAGATCGGTTGACACAGATGGAATAACGCGGACCTGATCAAGAGAGGCTTGCCATGACCTACGACATCACGCTCAAGCGCATCTATCAGCCGATCGACGACGAGGACGGCACCCGGGTGCTGGTCGACCGCCTCTGGCCGCGCGGCAAGGCCCGCGAAAACCTGGCGCTCACCGACTGGTACCGGGATGCCAGCCCTTCGCCGGCCCTGCGCCGTCAGTATCATCTCGGCGAAATCAGCGAAGCGGTATTTGCCGCCCGCTACCGCGGAGAGCTGCGAGACGCGCCGGAGAGCCTCGCGCCGCTGATGCGCCACGCCCGCCAGGGGCGGCTGACCCTGCTCTCGGCGGCGCGGAACCTGGAGGGCTCCCACCTGCCGCTCCTGCGCGAGGCGATCCTGCAGGCCCTACACGACGAAGATGTGGCAGACCTGGAGCCTGCCTCACCGCCCTGCTTCGCCCACCAACTGCACGATCAGAATCAGTGGTGAGCCATGAGGGGCGCCTCGTCCATCAGTGCCGGTATGGCGCGACTGCCGCAGTAACGATCCACGATACGCTGTATCAGTATCCCGTCGCCTGGAAAGCCGCCCTGGTGAAGCCCGAAACGACCGAGCTTTTTCATCAACAGCCGCCAGACCAATTCCAGCGTTTCGTTATCATCCACTCTCTCGCCCCCAATGAGGCCGCTCCCCAACTAGCTTGACAGCGGGGGCTCCCTGAAGTAAGCAACAAGATAGTTACGTCTTCCCGCACAAGTGAAGAGAATGTTCATGGTGACGCTCCTGGTATGAATCCGGGTGTGATGTGCAGTAACTCGCCAGAACATGCTCTGTATCATCCGCCCACTTCAGCACCTTGCCCTGGCGATCAACCACCGCGGGAGCGGGCACAATGAACGGGGGGGTATAGTTCAAGGAGTAGGCCCCGCGATTCTCCACGACGATAAAGTCGCCCTCCTCGAGGTCGGCGATGAGCGATTCACCGATGACGTCATGCTCCATACAAGTATGCCCCACCAGTCGGAACAGTCGACGATTCAATTCCCGTTCAGGCCGACCCAGGACGGCATGGAAGAGCGGCTGAATGCTCGAACCGGTGGGGTTCACGCTGTTGATGCTGGTATCCAATAACGCCTGCCACCCCCCGCGCCGCTGCCGGACCTCCATGACCCTGGCGACCAGGCACATGGTATTACCCACCATCGAAACCCCGGGTTCCACCACCAGCCGGGTGATGGGCGACGGACGGTAGCGCAGAAAGGCGTCGCCGATCGCATCGGCATACTCATACAGCGACGGAACCGGGAAAGGGAACTGGGACCTGAGGAAGGCAGGCATCTCGCCCAAGAGTCCTCCCCCAATATTGATCGTATCGATCGGATGATGCGGCAGTAGGCTACGTGCCAGCTCGCATAACTGGCGCACACGGTTGACATGGTCCTCGACACCCAGCGACCTGCAGGTGGCATGGCAATGCAGCGACACCAATTCCACTCCCTCGATGGTGCCGAGCTGCTCCAACGCGCGTTCCAACTCCTCCGCCTCTACCTCGAAACCAAAGCGGCTGGAGAGTTGGGCAGAGGGAAAACAGAGCCTCAGGCCCACGGGTAACCGACTATATTCACAAGACAAGGTGCGAAGAATATCGATTTCCTTGAAAGAGTCCAGATGGATCAAGCTGCCAGCATCGAGTGCCAGCCGCATATCAGACTCGCGTTTCAAGGGGCCATTGAAGATGATCCGCTCTCCCGGCAAGAACAGGCTCGCAACCTCGTATTCGAATCGTGACACCGCCTCTACCCGACCCTGCATGCAAGCCATGGCACTGATGATCGCCGGCATATAGTTGGCTTTCATCGCGTAGGCAACATCGGTCCCGGGCCAATAGGACCTGAGGCGATCGCGGAATGCCAGATAATTCTGACGAAACACCGCCTCATCGAATATATAGAAGGCTCCTCCTACATCACGGGAAACACTCTCCAGGAAGCCATGTTCGAGCATAATGTCAGCCTTGGTTAGCGTGATAAAGTCGCTCGTTCGCCGGTCGATACCATTCGTCCAAGCTGACTGGAACCCGTGAATTGTTGCCCAGCACCTGGCGTGTCAGCGGTGAGAGTGTTTTTCCGTTCTCTTCGCCAAGCATGCGGGCATAATCCATGGCAGGCTTCAGGTAGGCGCTACTGCCTCGAGGATGCCCCGTGCCATACCGTTTCTCCTGACCTCGGGGGCCACCAGAAACAAGGCGATAAACGCCTCATCGAGCGTAGGATAATAGGTATAAAATGCACAGAACCCACAGCACTTCCCCTCGACCTCCAGCACTGCCAGCTCGGCCCTCCCCTCGAGCTTTTCGATATACTCATCGATATCGACACCCTCAAGAAGCTTCCCCCCCTGACGGGCCTGCTCGGCATGGGCCAGCTTTCTCAGGGCGGCAGCGTAATTTGGCACTTCCTGCTGAGCCAACACCCTGGCACGCCATTTTTTCACTGTTAAATGACGACTATTTTTCGTGATTTTGCCAGGCATTACCCCTGGGCTTAAAATCTCGTTCACTGACGCCCCCTGCCATCTAACAATCCATATCGTATTTGATACCAATTGTTACATTTTAGCCGAGAAATCACCGCCGGATATCCGTCCTACCTATCAATAAACCCTGCGCATTAAGCCTCGGCGGGGAAAAACTTTTATTTTAATATTTGGATAATGAAAAATCCCACCCCACCCCCCCTTGATGCTCCCGCCTCTGCGGTTGCCTGTCGCCTCTGCGGTGCCTGTCAAGGTAGTTGGAACACGCTGTCATATCGCGCCGGGCGCCGGGCAGGAAGCCGTTCACCGGCCTGATCAACGACCGACGTAAACGAGAGAGTGGTGAGGGGGGATGGTGAGAGGCCGCGCGCAGGCGTGCTCGCGGTTTTTTTTAGGGGGGGCAGCTAATCTCGCTTAGTGAAACCGATGACGGCGCGGCGCCATCACCTCGCGAATCGACAGCCCCTGCATCCAGGCCAGTCGCACCGCCTCGGCGTGACTCTCCTTGTCGGCCAGCTTGTGTATCACCAGGCGCCTCGGGAGGAAACACAGCTCCACGGCGGCCCAGGCGACCAGGAAGGCCGCCAGGGGCCACCACCAGCGCCAGTCGCCGACGGCCAGCATGTCACTCAGGTAGAGCGCGGGCGGGGTCAGGGCCAGGCCCCACCACGCCTGGTGAAGGCCCATGAAGCGATTGGCCCGCAACATCGTCTGACGAATATCACGAGGGGAGCGGGCCACCTGAGGTATGGTATTATTCATCTTATCCATCGCTACACCGCATCGCCTTTTTCAGTCTCAACAATGAGTTACATCAATAGCCGTATCTCATTTCTGTCATGGTCATGGACTGGCCTTCAGGATTTGATATCTGACCCGGTTGACGCATAATCTTCACAGGAAATAAGCATCGTGAGGCATTGGAATGCATAGCGGCATCCAAATACACGATGTAACATGATTACAGAATTTAACACCTCGGCCATTCCGTCAAGCTCGACTTGGATCTGGCCACTGCAGGCACCACCACGGAGGGATCTCGGCATGCGCAAGAAACCGCTCACAGTCTTCATCGCCACGGCCATGCTGGCTTCGCCCCTGGCCCTGGCTCAGCAACCGACCAACACCGAGGGTGAGGTCGGCGGCGCCCTGCTGGAAAATGGCGCTGGCGGCACAGGCGCTGCGGGAAGCGGCGGCACAGGCGCTGCAGGAAGCGGCGGCACAGGCGCTGCGGGAAGCGGCGGCACAGGCGCTGCGGGAAGCGGTGGCGCAGGTGCTGCGGCGAGCGGCGGCGCAGGCGCTGCGGGAAGCGGTGGCGCAGGCGCCGCGGCCGTCATCAGCGGGGGAGCTGCCGGCAGCGGCGCGGCCATTATGTCCACGGCTGGCATCGCGGGCACCGTGCTGGGTACGGCGGCGGGTATTGGCATTCTTGCCGGCGCAATGTCGAGCGACAGCAGTTCATCTGGCGTAACCATCGGCGACAGCTCCGATGACGATTCGGACGACGATTCCGATGATGATGACGGCGCGACCGGCACCACCGGAACGACCGGCACCACGGGCACCACCGGCACCACGGGGACGACTGGCACCACGGGTACCATCTGATGGGCGTCGGCGTACGGCACTGGCAGGGCCCACTGATGATGGCCCTGGTCGCTCTACCACTCGCCGGCTGCAGCCAGTTCGGCTCTACGCTCGCCGGCCGTACCCTGCAAGATGCCCTGGGGGATGGCGAGGCAACACATCGCGAACGCGCGCGTGAGCTCCCCTACGCCTCTCTGGTGGCGCAAATGGAGGGCAACCGTTCGTTGCTGGTGCTGGCCTACCACAACGGCGAGGCCGGTGGCGATACCACCCTGTGGCAGGCCCGGGATCGAGCCACCCTGGCCCTTGAGCAGGGGTGGCCCGCCAGCACCGCCGGCTTCACGTCCAACCTGCTGTCGCTGAATTACGCCAGCCCTCCCCAGGAAGGCAGCCGCTACCGCGTTCGCGCCCATTGGGAAGACGCCGAAGGGCTCGACCACCTGTCCATCGGCCAGGCCACCCTGGAGTGTCACGCGCCGGCCCCGCTGGAGCTGCCGCTGATCGAGCTGGAACTCGAGCGCTGCGAAGAGCGGGTGGAGTGGCAAGACGCCGGCACCAGCCATAACACCCTCTGGCGCCACCCCGTCAGCAAGCGCATCTGGGCGGGCGAACTCGAGCCCTGGCCCGATGCACAGACGATCGAATGGCAGGTGGCTCGCCCCTGGTGGGAAAGCTGATACATCACCCACCTGACCGGCCAACGGGACAAGGAGTCCGCCAAGGATGATTCCCCGCATCTCTTCCTTCACTGGCTTGCGGCCAGCTCGCCTGCTGCTGTTCGGCCTGGCCATGCTGCCCCTCTCGAGCCAGGCCGAGACCACGCTGCGCGAGGCCTGGCTCGAGCAGCCTGCCCTCCCCGCTGCCGGCTATGCCTTTCATCAACGCGCGGAGGACGTCGCCCGCCACCGCCAGCAGGGCCGTGAACTCCAAGCCGAGCTGGAACTGGCCGCTCGCCATGCCGCCGAGCGCGGCGAACTGCCCTGGGCCCATGCCTTGACGCGCTGGGAGCAGCAGATTGCCGCCTATCGCCAGGCCCCGGAGCACGCCCGCACCCCGGGGCGCATCGATATCACCGCCCTGGTCGCCGCTCCGCGTCACAACCCCCCGCTCTCCCGCCTGGCCCATTTCGGCGGCTGCGAGCCACCGAACTGGGTCGAGGTATGGCATATCGGCGGGGTGTCGCGCCTCACGCACCAGGCAGGCATGACGGTCGCCCAGGCCCTGGATACCGCCTCCGAAGGGCGAGCACAGCGTCAGGTCGATAGCGCCTGGCGCATCTCCCCGCTGGGCCGAGTCGGCGACGTCGGCATCGCCGCCTGGAACCACGACCCCGTCGAGGTCACCCCCGGCAGCCGCATCGTGCAGCGCCTGCCCGAGTCGCTGATGGCGGACGACACCCTGGGAAGTGCCGAGTGGATCGACACCAGCCTGCCCCGCTACCTTGCCACGCGCCTGCCGGGTGACCGCTGCACGCTGCACGCCATTTCCCACGCCACCGACGAATCATCACCGTGATGCCCTTTACAGCCCTGAATTCGCACTCCCTGATCGGGCGGCAAGCCCTGCTCGGTGCCTTGCTCGCTGCCGGCCACTTCGTCCTCCCCCTGGCCACCCCCGCCTGGGGGCTGGATGGCGCCCCGGGGCTCGGTACCTCGCAGAGCGACTTCGGCGGCGTGGGCCTGATGCAGACCCCCACCGCGCGCATGGCGCCAGCCGGCGAGCTCTCCTTCTCGCTCAGCCGCACCGAGCCCTTCCAACGCTACAACCTGAGCCTGCAGCCGCTGGACTGGTTCGAGTTCACCCTGCGCTACGTGGAGATCGAGGATCGCCTCTACGGCCGGGCCATCGCCGGCGACCGGGACTACCTCGACAAGGGCATGGATGCCAAGTTCCGGCTCAAGCAGGAGAGCCGCTACTGGCCCGAGGTGGCCATCGGCCTGCGCGATGCCGGCGGCACCTCGCTGTTCGGCGGCGAGTACCTGGTCGCCAGCAAGCGCTGGCACGATGTCGACGTCAGCCTCGGGCTCGGCTGGGGCTACCTGGGCGAGCGTGGCGACATCGCCTCGCCCCTCGGCTGGCTCGACGAGCGCTTCGATGACCGCCCCGGTCGCGCGGGGGGCGACCAGGGCGGTGAATTCGCGCTGAACCAGCTGTTTCGCGGCCCCGCGGCGCTGTTCGGCGGCGTGGAGTACCAGACCCCCTGGGAGCCCCTCACCCTGCAGCTGGAATACGAGGGCAACGACTACCAGAACGAGCCCGCCGGCTCCCCGATCACCAGCGACTCCCCCGTCAACCTCGGGGCGCGCTATCGGCTCACCGACAGCCTCACCCTGGGCCTGGGCTGGCAGCGCGGCAACACCGCCATGGCCAGCATCGGCTTCGCCACCAACCTCGCCGAGCTGCGCCAGGTCAAGCGCGACGCCCCGCCGGTGGAGCTCAACGAGCCCGGCACCCCGCCCGAAGGGGACTGGCCCGCGGCGCATCGCCAGCTACGCAACAACGCCGGCCTGCGTGCCCTACGCATCGTCGACCAGGACGATGAACTGGTCATCGAAGGGGAAGCGACCCGCTTCCGTTCACTGGCCAAGACGGCAGGACGCGCCAATCGCATCCTCCACAACCACGCCGACGCCGACGTCGAGGCCTTCCGCTACCGCTGGTACTCCCAGGGCCTCTACCTGCGCGACGACGTGCATCCGCGCGACGCCTTCGTGGATGCCGCGGCCTCCAGCGAGCAAGAGTCGCTATACCGCCACAGCCTCTACAGCCAGGCGGCTACCGGCCCCGCCCGGGGCGGCAACACCCTGGTGGAGACCGACCCCGAGCGCTGGGCGTATCGCTTCTCCCCCGGCCTGAACCAGAACCTCGGCGGGCCCGACGGCTACCTGTACCAGGTGCAGCTGCGCGCCAGCGGCGAATACTTCACCGATGCCAACGGCTGGTTCTCCGGCGAGCTGGGCTGGACCGTGCTCGATAACCTCGACGACTTCGACTATATCGCCGACTCCGACCTCCCACGGGTGCGCACCTTCATCGGCGAGTACCTCGAAGAAGGCGAACTGGGCCTGACCAACCTGCAGTACACCCGCACCGCGCGCCTGGACGACGACTGGTTCGCCATGGGCTATGGCGGGCTGCTGGAGATGATGTATGCCGGCGCGGGGGGCGAGCTGCTCTACCGCCCCTTCAACAGCCCCGTGGCGGTCGGCCTCGACCTCAACTACGTCAAGCAGCGCGAGTTCAACCAGCGCTTCGGCCTTCGCGACTACGAGACCTGGACGGGACACCTCAGCACCTACGTGCAGACCGGCATCGAGGACGTACTCGCCCAGGTCAGCGTCGGCCGCTACCTCGCCGGCGACTATGGCGGCACGCTCAACCTCTCGCGGGAGTTCGACTCCGGCGCCATCGTCGGCGCCTGGGCCACCTTCACCGACGCCGGCGACGACTACGGCGAAGGCAGCTTCGACAAGGGCATCTACGTCTCCCTGCCGCTGGACGCCTTCTTCACCACCTCCACCCGGGGTCACATGGGCATCGGCTTCTCACCGCTGACCCGCGACGGCGGCGCGCGCCTCGACCGACGCTACCGGCTCTACGACATCACCCAGGATCGCCAGCTGCACCGTCTGTGGGAGGAGACCGACCAGGCCTGGCGCTGATATAACGCACCGCGCCCGGCGCCGCCCCCCAAGGGAGGCCACGCCGGGCGCTATGGGGTTCTAGCTCGCGATTCAGTGGCTCGCCGGTACCTTCATGGAGTCACCGCGCCCCACCGCGAAGTAGAGCAGGCCAGCCCGCTTCACCGCCTGGGGGTCGTAGAGGTTGCGGCCATCCACGATCACCGGCGTGGCCAGATTGCCCTTCACCCAGTCGAAGTCCACGGTGCGAAACTCCTTCCACTCGGTGCAGATCACCAGCGCATCGGCGCCCTTCACCGCCTGGATGCGGTCGGCCACCAGGGTCAGGTCATCGCGCTCGCCATACAGGCGGCGACACTCCTTCATCGCCTCGGGATCGAAGGCCTGTATCCGCCCCCCGGCGTTCCATACCGCCTCCATCAGCACGCGACTGGGCGCATCCCGCATGTCGTCGGTATTGGGCTTGAAGGAGAGCCCCCACAGGGCGATGGTCTTGCCGGCCAGGTCGCCATCGAAGGCCTGGGACAGCTTGGTGAAGAGAGTCTGCTTCTGGCGCTGGTTCACCGCCTCCACGGCAGTCAGCAGCTCGGCGTGATAGTCCACGTCCGATGCGGAGCGCGCCAGCGCCTGCACGTCCTTGGGGAAGCAGGAGCCGCCGTAGCCACAGCCGGGGTAGATGAACTGGTAGCCGATACGCGGGTCGCTGCCGATCCCGTGGCGCACCTGCTCCACGTCCGCGCCTAGCCGCTCGGCCAGGTTGGCAACCTCGTTCATGAAGCTGATCTTGGTCGCCAGCATGGCATTGGCCGCGTACTTGGTCAGCTCGGCGGCGCGCACGTCCATGAACATCAGCTTTTCGTGCTGACGGTTATAGGGCGCATAGCACTCGCGCATCAGCTCCTTGACGCGCTCCGAATCGGTACCGATGACGATCCGCGCGCCGAAGGTGAAGTCCTCGATGGCCGCGCCCTCCTTGAGGAACTCCGGGTTGGAGCAGACATCGAACCCCAGCGTTTCCCCCCGGCGCGCGATCGCCTTGCCGACCGCCTCGTTCACCCGGTCGGCCGTGCCCACCGGTACCGTGGACTTGTCCACGATCACCTTGTACTCCTGCATGTGCTCGCCGATGGTATCGGCCACTGCCAGCACGTACTGCAGGTCGGCGCTGCCGTCCTCGTCCGGGGGCGTGCCCACGGCGATGAACTGCAGGGTACCGAACGCCACCGCCTCGGTGGCATCGGTGGTGAAGCGCAGCCGGCCCGACGCCACGTTGTCCCGAACCAAGCTCTCCAGCCCCGGCTCATAGATCGGGATCTCGCCATCGCGCAGCCGAGCGATCTTGTTGGCGTCCACATCCATGCACATCACGTCATGGCCCACATCGGCCAGGCAGGTCCCGGTCACCAGACCCACATAGCCTGTACCAAAAATCGTGATCTTCATTCCTTGCCTCCGGATTCATCCCGATCAAACATCAAACAACGGCCACGCCTCACGCGCTGGCCTCGACATTCGTTCTCGCGCCTCGGCCCTTGCCCCTCGGCCCTCGCCCCTCGCCCAATGTAACCAAATGTGTCTTCAACAGCACCCAGCATGCCACCGTCAATCCCAGGTAGCCGCTCAATCCTCTCACATCCCTCAACATGGATTGGGTCAGCCCGAAATAGACGAAGGCGAAGCAGATCATTAAGCCCGAGAGGGCCAGGGTCCTGGTCTGGGCATCGCGGCTCCCCCGCAGGTGCCGGGCGAATAGCCAGGCCGGCACACCGTAGAGCGCCAGCAGGGTCAGAACGCCCAGGATACCGCGGCGCGCCGCGGTATCCACCAGATCGCTGTGCAGCTGGTCATAATGGCTCACACTCGGATGAATCAACCCGCGCTCGACCATGCCATCCCGGGCGGCCTCCAGCCGCCCTTCCCCCCAGCCTAGCCAGGGTTTATCCAGAAACAGCCGACCACCCGCATACCACATGTCCAGCCGCAGGCCCACCGAGCTGCTGCTGTCGCCCTCCCAATACTGCTCGATATCGCTCACCGCACGCTCGAGGCGCTGGGTCACGCCATAATTGGTGATGGCGGTCATCGCCACCAGGCCGGTCAGCAGCAGCCACAGCCCCGCGGCGACCCATAGCATCCGCCGGCGCGGGAAGACCCCACGAAAGCCCCGAAAGCCCATCCAGGCCAGCAGCGGCAGGGCCACCCAGCCGCCCCGGGTTCCCGAGAGGAAAGAGGCCGCCAAGCCGCCCGCGGCGGCCAGGCCCAGCAGCGGCGTCAGCCATGGCAAGGGGCGGTGCGGCCGCGCCATCCGACCCAGCATGGCCACCAGCGCCAGCACCCCCAGCAACAGCGCGAGGTTGCCGAAGGGAATGGCGTTCATGTCGTTGTCGGCGCGATAGGCACCCAGTACGAAGCGCTCGTAGACGGCGATGCCCCCGGCCCCGAGCGCCCCCACCACCAGCCCTAGCCACCAGCCAATGCGCGAGGGCGGATGATAGCGCCACCACACCAGCAACCCCGCCGCCAGCAGCGGCCATAGCGGCACCAGCCAGCTCTTCCCGTGCTGGGCCACCGGCCACACGCCGGTACGCAGCACATCCAGGCACCACAGGCCGGCAAAGGCCAGCAGCACCAGCAGCCACAGGCGATCCTCGGCGTCCAGCACCGCCGGGATGGCGCCCACGGGCCTGCGGCGCAGCAGCAGGCCCGTCAGGGCCAACAGACCGGCGGCCAGGGGAATCGCCGCATACGCCCAGGGCAGCAGGATCAACAGGGCCACGAAGGCCCCGATCAGCAGGGTATTGGCCGTGCGCCAGGCATCGGCGGCCTGGCCCGGCATGGCATGCCCGGTCATCGCCAGGGTGTCCCCTCGTCGCGGCTCAGTATCGGGGATCCCCCTTCCAGAGGTTGCCCATCCAGAGATCATAGGCCCGGCTGGTGAAGACCCCAAACCCCGACTCATGGGCGAAGGTCATCTCGCCGAAGAAGATCCGGCCCTGGAGGTTGTAGAGATCCACTCGCACATAGGAGAAGGGCTCGGCCAGGGTCCTGGCGATCTCCAGCATGGTGGCGTAGTTCTCGGGCCGCTCGATGCGCTGATAGATCGAAGGATATTTCACCGAGAAGGGCAGCCACTCCAGCGCCTCGGTGAAGTAGGAGCGGCTATGATTGGTGAACCTGTCGAAGTCCACGTGCAGGATCACCACCGGTGCCTGCCCCTTCCCCTGCTGGAAGACATGGAACTTGTAGTCCAGCGCGGCCTCACCCGGCTTCACCGGCAACTTGCGCTCCACCAACAGGCGGGGCGCAATATCGCTGTACCAGGGCTCGCGCTTGGTCGTGCCGTAGTCCTTGCGCAACTGAGCGGTCACCGTGTCGCACGCCTCGCGAAGCTGCGCGTCGCTGGCGTCGCGCTCGAGGATGAACACCGCCCCGGAATTATGGTTCGGCTTGACCACCACGGCGCCCTGCTCCTCGATCAACGACCTGAGCTGCTCGGGCGCCAGCGACTCGCCCACGTAGAGCGTGTCGATGACGATCTCATCGCCCAGCTTCTCCGCCACGTACTCCTTCACCTTCACCTTGTCGGAACACAGCACAAAGAGTTCCGAGGCATAGTGGCGCTTGCGGAAGTTGATCTTCTCGTTATAGGTGCTGGGCTGCTTGAAATTGGGCAGATAGTGCAGCCGCGAGATGAACTTGATGTGGTCCTGAACCCCCGTCGGAAGGAGGTCGTAGAGCTTTCTGGGCACTGTCGTCATGCGGGCCTTCCCCTGGTCACGAAAATCCACGTTGATCGGTATCCCACGAGGCGTCGCCTCAATCGTTGCCGCTCAGCCATTCGGCCAGCAGCGCCTGGGCCTCCTCGATCAGTGCCTGAAGGTGCTCGGGGCCGCGGAAGCTCTCGGCGTAGACCTTGTAGAGCGGCTCGGTGCCGCTGGGCCGCGCGGCGAACCAGCCACTGGCGGTTTCCACCTTCACCCCGCCGATGGGCGCCTGGTTGCCCGGCGCAGTGACCATCACCCGCGCTACCGCATCGCCCGCCAAGCGCTCGATAGCCAGCCGCTCCGGCGTCAGCCCCTTGAAGGCCTGCTGCTGCTCGCGGCTGCAAGGCGTATCCACGCGCCGATAGTGGGGCTCGCCATGGCGCTCGGTCAGCTCGCGGTAATAGTCGCCGGGGCGCTTGCCGGTCACCGCCAGGATCTCCGCGGCCAGCAGGCAGAGCAGAATGCCGTCCTTGTCGGTGGACCAGGGGCGGCCATCGAGGGTCAAGACGCTGGCCCCGGCGCTTTCCTCGCCCCCGAAGGCCAGCCAGCCCTGGTGAAGGCCCGCCACGAACCACTTGAAGCCCACCGGCACCTCGTAGAGCTCGCGCCCCCTGGCCGCCACCACGCGATCGATGATCGAGGAGGAGACCAGCGTCTTGCCGACCTTGAGCGACCCCGCCCAGCCCGGGCGATGGGTCGCCAGGTAGTCGATGGCCACCGCCAGGTAATGGTTGGGGTTCATCAGCCCCGAGGCATCGACGATGCCATGGCGGTCGGCATCCGGATCGTTACCGAAGGCCAGGTCGAAGTCCTCCTTCATGGCCAGCAGGTTGGCCATGGCCGCCGAGCTGGAGCAGTCCATGCGGATCTTGCCGTCATGGTCCGGCGGCATGAAGGCAAAGCTCTCGTCGATCGCGGGGTTCACCACCTTAAGGCCCAGCCCGTAGCGCTCGGCAATGGCCTGCCATACTGGCAGGGCCGTGCCGCCCATGGGATCGGCCGCCAGGCGCAGACCGGCGGCGGCGATGGCCGCCATGTCCACCACCTCGCCCAGCGCCGTCACGTACTCACCCACGAAATCATGGCGATGCGCCCGGGCCAACGCGTCCTCCATCGGAAGGGTGGCGATGGCCGTCACCCCTTCGGCCAGATAGCGGTTGGCGCGCCGCTCGATCTCGCCGGTGATCTCGCCCTCGGCCGGCCCCCCATGGGGCGGGTTGTACTTGATGCCGCCATCCTCCGGCGGATTATGGGAAGGCGTGATGATCAGGCCATCGGCCGGGGCGGCTGCGCCATCCGCGTTGTGGTGCAGGATGGCGCGGCTGATCAATGGCGTGGCGGTCAGCGCCCCGTCGCGCTCGATATGCACCGCCACCCCGTTGGCCACCAGCACCCGCAGGGCGCACTCCCAGGCCGGGCGGGAGAGCGCATGGCTGTCGCGCCCCAGGAACAGCGGCCCGGCGATCCCGGCCTCACGGCGATAGTCCACCACCGCCAGGGTGATCGCCAGGATATGGGCGTGATTGAACGAGCCGTCCAGCGACCGGCCGCGATGGCCGGAGGTTCCGAAGCTCACGGCCTGGCTCGGCTGAGCAGGATCGGGGTGAACGTCATGAAATGCCTGCAATACCCTTTGCATGATCTGGCCTTTTGGCAATATCTCGCGGCAGGGCGCTAGCTTAACGCGGTGGAGGGATTCTCGCACTGGAGTTACCCCGATTCAGTGGACGGTACATAGCGCCGGGCGAGCACGGCGCCCACACCCCCATGACGCCGGTACCGGGCCCCTGTGGGAGCGAACGGTTCTACGCCTCGTCCGCTTCGCGATCCGCCGCGCAGCGGCGGTGGGGTTGTTCTGGTCACCACGCTGCGCCTGAAGCAGCCACTACCCCGACCAGGACCTCTTCCTCAAGCTGGTCAAGAAAAGTGAGCGATTCTCGCGCCATCCAGCATGAAGAGCTGGCCTGCTCGCTAAATAGGCCGAACTCGCGCCACTGGTGCAATATTCAGGTCTCGGGTTGTCCGCATACGAGAAGGGCGCTTATTGGTTGAGCGCGTGGGGCAACAGGCTCAGGTAGTAGGTCAAGCAACCCCATGACGGCCCCCCTCGGCATGGGCTTGGCGAAGTAGAACCCCTGCAGCAGGTCGCAGTGGCGGCGGATCAGATCCTGCTGCTGCTCCCTTTCCTCGATGCCCTCCGCGACCACCACCAGGTCCAGGTGGTGGGCCATGGTGATGATGCCCTGCACGATGGCGGCATTGCTACGGCTGGTGGCGATATCCTGGATGAAGGAACGATCCAGCTTCACCTTATGGATCGGCAGGTCACGCAGGTAGCTCAGACTGGAGAAACCCGTGCCGAAGTCATCCAGCGCAACCAGGATGCCCATCGCCTTGAGCTGGTTGATCAGCTCGATGGCCCGCTCGGCCCCGTCGAGCAACACACTCTCGGTGACCTCCAGTTGCAGCAGCTCGGGGGGCAGGCCGGCATCGTCCAGTGCCGCCTGGACATCCGCCAGGAAGCCATCGCGTCGGAACTGCAGTGACGAGATGTTGACGGCCACCGGCACCACGCGCCCGCCTTCGGCACGCATGGTCGCCACGTCCTGACAGGCGCGGCGCAGGATCCAGCGGCCCAGCGGAATGATCTGACCGGTCTGCTCGGCCAACGGGATGAACACCCCCGGCGAGATCATGCCCCGCTCGGGGTGGTGCCAGCGGATCAGCGCCTCCAGTCCACGAATGCGCCCGTTTACCGCCTCCACGATGGGCTGGTAATAGAGCTCGAACTGGTCATGTCGCAGTGCCGTGTGCAGGTCGTGTCGTAACAGCACCGCCTCTTCGGTGACCCGATGCCGGTCGCACTGATACCAGTTCCAGATGTTACGGCCTTCTTGCTTGGCGTCGGCCACCGCCACATCAGCGCGCTGCATTAGCTCACCGGCCTGTTCCACGCTCTCGCAGTTGCAGGCGATGCCGACACTGGCACTGATGTGCAGCGGTTTGTCCTCGACCACGAACGGCCTGGATAGGGTGTGCAACACCTGTTCGGCCATTTCGATGGCTGCTTGGCGGCTATCGAGATCGGGCAGGAGCAGGGCGAACTCATCGCCGGTCATGCGTGCCAAGGTATCGTCATCGCCCATTACCTGGCGTAGTCGATCACCCACTGCCACCAGCAGCTGGTTGCCGATGTGGTAGCCCAGCCCGTCGTTGATCGTCCTGAAGCCGTCCAGGTCGAGGTGCATGACCACCACTAGCCCCTGCTCCTCCTGAACCCGCTCGAAGGCCGTCTGCAGACACTCATCGAAGGCGGTGCGGTTGGGCAGGCCGGTCAGCAGGTCATGCGTCGCCTGGTGGGCGATCTGGGCTTCCTGCTCACGCTGTCGGGTGATGTCCTGCTGGATGCCGATGTAGTGGGTAAGGGTGCCCGCGTCGTCGAACACCGGGCTCAGCGAGAGGTGGTTCCAGAAGGGGGTACCGTCCTTGCGGTAGTTGAGCAGGGCCACATCGACAGCCTGCCGCTCGGTGATAGCCCAGTGAATGGCCGTGACCGCCTCGGGGTCACTGTTCGGTCCCTGCAGGAAGCGGCAGTTGCGACCCAGCACCTCGTCGGGTGCGTAGCCGGTGATCGCATAGAAGGCGTCGTTGGCATACACCAGCGGCATGTCGGGCTGCGTGGCATCCGCCATGACCACGCCGTTGGGCGTGGCCTGGATGCCGCGCTCCAGCAGGCGGCGGGACTCCTCCTCCTGCTTGCGGGCAGTGATGTCGCGACACACGCCATAGACCCCCACCACCTCGCCATCCACGGAGACAGGGAAGTTCAGTACCTCCAGGTAGTAGGGCTCGCCATTGCGGTGGATCCCTACCGTATCGTACTGGTATGACCCACCTCGTCTGGCGATATCGAACCCCGCCTGGGTTCGTTCCCGATACGCAGGCTCGATGAACTGGTTGAAGTGCCGACCGATCAGCGCTTCCTCGGGATACCCCGTGATACGGATAAGCGCCGCATTGCCCCGCTGAAAGTGACCTTCCAGGTCGAATTCGTAGACCCCATCGGGGTGATTCACGAACAGCGAGCGATGCCATTCGGCCAGCGCCCGATGGCTGGAGGCGTCGCGATCACGCACGATGGCAAGCGACACGAGCGCCGCCGCCTGCTTCAGGCGACGGCGACTCGTCTCGGTAGGGGGGCGCGGCTCGTGGAAATAGGTGCCGAAGGTGCCCAGCAGTTCGCCCTCGGCCGTCAGGACGGGACTCGACCAGCAGGCCCGCAGTCCCTCGCGTTCGGCCGCATCGTAAAACGCCGACCAGCGCGGGTCGGTGTGGATGTCTTCGGTAAACACCGGCTCGCGACAGAAGGCCGCGCTGCCGAAGGAGGCTGCATTGGGGCCAATAGGGACCGCCTGGAGACATTCCTGGTAGGCCGGGGAGAAGCGCTGGCTGGGGAAGAGACTCAGCGCCTGACGTTTGGAATCGAAGCGCATGAAGGCAACGACGGCGTCCGGCAGCAGCACCTCGATCCATCGGGCAATAGCGTCCAGTGTCTCCTCAAGCGGGACCTGCTGCGCGATTCGCTCGTGAACCTCCTGCTGCGCCTCCATCAGCAACAATTCGTTGAGCACTCCAATGCCTCCTTGCAACCAAGAGTAAGCAACGTCTTTAGTCGCCCAGCCATGTTGCTGACTAGTGAATGAGCCGTCGCGTCGTGGTGGGATAGTGGATCAGCCTGACCTAGTGAGCAAGGCATGCTCTGTCTACCGAAATTATCCGGCGCCAGGGATGACGCTGCTTCGCCTTTACATGATACTGCGCATGGTCAGTCAGCGTGGGGCCTTCGTCCTCCTCGTTTTCCTGCCACTGACAGCCCGAGCAACCTGCCGGGTGTTTGCCTGTGCCTGGCCTTGCTCGAGAGTCCGCCATTGAACCTCAAAGCACTCTGGGCCCGCCTGACGGTGGCGACCCTCCTCCCCGTGGCATTGGTCACCATGACGCTCTATCCGATCTTCGCCTCTTACCTCGAGGAGCGGGTCGACAACGCACGCCAGGCGACCGAGGCACTGCTCGCGTCCGAATACGACATGCTGCTCCGTGGCATGAACGAGAGCTTCAACCAGGTGCTGGCCACTGCGGAATACCCGCTGCTGAGCCGGGTCCTGGCCAGACAGACGGCGACCCAGACACCATCATGGGGCCTTGCGGCACAGAATGACTGGGAACAGCTGGAAACGCTGTTCGACACGTTGTTGACGCATTTCGGCCGCTACACGCGGCTGGCGGTGATCGACACCAACGGCCATGAGTGGGTTACAGCGACTGCTATGCCGCCGCTGCCGCGGCCGCCAGTGTTTGGTCTCGGCGCGACGCCCGCCTTCCAGGAGGCCATGACGCTGCAGTCGCGCGATCTCTACGTCTCACCCCCACGCCTGGGAGCCTCCGGAGAGGACGCAACGCTCGTGATGACCGTCATCGACATCGCGACGCCGATCTTCGATGAACGCGGGCAGCGCCTCGGCGTGCTGCTGTTCACCCTCGACTGGTCCCGCCTCACCGCCAACCTGCCGCATGCCCGGGAGGATGTCCGGGAGGATGGCCGGGGCGAGGCCCTGTTGGTGGATGCACAAGGCAGCTGGCTACTGCCCGGCAGTGACGGTCAGGGAGACCGCTTCGGGCAACCACTGATGAACCTGTGGCCCGCTGCCTGGGAGGCCGTGTCGGCACGCAACCAGGGCATGGCTACATTGGACGAGCATCTGCTCGGGTTTCGGAGTCATGACATCCGCACCCAGCACTACCGTAGCCAGGCCGGGATGATCGTCAGCCAGCCTGAAACCCTGCCCTGGCGTCTAGGCATCTTGATGCCCCGGCCCAGCCTGGCGGGACTGTTGAAGGAGAACCCCGTTCAGCTGCTGGCCATCGCCCTGGTCTATCTGCTGTCGGTGGCTTTCGGCGTGTTCTGGGTGCTGAGCAACCATCGCCTGCGCGGGCTGCGACAGCGGGCACTGCAGTTCTCCCGCGAAGCCCGCCAGTACGCCGGCGAGGTGCAGGACCTCTACGAGCACGCCCCCTGTGGCTACCACTCGCTCGACAGCAATGGTCGGGTGGTCAAGATCAACCGCACCGAGCTCGACTGGCTGGGCTATCGCGCCGCCGAGGTGATCGACAAGCGCCACTACCGTGACTTTGTCACCCCGGAGACCCGCGAGGCCTTCGATGCGGCTTTCCGACAGGTGCTGGGTCAAGGGCAGGAGGGATCCGCCGAGTGCGAGTTGCTGTGTCGAGATGGCACGCACTTACCGGTGGTCATTCAGGCCACCGCCCAGGTCACCGAGGAGGGCTTCCAGTACTCGCGTGCCATGGTCTTCGACCTGAGTGATCGCAAGCAGCTGGAAGAGCGACTGGCCAAGCAGGCGCTGACCGATCCGCTTACCGGCCTGGGCAACCGCCGCTACCTGGAGGGCCAGGCAGCCAGGGAGATCGCTCGAGCACAGCGCAGTGGAGCCCCGCTCAGCCTGATCGCCGTCGACCTCGATCACTTCAAGTGCATCAACGACAGTTACGGCCATGACGTAGGGGACCTGGTGCTGCAGGACTTCGCCAACACGGCACGCGATCT
Organism: Halomonas urmiana; assembly: GCF_005780185.1. Lineage (GTDB taxonomy): Bacteria > Pseudomonadota > Gammaproteobacteria > Pseudomonadales > Halomonadaceae > Halomonas > Halomonas urmiana. Next base: position 13,074 of record NZ_VBUI01000019.1, on the reverse strand, counting down.
GCTGCGTGACGGTGATGTGCTGTGCCGTATGGGCGGTGAGGAGTTTGCCGTATTGCTACCCGACACGACCCACGAGCAGGCCATGCTGGTGGCGGAGCGCCTGCGTGAGGCAATAGCCACCACACCGGCCAGGGTCGGACACGCAGTGACAGCGGATGGAATGCTGGCCTATTCAACATCCCTGGGCGTGACGCTGGTCAGTGCCGGCGAGGCCTCGCTGAAACCGGCGATCAAACGCGCCGATCAGGGACTCTATGCCGCCAAGGAAGCGGGGCGTAACCGCGTGCATTGGGAGGAGGCGTGAAGCGGCGGCGGGATTGTCCCGGGCGCCTGGCGGCGCCATCGCGATCTGAAGATTGCTCCCACAGGGCTTCGATCCGGCGCGCAACGGCGGTGGGGTTGCCCTGGGCGCCTCCCGGCGCCATCGCGATCTGAAGTCGGAGCGCCTCACCATCGAGCCTCTCTCACGGCCTTCCGCCCACGGATGAACGCACGCTAACCTCACTCCTCACCCCTCACTCCTCACCCCTCCCCCCTCACCCCTCAAAAAGGAAACACCAGCGGCGTGAGCAGCAGCACGGCCGCCGAATAGGTCAGGCTGACCGGCAGACCGACCCGCAGGAAGTCGCTCATGCGGTAACGACCCGGGGAGTAGACCATCAGGTGGGTCTGGTAGCCGTAGGGGATCAGGAAGCAGGCGCTGGCGCCGTAGGCCACGGCCATGATGAAGGGCATGGGGTCGACGCCGAAGGCCTGGGCGGTGGTCCAGGCCACCGGGAAGGCCAGCGCCGCGGCGGCGTTGTTGGTCACCGTCTCGGTGAGCAATAGCGTCAGCAGGTAGCAACCGATGAAGGCGGCATAGACGCCGTGGCCGTTGAAGAGCCCCTGCATGCCCTGGGCGAGCAGAGCGGCGGCGCCGGAGCTCTCCAGCCCCTGGGCGATGGCCAGCGCCGAGCCGATGATGACCCACAGCTCGAAGGGAAAGCGGCGACGCAGTTCGACCGGGCTGAGCACCTTCCCCATCAGCAGCCCCGCCATCAGCAGCAGCAGGCCGTGGAACAGCGGCAGCAGCTCGGCGGCGGCCAGTCCGATCACGCCGGCGAAGCCGGCCAGGGTCAACCCGCTCGTCACGGGGCCGAGCTTGGGGCGCGTGAGGCTGCCGCTGAGCAGGTGGAAGTTGCGATCGAGGTTGCGGTGCTGGCGAAAGTCGCTGCCCACGGCCATCAGCAGGCAGTCACCGGTGCGCAGGGGAATCTGCCCCAGCTGGCCCTCCAGCCGCTTGCCGCCGCGACGGATACCCACCACGCCGGCGTTGAACATGCTGCGGAAGTCCACATCCTGCAGGGTGCGGCCGGCCAGCTCCGATTCGTGGGAGACCACGACCTCCACCAGATTGGTGGCCAGCAGGCTGTCGGCCTGGTGGCCGAACAGCTTGAGCCCCGGGAAGCGCTGCAGCGCCTGCACCTTGCTCACCTCGCCGGTGAACACCAGCGTATCGCCCTGGTGGAGGATCTCCTCCGGCCCCACCGGGCTGATCAGCCGCCCCTCCCGCTCGATCTCCAGCAGATAGAGCCCATCCAGGTTGCGCAGCTGATTCGCCTCGATGCTCTTGCCCACCATCTCGGAGCCAGGCTGCAGGTCGGCGGCCAGGAAATAGGAGAGCTTGTCGGCCGTTTCCTCGGGCCGATGGTGCGGCAGGGAGCGGGCTCGCCACAACAGCACGCCGAAGGTCAGCAGCGCCACCGGAACACCCACCAGACTGAACTGGAACATGCCCAGCTCGACCCCGGCGCTGCTCAGGGCAAAGGAGTTGACCACCAGGTTGGTGGAGGTGCCCACCAGGGTGGTCATGCCGCCGAGTATCGAGGCATAGGAGAGCGGAATCAGCAGCCGCGAGGGGGCGATGCGTTTCTGCCGCGAGATGGCGCCCAGGAAGGCGGCGACCACGGCGGTATTGTTGAGAAAGGCGGACAGCACGGCACTGACGCCCATCAGCCGGGCCGTGGCGCTCTCCGGCCGACCGCGCAATAGGCGCTGCGAGAGCCAATCCAGCAGCGGCGTGCGCTCCAGGGCCAGCGAGACCAGCAGCAGCAGCATGAGGGTGGCGAGCGCCGGATTGGAATACTGGCGCAGCAGTGTGGCGGTATCCACCAGGCCGAACAGCAGGTAGGCCCCGGCCAGGCTGACGAAGGCGATGGCCGGGCGCACCCAGCCGCTGATCAGCAGGATCAGCAAGCCAGCAATGGAGATCAGTACCGCCCAGGTCATCATGGTCGCTCTTCCTTGAGGGGGTCGAATCAGGCTTGTGGGATTCTACTGGGGCTTTTATGATGATGTCGAATCATGGGTTATCCTGTTTCGTGTTATCGATAGTTTTTTCTTTTTAGTCAGCTACTTGGTGCAAATTTGAGCACTAAACATTTATCGCCTGAAATGCTGAACGCACGCCGTCTGGAAGCCGTTCGCCTGCGTCTGGATGGCCATACCGTGGCTGCTGTGGCCACCCGGACCGGGCTTTCCGCGCCCACGGTATCGGCGGCCTGGAAGGCCTTCCGGCAAGGCGGCTGGGAGGCCGTGCCGGTGCGCCAGCGGGGGCGCCGGCCGGGCCAGGCGACCTCGCTGGGCGACCGCGAGCAAGGCGTGCTGTGGCGACGCCTGGCCGAGCAACCCGAACCTCCTCGGCCGTGCTGGAGCAGCCAGGACCTGGCGGATGCCCTGCGGGCCGAAACACAGCAAGAGGTCTCGCCGCGGGCCATCGAACACTGGCTGGAAGCGCAGGGGCTCAAGCCATCGCCGCTATCGCTGGAAGGCCTGGCGCGCAAGCGCTCCATCGCGGGCCGCTGGGTTCGCCAGCAGGTGCAACCGGTGCTCGAGCAGGTCAACAAGGCCGGCGGCGCAATCTGGCAGGGCGGCGTGCGCGTGGCGGGGCCGGCAACATCCGTGGCTAGCCTCCCCCGCCGCTATCAGCTCTACCTGCACGGCAAGCGCGGCGCACTCTATACCCGCTGCCTGCCGGCGCCGCCCAAGGCCGACGACTACCTGGCGCTGTTGACGCGCCTGGCCGAGCGCGGCCCGGTGGCGCTGATCTTTCATGGGGCTGACTTCCAGGCCAGCCCGGAGATCCAGCGGTGGCTTGCGAATCACCCCGACTTTCACCTGATCAATGTGCCGACCGATGCACTTTAGCTGGAAGCTGGAAGCTGGAAGCTGGAAGGCCCGGGCTTCGCCCGGAGCTGGAAGCTGGAAGGCCCGGGCTTCGCCCGGAGCTGGAAGCTGGAAGCTGGAAGCTGGAAGAAACCCCAACCCCAGCAAGCTTTAGGGTGCTATGCCGCGAAGCGGCATTCTTCCAGCTTCCAGGCGCGCAGCGCCGCTCTTCAAGCTTCTAGCTTTTCAAGCTTCTAGCTCTACAACCAAGGACCGAGAACACATGACCTCATTGACCCATCTGCAACGGCTCGAGGCCGAGAGCATCCAGATCATGCGCGAGGTGGTCGCCGAGACCGAGAACCCCGTGATGCTCTACTCCGTCGGCAAGGACAGCGCGGTGATGCTGCACCTGGCACGCAAGGCCTTCGCGCCGGCGCCGCCCCCCTTCCCGCTGCTGCACGTCGATACCCGCTGGAAATTCCGCGCCATGTACGAGTTCCGCGACCGCATGGCCGAGGAAACCGGCATGGACCTGATCGTCCATATCAACCCCGAGGGCATCGATAAGGACATCAACCCCTTCACCCACGGCTCGGCGATCCACACCGACGTGATGAAGACCGAAGGCCTCAAGCAGGCACTGGACCAATACGGCTTCGACGCCGCCTTCGGCGGGGCGCGTCGTGACGAGGAGAAGTCCCGCGCCAAGGAGCGCATCTTCTCCTTTCGCACCGCGCAGCACCGTTGGGATCCCAAGAACCAGCGCCCCGAGCTGTGGAAGCTCTACAACACCCGCAAGCACAAGGGCGAGTCGATCCGCGTCTTCCCGCTCTCCAACTGGACCGAGCTGGATATCTGGCAGTACATCTATCTGCAGAACATTCCCATCGTGCCCCTCTATTACTCCGCCGAGCGCCCGGTGGTCGAGCGCGACGGCACGCTGATCATGGTCGATGACGAGCGCATGCCGCTGGAGCCCGGCGAGGTACCGATGATGCGCAAGGTTCGCTTCCGCACCCTGGGCTGCTACCCGCTGACCGGCGCCATCGAATCCGACGCCGATACGCTGCCGTCGATCATCCAGGAGATGCTGCTGACCAACACCTCCGAGCGTCAGGGCCGGGTGATCGACCACGACAGCGCCGCGTCGATGGAGAAGAAGAAGGCGGAGGGCTATTTCTAACGCGCCGTAGGCGCGTTAGACAGCTGGAAGCTGGAAGAGCGGCGCTGCGCGCCTGGAAGCTGGAAGTCCCCGGCTTCGCCGGGAGCTAGAAGCCATAAGCTGGAAGCTAGAAGAAAACCCCAGTGGCTCTTGGCCTACGCTTGAGGAATGGTCAGGGAACGGAGGAACTGGGGATGGATTTCGAGAAGCTTCAGGTGTGGAAGCGGTCGGCCAGGCTGTCGGCAGAGCTCTATAAGGCCATGCGGGATCTTCGAGACTTCGGTTTCAAGGATCAAATCACGCGCTCCGGGCTTTCGGTACCCAGCAATATTGCCGAGGGCATGACTCGAGGAACTCCAAAAGACAAACGGCATTTCTTGCTGATTGCCAAGGGGTCATGCGCCGAGCTGAGAACTCAGATCTATATCGGTATCGACATCGGCTACGTCGACAAGGCCTGTGGGAACCGATGGATACAGGAAACACGGGAGATTGCCGCCATGCTCTCCGGGCTCATCGGCAAGCTCACCAACGAATGAATCGGCTGCGAGGCTACGGGGCTGGGGTTTCTTCCAGCTTCAAGCTTCCAGCTTCAAGCTATAGGGTTACTCATGGCACACGCCTCACCTCTGATCTCGGAAAACATCGAGACATACCTGAAAGAGCACGAGAGAAAAGGCCTGCTCCGCTTCATCACCTGTGGCAGCGTGGATGACGGCAAGAGCACGCTGATCGGCCGCCTGCTGTTCGAATCCAAGCTGCTGTTCGAGGATCAGCTCGCCGCCATCGAGGCGGATTCGAAGCGCTTCGGCACCCAGGGCACCGAGATGGACTTCGCGCTGCTGGTCGATGGCCTGGCCGCCGAGCGCGAGCAGGGCATCACCATCGATGTCGCCTACCGCTTCTTCTCCACCGACAAGCGCAAGTTCATCGTCGCCGATACACCGGGGCACGAGCAGTACACCCGCAACATGGTAACCGGCGCCTCCAATGCCGATGCCGCCATCCTGATGGTCGATGCCCGCCACGGCATCCTCACCCAGACCCGCCGCCACAGCTTCTTGATGTCGCTGATCGGCATGCGCAAGGTGGTGGTGGCGATCAACAAGATGGATCTGGTGGACTACTCCAAGGCACGCTTCGACGAGATCGTCGAGGCGTATCGGGCCTTCGCCAAGCAGTTGGGGCTCGAATCGATCACCTTCATCCCCATGTCGGCGCTCAAGGGCGACAACGTCATCGAGCACGGCCACCACATGCCCTGGTATCACGGCCCCACCCTGATGGCCTACCTGGAGACCGTGGAGGTCGACGACGAGCGTCTGCAGCGCGATCCCTTCCGCCTGCCGGTGCAGTGGGTCAACCGCCCCAACCTGGATTTCCGCGGCTTCACCGGCATGGTGACCAGCGGCACGGTCAAGCCCGGCGACGCCATTCGCGTTCAGCCCTCGGGCAAGACCAGCACGGTGTCGCGGATCTACACCTTCGACGGCGACCTCGACGAGGCCGTGGCCGGCCAGTCCATCACCCTGCTGCTGAACGACGAGATCGACATCTCGCGTGGCGACATCATCTCCGGGGTCGAGCAGCCGAGCCAGACCGCCGACCAGTTCGAGACCACCCTGGTGTGGATGCACGACCAGCCGCTACTCCCCGGGCGCCCCTACCTGATGAAGCTGGGCACCCAGTCCGTCTCGGCCACCGTCACCGACATCAAGTACCAGGTGAACGTCAACACCATGGAGCACGCGGCGGCCAAGCAGTTGGATCTCAACGCCATCGGCATCTGCACGCTGAGCCTCAACAAGCCCGTGGCCTTCGACCCGTACCAGGAGAGCCAGGACACCGGCGGCTTCATCCTCATCGACCGCATGACCCATAACACGGTCGGCGCCGGCATGCTGCACTTCGCCCTGCGGCGCAGCCAGAACATCCATATGCAGCACGTGGATATCGACAAGCAGGCGCGCGCCCTCTCCAAGGCTCAGCAGCCGGCGGTGCTGTGGTTCACCGGCCTCTCCGGTGCCGGCAAGTCAACCATCGCCAACCTGGTGGAGAAGAGGCTGCATGCCGCGGGCCAGCACACCTACCTGCTGGATGGCGACAACGTCCGCCACGGCCTCAACCGCGACCTGGGCTTCACCGATGCCGATCGCGTGGAGAACATTCGCCGGGTCGGCGAGACGGCCAAGCTGATGGTCGATGCCGGCCTGATCGTGTTGACCGCCTTCATTTCGCCGTTCCGCAGCGAGCGTGATCTGGCCCGGGACCTGGTGGAAGAGAACGAGTTCATCGAAGTCTTCGTCGACACCCCGCTGGACATCGCCGAGGAGCGCGACCCCAAGGGGCTCTATCGCAAGGCGCGCCGCGGCGAGCTGAAGAACTTCACCGGCATCGACTCCGCCTATGAAGCGCCGGAGAACCCGGATCTGCATCTCAAGACCCAGCAGATGAGCAGCGACGAAGCCGCCGACGCCATCGTCGAACTGCTGCGCGAACGGGAAATCATAGCCTGAAGCTGGAAGACCCGGGCTCCGCCCGGAGCTTGAAGCTGGAAGCTGGAAGCTGGAAGCTGGAAGCTGGAAGCTGGAAGCTGGAAGAAACCCCCATACCCCAAGGCGTGGGGGTTATGCCGCGAAGCGGCATTCTTCCAGCTTCCAGGCGCGCAGCGCCGCTCTTCCAGCTTCCAGCTTGCCCCCAATCTTCGTAGAGGAAGGTAATAGATGGACCTTGCAACACTCCTGGATAGAATCCACAACATTGCGTTAGACGCCGGCCAGGCCATCATGTCGGTCTACGCCCGGGACTTCTCCATCGAGGAAAAGGAGGACAAGAGCCCGCTGACCGAGGCCGACAAGGCCGCCCATGAGGTCATCGTGGCCGGGCTCAAAGCCCTGCCGGGCGAGATTCCGGTGCTCTCCGAGGAGCATACCGAGGGCTTCGCCGGGGCGGATGCGGAGAGCCGTTACTGGCTGGTGGACCCGCTGGATGGCACCAAGGAGTTCATCAAGCGCAACGGCGAGTTCACGGTGAACATCGCGCTGATCGAGCACGGCAAGCCGGTGCTCGGGGTGGTCGTCGCCCCGGCGCTGGAGGTCTCCTACCTCGCCGCCGAGGGCGTGGGTGCCTTCAAGGTGGAAGGCAATGGCGAGCGCCAGCCGATCCAGGTCGCCGGCCGGCCCGCCGAAGGCACCACCTGGCGCGTGGTGGGCAGCCGCTCCCACCCGAGCCCGGATCTCGCCGAGTGGCTGGAGCAGCTCGGCCCGCACGACATGGTGCCCATGGGCAGTTCGCTGAAGCTCTGCCTGGTGGCCGAGGGCGCGGCGGATGTCTACCCCCGCCTCGGCCCCACCTGCCTGTGGGACACCGGCGCCGCCCAGGCCGTGGTCGAGCAGGCGGGCGGCCGGGTGGAAACCCTGGCAGGCCAGCCCCTGCGCTATTCTCACCCCCAGGAACACCTCAACCCCTACTTCCTCGTCTGGGGCTCACCCGCCTGAGCCAGAAACAAGCAGCCCGGCACATGGCCGGGCTGCTGTCGCTGCATCTTGTTCGGGTTCTGGCGAGTTCCTCGAGTCTCGTACGGGTCACTTCAGGGCCATCGTCGAGACGTCGATCCGTGCGCTACGTACAAGACTCCCTTGAGGTCCATCGCGCTGCAAGCAGCGCTCCCACGAAGAGCCCCTCCCCAATTGCTCCTCTGTCCTTGCCCCTCGGCCCTTCCTCCTCGGCCCTCGCCCCTCGCTTCCTCACCCCTCACTGCTCGAAGCTGACCACCAGCTGCCCCAGCCGCTCATACACCGCGCGCTCGGTCTTGTGCAGCTGGGTCGCCGAGGGCACCCAGTAGGAGAAGCGGTCAGGGCGTGTGCGCCCGGCCAGGTAGTGGGTAGGCGCCGCCAGGGGTTCCAGCCCGGCGCGGCGGAAGTGCTGCATGGCCCGCGGCATATGCGAGGCAGAGGTGACCATCACCACCCGCGCCCCCTCGCCCAGGGCCTCGCGCACGGCCCGGGCCTCGCGCCCCGTATCGCTGGCCCGCTCCATGATGATCAGGCGCTCCTCCACGTCACCGAGCTCGAGCGCGGCCTGGGCATACACCTGCTCCTGCTCCGCCCCATCCGCATCGATACGGGAGCTCGGCACCACCAGCGGAAGCTCGGGCCGTTGCCGCCACAGGCGCACGCCCTCCATCAGGCGAATCGCGGAGCTGTCACCCAGCTTGCCGGTCGAGGTCCAGGGCACGTCCGAGACCCAGCCGCCACCCAGAACCACGATGCCGGCCAGCGGCGGGTCCTCCGGCAGCGCCTGCAGGGCGGGATAACGCGCCTCCAGCGGGGCCAGCAAGCGGTCGGCGACCGGCGCCCAGCTCGCCAGGAAGAGCAGCACCAGCCCCAGGGCCGCCGCGCCCAGGCCCAGGCGGCGCGCGCCACGCCAGGCCAGTAGCCATCCCAGCGCCAGCAGTATCAGGGTGACCGGCAGCGGCATCGCCAGCTGGGCCACCAGGGTCTTCAAGAGGTCATACATGGCAAGCCCCCGGCCTCACGCACCCATCTCCATCTCGTTCTTGTAGATCGGCCGCTTCCCGGAGGGCTGCGGAGGAATATCGTCGCAAAACACCACCCTGATGGCTGCCTGGTGCCCCAGCACCTGTGTCAGGCCATCGATGATCTCCTCGATCACGGGATCGGCGATGTCCGCTTTGCCGGCCTTGAGCCGCACCTCGTACTGCCCGGCGGCCGTCTGGGCGAACTGGTACTGGCCCCCCGGGCCCTGCCGTGAAAGGGGCTTATGGATATAGGGGCCCAGCATCAGCGGTGAAATCGGATGGCCGGCCACCGAGAAGATCTGCTCCGACACGCGCCCCACCACCTCCCTGAGGGTCAACAGCTGCCCGTCCCGGTAGCGAGCGGCCGTGGCCAGGTCGCCGGTGTCGTAGCGGATGATCGGTATCAGGTCGTTGCCGATATCGGTCACCACCACCCTGCCCTGCTCGCCTTCCGCGACCGGCCTCCAGGTGGTCGGGTCCACCACCTCGACATAGACCCCGAACTTGTTGACGTAATACTCGCCCCCGAACGCCGCTTGCTGGGCCATCAATCCCACTTCCTCATTGCTGTACCGGTCGACGAACGCACAGCCGAAGGCCTGGTGGATCACGTCTCGCTTGACGGGCTCGAGCGGTTCGGAAATGGAAATCAGCGAGCGGACCGACAGGCCCTCCTTCTCTGAGGGGTGCTGCTCCAGGTAGAGCGCCACTTCGTACATGACGCTCGGGTAGCCCATCAGCACCTTGATCTTCTTGTCCCTGAGCGCCTTGATGAACTCGCGGATCCTGGGCTCGGAAATATCTCCCGGAATAAAGATGTGCTCATTGCGCAGGTACTTCATGAGCGACGAGCGGCTCTTGGCCCGAATCAGGCAAAAGGGATCCCCCAGCTGATACCCCGCCGCCTCGTTGAAGTAGGTGAACGTCGCGGTGCGCATCAGGCCGCGCTGCCTGGAGTAGGGAACCCGCAGCGGCTCGCCGGAAGAGCCGCCGGTATAGGCCCAGCCATGGACATCGCCAAGCGAGACCTTCTCTGTCCAACGCCGAATAGCCGCCTTGTCCATCAGCGGGTTGTGTTCCAGCACGGCATCAAAGCCCCACCGCCTGGCATACGCCTCGAGCTCGGCACGCGCGAAGGGCAGGTGCTGGCCGTTGCTGTCACGGGCGGCCCGGTAAGACCGACCCAGCTCGCCCTTATTGACAAGATCGAAGCCGCGATACAGGAGACGGGGCAGCAATGCGTTGGCCATGGCGAACTCTTATTCTCGTGGCGTAACGTTGTATGTGTGACAACACGTAACACACTATCCTGCCATAGCGGCGCCACTGAGGCAGTCTGAGTTTTGTGGTGCCCGATATGCCCCGATTGTCGGGTCATCTCAACGAACTGCCGGGCACCCTCTTCGACCTTGACTCGCGGCCGGTAGCCGGTGGCGGTGAAGAGGGCCTCGGTATCGGCCCAGGTGCGTGGCACGTCGCCGGGCTGCATCGGCTGATAATCGCAGATCGCGTCCCTGCCGGTGGCGGCTTCCACGGCGCGAATGAAGTCCATCAGCCCCACCGGGCTGCCATGGCCGATGTTATAGAGCGCTATAGAGCGCATAGGGGGCGCTGCTGCTATCCGGCCCACCTTGGGAGGCCCGCCAGTCCGGATCGGCGGCCGGTATTACCTCGAGGATGCGCACCACTCCCTCGACGATATCGTCGATGTAGGTGAAATCCCGCGACATCTCGCCCTGGTTGAACACCTGCAGCGGTTCTCCCGCGAGGATCGCCCGGGTGAACTTGAACATCGCCATATCCGGTCGGCCCCAGGGGCCATAGACCGTGAAGAAGCGCAGTCCCGTGGCTGGAATGCCATAGAGATGCGAGTAGGTATGCGCCATCAGCTCGTTGGCCTTTTTGGTGGCGGCATACAGGCTGACGGGATGATCCACGCTGTCGGAGGTAGAGAACGGGCTCTTGTCGTTCATCCCGTAATACTTGACGTCCTCCCCTCCCTCAGCTTCTTAGGAAGCTGCCGCCTGCGGCGGAAAGGAAGGGGATTCCTACGGCGCTCAGGCGCGGCATTGAGCCGCTCCTGAGTCGCTTCGGTGGGTTCCTGCTGCTGGCGGCCTTACCGCACCACTCACTTCACAGGCTAACCGGGCGTGCCCCGCCCTTAACACATTGATGGCGCCGACGTGGTCGGCATTGGCCGCGAAGCCACATTCGACACAGGCAAACCGGGCCTGGCTACGCCGGTTCTCGGCCGCTATATGCCCGCACTCGGGGCAGGTGCGGCTGGTATTTTGCGGTGGCACGACGACCAGGTGCGCCCCGCGCCAGGCCAGCTTGTAGTCGAGCTGGCGCCGAAACTCGACCCAGCCCTGGTCGAGGATTGAACGGTTGAGACCAGATTTCTGACGGATGTGGCGGCCGGGCTGCTCGACACTGCCTCTGGCCGAGCGCGACATGTTGCCTACCTGCAGGTCTTCCAGCACCACGAGCGCGTGGTTTTGGCAGATCGTGGCGGAAGCCTTGTGAAGGAAGTCGCGCCGGGCATTGGCGATGCGTGCCTGAACCTTCTGGACGCGGGCCTTGGCTTTCTTCCAGTTGTTGCTGAACTGGGTCTTGCGGCTCATGGCCTGCTGCGCCTTGCGCAGCGCCACGTGATGCTTCTTGGTGCTATTGAGGGGAGCGAGATAGCTGCCATCGGAGAGCGTGGCGAACCGCGCCACGCCCAGGTCGATGCCCACGGCGGCGCCGGTGGGCGCCGGCACCGCGACCTCGCGCTCGGTCTGGATCGAGACGAACCACCGCCCGGCCGACTGGCTGACGGTGACGTTCTTGACCGTCCCCAGCACCTCGCGGCTCTTGCGGAAGCGCAGCCAGCCCAGCTTGGGCAGGTAGAGCCGACGATTGCCCTGGTCGAGCCTGATCTGCTTGGGATCGGGGTAGCGGAAGCTGTCGCGCTGGCCTTTCTTCTTGAAGCGCGGGAAGTCGGCCCGCTTGGCGAAGAAGTTGGCGTAGGCGCGCTCCAGATCCTTTAGCGACTGCTGGAGCGGGTGGATCGGGCCATCCTTCAGCCAAGGCGTCTCGACGCTGTTCCGCCAGCCGGTGAGCACTTTGCACAAGGCGGCATAGCTGAGCTTCTTTTCACCGGCTTCATGCCGTTCCTTTTGCAATGCCAGCCCTCGGTTGAACACGAACCTCGCCATGCCGGCAAACTGGCGCATCTTGCGCACCTGCTCGCCGTTGGGCATCAGTTCGAATTTGAAGGCTTGGAGGCGTTGCACAAAGCACCTTTAACTGTGAATATATCCAGTATTATAGGGCGCCTGCGGCGCCCGCGCTATCCTTCCCCGCACTAAAAGTACGGGGCATGCCGCGCATTTTGGTCACACACGTCACACTGTCCAGCGTCTCGCTGGAAGTCGGACAGGTCCTAGAGGCGCGCCGGGTGATCGATTGCGCTGTACGTGATGATGCGTTATATTTTTGTATAACTCAATGGCGCGACCCGCGCAGGAGGTCAACATGAGCACTACCAATCTTCGCCGCGTCGGCGGTTCTATCATGATGGCGGTGCCGCGGGCACTGCTCGATCAGCTGCATCTGCACGCTGGCTCTCAAGTCGAGATCGAGATCGATCACGGGCGCCTGGTCGTGGAACCGGCCAAGCCGCACTACTCCCTCGAGGAGCTGCTGGCCCAGTGCGACACCACGGCGGACATGTCCGCCGACGAGCGCGAGTGGCTGGATGCCGAGCCCGTCGGCCGTGAGCTGCTGTAATGCGGCGCGGTGACATCTATTTTGTCTCGCTCAACCCCACTCGGGGCCATGAACAGCAAGGCATGCGCCCGGTGCTGATCGTGTCACCGGACGCGTTCAATCTCGCCATGGGCACGCCCCTGGTCGCGCCGATCACCAACGGTGGCGGCTTCGCTCGCTCACGAGGCTTCACGGTGTCGCTGGCCGATGCGGGTACGACTACCACCGGCGTCGTATTGTGCAGCCAAGTGCGCACCCTGGACATCGAGGCCCGTCAGGGGCGATGGGTGGAGAGCGTTCCGCCAGAGGTCATGGATGACGTACTGGCCAAGCTGGCGACCCTGGTGAGTTGAACCATACTGTCTGGCTTCTGACCAGAATGCGCGGCATTCCCCGTACTTTTAGTGCGGGGAAGGATAGCGCGGGTCGCGAAGCGGCCCTCAATGTGGGCGGGCTTGCTGCTCAATATACT
>NZ_VBUI01000018.1 GCF_005780185.1 Halomonas urmiana | reverse complement strand
TGGCTCCCCGAACAGGACTCGAACCTGTGACCCAATGATTAACAGTCATTTGCTCTACCAACTGAGCTATCGGGGAACGATGCAGGGTATTGCGAGGGATACGGCAGGCAGCTAGGAGCGGTTGGCTCCCCGAACAGGACTCGAACCTGTGACCCAATGATTAACAGTCATTTGCTCTACCAACTGAGCTATCGGGGAATGACCGCATGCCGTATGGTGCTCGTCGCGACGTGTACCGAGACACGCTGAGCGAAGCTGGCTCCCCGAGCAGGACTCGAACCTGCGACCCAATGATTAACAGTCATTTGCTCTACCAACTGAGCTATCGGGGAATGACCTCGAACACGGGGCGTAGTATACGGATCGGGCCCGCAAGGTCAAGTCGTGATTGGCATATCGGTGCCCGCCAGGCCGGGTGAACGCTCAACGAAAAACGCCCGACGGGCCGAGGCCTGACGGGCGTTCTTGCATGTTCTGGTGGCTACGCCCTGATTCGAACAGGGGACCCCATCATTATGAGTGATGTGCTCTAACCAGCTGAGCTACGTAGCCTTATCAACAGGTTGCCCGACCAGGGCCGGGCAACGGGGATGGATTATGCACGCGGGCCCGCGCCATGGCAAGCCCGCGAGGCACTCAGCTCTCGATATCGAGCGCGTCCTGCACCGCCGGCAGTCCCGGCTCGCCCTCGCGGGTCGTGACACCCTCGAGCCAGGTCTCGAGCACCGCGGGATTGGCCTGCAGGTAGGCGCGGGCCGCAGCGCGGGGATCCTCGCCCTGATCCATGATCTCGCCCATCAGCTGGTTCTCCATGGTGAGGGTGAACTCGAGGTTCTCGAGCAACGCGCCGACGTTGCTGCACTCCTCGACGTAGCCGCTCCGGGTGTTGGTATACACCGTGGCCCCGCCCAGGTTCGGCCCGAAGTAGTCGTCGGCCCCCGAGAGGTAGGCCATGTCGTAGTTGGTGTTCATGGGGTGCGGCTCCCAGCCGAGGAACACCATCCACATCTCGTCGGGGCTGCGCGCGCTCAGCTCGGCGAGCATGCCGGCCTCGCTGGAGTCGACCAGCGACCAGTCGCCGAGGCCGAAGGCGTCGTCGTCGATCATGTCCTGGATCAGCTGGTTACCGTCGTTACCGGCCTCGATACCGTGAATATTGCTGTCGAACTTCTCGGCATGTTCGGCGAGATCGGCCACCGAGGTGACGCCGGCATCGTGCACGTACTGCGGCACCGCCAGGGTGTACTTGGCGCCCTCGAGGTTGGCGCCGAGACGATCGACGCTGCCATCCTCGACATAGGGGTCGCTGATCGACGCCATGGAGGGCATCCAGTTGCCCAGGAAGACGTCGAAGTCGTCGTTCTTCATGCCGGAATAGGCGATCGGCACCGAGATGGTATCGATGCGCGTCTCGTAGCCCAGCGCCTCGAGCACCTCGGTGGTCAGGGCGGTGGTGACCGTGATGTCGGTCCAGCCGACCTCGGCGAAGCGCACCGTGTCGCAGCTCTCGGGCTCGGCGGCCTGCAGCGGTGAGACGGCAAACCCGAGGGCGGCGGCGCCGACGCCGAGGGCCGTGCGACGATTCAGGAGGGTCATGTTCATGGGAGCGTTCCTCTTGTTGGACATCCAGTATAGCCACGGCGACATCGCCACCGACTGACGGAAAATCGCATCAGACCTTTATTGATTGAACGTTCAATAAAGAAATGGCAAGCTACATGGTAACCACGCCTGATGCGTTGGGTGCAAGATCAATTCACGGGAGAGGAGCCAGCAACGGTGCCAAAGGTCGGAATGGAACCCATCCGCCGCCAGCAGCTGATCAAGGCGACCATCGCGGCCATCGACGAAGTCGGCCTGGCCGACGCGACGGTGATGCGCATCGCCCGCCACGCGGGGGTCTCCGCCGGCATCATCAGCCACTACTTCGGCGGCAAGGACGGCCTGCTGGAGGCCACCATGCGCCAGATCCTGGGCGACCTGGGCGAGGCGGTGGCCGCACGGCGCAACGCCCTGCAGACCTCGAACCCGCGGGCGCATCTCGGCGCCATCATCGACGGCAACTTCGATGGCAGCCAGGTTACCGGGCCGGTGGCCAAGACCTGGCTGGCCTTCTGGGCCAGCAGCATGCACCGGCCGACGCTGGCGCGCCTTCAGCACGTCAACGACCGGCGCCTCTACGCCAATCTCTGTCACCAGTTCCGTCGGCTGATGCCCCGTCACGAGGCGCGCGCCTGCGCCCGCGCCCTAGCCGCGCTGATCGACGGTCTGTGGCTGCGCGGCGCGCTGACGCCCGAGGGCCTGAACAGCGACGAGGCGCGTCGCCTGGCCCACGACTATCTCGACCGGCTGCTCGACACCCACGATACCCTCTCCCCTACCTGAACGGAGGCCAGCATGGCATCTTCCGCCCCCCAGACTCTCTACATCGACGGCCGCCACGCGGCCGCCACCTCGGGCGAGACCTTTCCCGTGGTCAATCCCTTCGACGGCTCGCTGCTCGCCGAGGTGCCCCAGGCCGCCGAGGCCGACGTGGACGCCGCCGTAGCCGCCGCTCGCCGGGGCCAGCAGGCCTGGGGCGCGATGAGCGGCATGGAGCGTGGCCGCATCCTCTATCGCGCCGTGGCGCTGCTGCGCGAGCGCAACGACGAGATCGCCGAACTCGAGACCCGTAACACCGGCAAGCCGATCAGCGAGACCGCGGCGGTAGACGTGGTCACCGGCGCCGATGTGCTCGAGTACTACGCCGGACTGGCCCCGGCCCTCGAGGGTGCCCAGATCCCGCTGCGCGAGGACTCCTTCGTCTACACCCGGCGCGAGCCGCTGGGCGTGATCGGCGCCATCGGCGCCTGGAACTACCCGATCCAGATCGCCTGCTGGAAGAGCGCCCCGGCGCTGGCCGCCGGCAACGCGGTGGTCTTCAAGCCCAGCGAGGTCACGCCACTGACCACCATGATCCTAGCCGAGATCTTCAGCGAGGCGGGCCTGCCCGACGGCGTCTTCAACGTCGTCCAGGGCGATGCCCGGGTCGGGGAGATGCTCACCGGCCACCGCGGCATCGACAAGATCTCGTTCACCGGCGAGGCCGGGACCGGCCGCAAGGTGATGGCCGCGGCCGGCGGCTCGACCCTAAAGGACGTGACCATGGAGCTCGGCGGCAAGTCGCCGCTGATCGTCTTCGCCGATGCCGACCTGGACCGCGCCGCCGACGCCGCGATGATGGCCAATTTCTACTCCAGCGGACAGATCTGCACCAACGGCACCCGGGTCTTCGTCGATCGCACCGTCAAGGCGGCCTTCGAAGCGAAGCTCGTCGAGCGGGTGGCGCGCATCCGCGCCGGCGACCCGCTCGACCCGAGCGTCAACTTCGGCCCGCTGGTGAGCTTCGAGCACCAGGAGAAGGTGCTCGCCTACATCGCGCTGGGCCAGCAAGAAAGCGCCCGCGTGCTGGCCGGCGGCGAGGCCTGGGATCAGGACGGCACAGGCGGCGTTGACTGGGCCAGCGGCGCCTGGGCCGCACCGACCATCTTCACCGACTGCACCGACGAGATGCGCATCGTGCGCGAGGAGATCTTCGGCCCGGTGATGGCGATCCTCGCCTTCGACGACGAGGAGGAGGTGATCCGCCGCGCCAACGACACGGAGTACGGCCTGGCCGCCGGTATCTTCACCGAAGGGCTCAACCGCGCTCACCGCGTGATTCGGCGCCTGGAAGCCGGCATCTGCTGGATCAACACCTGGGGCGAGTCCCCGGCCGAGATGCCGGTAGGCGGCGTCAAGCAGTCCGGGGTGGGCCGCGAGAACGGCATCGAGACCCTGGCCCACTACACCCAAACCAAGTCGGTGCAGGTCGAGATGGGGCCCTTCGAATCGGTGTTCTGATCGCACGCCGATGATCCGCCGCTAGATGAGCGCCGGGGACAAGCCATAGCGAGGGTCCTATGCCAGGGATGGCATCGGTAGCGCCCAGGGAAGGGTTCACAGCGCCCTCGCGAGGCTTGTCGACGGGCAAAGCTCATCGCACCGAAGAGTCAACGAAGCCCTTCACCTTCCCCGTCCACGCTCATCTCGTTGCCTTTTTCAATCATCACCCGGGCGCGGGGGCCTTTCCCCGCCGCCTGACCGGCGAGCACCTCGCCGTCGTAACCCTTTGCTCTCTCAGGGAGGCTCCATGTCACCGTCCCGCGAATTCGACTACGTCATCATCGGCGCCGGCTCCGCCGGCAACGTCCTGGCCACCCGCCTGACCGAGGACCCCGAGGTCAGCGTCCTGCTGCTCGAGGCCGGCGGCCCCGATCATCGCTTCGACTTCCGCACCCAGATGCCGGCGGCCCTGGCCTACCCGCTGCAGGGCAAGCGCTACAACTGGGCCTTCGAGACCGACCCGGAGCCGTACATGGACGGCCGGCGCATGGAGTGCGGCCGCGGCAAGGGGCTGGGCGGCTCCTCGTTGATCAACGGCATGTGCTACATCCGCGGCAACGCCCTGGACTATGACGGCTGGGCCAATAACTCAGGGCTCGAGGACTGGACCTACGCCGACTGCCTGCCCTACTTCAGGAAGGCGGAGTCCCGCGACATCGGCCCCAACGATTATCACGGCGGTGATGGCCCCGTGTCCGTAGCGACGCCGAAGGAAGGCAACAATCCGCTCTATCACGCCTTCATCGAGGCGGGCCAGCAGGCGGGCTATCCGGCCACCGAGGACGTCAACGGCTACCAGCAGGAGGGCTTCGGCCCCATGGACCGCTTCGTCACCCCCAACGGGCGACGCGCCTCCACCGCCCGGGGCTACCTCGACCAGGCTAAGGGCCGGCCGAACCTGACCATCGAGACCCGCGCCATCACCGACGTCATCACCTTCGAGGACAGGCGCGCCACCGGCGTGCGCTACGCGCGACACGGCAAGCCCCAGGCGGTTCACGCCCGCCGCGAGGTGCTGCTGTGCGCCGGCGCCATCGCCTCGCCGCAGATCCTGCAGCGCTCCGGCGTGGGCCCGAAGGACGTGCTCGACGAGTTCGGCATCGAGGCGGTCAAGGTCAACGAGAACGTCGGCGCGCACCTGCAGGATCACCTGGAGATGTACATCCAGTACGAGTGCACCCAGCCGATCTCGCTCTATCCGGCGCTCAAGTGGTACAACCAGCCGAAGATCGGCGCCGAGTGGCTCTTCCTCGGCACCGGGGTGGGCGCCAGCAATCAGTTCGAGGCGGCGGGCTTCATCCGCTCGAGCGACGAGGAGGCGTGGCCCAACCTGCAGTACCACTTCCTGCCCATCGCCATCAGCTACAACGGCAAGAGCGCGGTGCAGGCCCACGGCTTCCAGGCCCACGTGGGCTCGATGCGCTCGGAGAGCCGCGGCCGAGTGCGCCTGACCTCCCGCGACCCCGAGGCCGCGCCCTCGATCCTCTTCAACTACATGTCCACCGAGAAGGACTGGCAGGAGTTCCGCGACGCCATCCGCCTGACCCGTGAGATCATCGCCCAGCCGGCCTTCGACGAATACCGCGGCCGGGAGGTCTCCCCTGGACCGGATGTGCAGTCCGATGAAGCGCTCGACGCCTTCGTCAAGGCGCATGCCGAGACCGCCTATCACCCCTGCGGCAGCTGCCGCATGGGCGAGGGGGAGGATGCCGTGGTCGACGGCACCGGCCGGGTCCACGGCCTGGAGGGCCTGCGGGTGATCGACGCCTCGCTGTTCCCGGTGATCCCCACCGGCAACCTCAACGCGCCGACGATCATGCTCGCCGAGAAGATGGCCGACAAGATCCGCGGCCGCGAGCCGCTGCCGAGAAGCGATGCCCCCTACTACGTGGCAGGCGACGCCCCCGCCCGACGGGAACCGCAGCGCCGCCTGGCCTGACCCGCCCGGTCCCCTCCCTACGCCCCGCCTCGCGCGGGGCGTTTTCGTTGGTGGCCGCGCAGGATTCGGTGGTGGTCAGGCGGCGTTTATTGCGCTAGGCTGATAGGATTCAAACAAGTGTTCGAATTCGTCGGAGCCCACCATGCTGACCCTGATCCTGCTCGTGCTGGCCGTCATCGGCCTGCTCATCGTGATGCGCCGGGAGGCCGGTGCCCTGCCCGCCCTGGCCGTGACCGCGGGGCTCGGCCTCGTCGGCCTGGTGGCCGGCGCGTCGATCCTCGGCGCGCTGCTGCTCATCGCGGCCGCGGGCATCGCCGCCTGCGGCCTGCCCGCCCTGCGCACCCGCTGGCTGACGCCGCGGCTGTTCGCGCTGTTCAAGAAGGTCGCCCCCAGGGTCTCGGACACCGAGCGCGTAGCACTCGAGGCCGGCAGCGTGGCCTGGGACGGTGAGCTCTTCACCGGACGCCCGGACTGGCAGACGTTGCTCGACTATCGCGACGAGGGGCTCTCGGACGAGGAACACGCCTTCCTCGATCACCAGTGCAGCGTGGCCGCCGGCATGTGTAACGCCTGGGAGATCGCCCGGGAACGCGCCGACCTACCCCAGGAGCTCTGGGACTACCTGAAGCAGGAAGGCTTCTTCGGCATGATCATCCCCAAGGCCTACGGCGGCCTGGGCTTCTCGGCCAAGGCACAGTCCCTGGTGCTGCAGAAGCTGTCGATCAGCGAGACGCTGATGGTCACCGTGGGCGTACCCAACTCCCTGGGGCCAGGCGAGCTGCTGCTCAAGTACGGTACCGAGCAGCAGAAGGATCACTACCTGCCGCGCCTGGCCGACGGCCGCGAGATCCCCTGCTTCGGCCTGACCGGCCCGCGGGCCGGAAGCGATGCCACGGCCCTCCCCGACACCGGGGTGGTGTGCAAGCGGGTCATCGACGGCGAGGAGGTCCTCGGCCTACGGTTGAACTTCGAGAAGCGCTGGATCACCCTGGCCCCCATCGCCAGCGTCGTGGGCCTAGCCTTTCGACTCTTCGATCCGGACCAGCTGCTCGGCAAGGAGGAAGATCGCGGCATCACTCTGGCGCTGATTCCCCGCGATACCGCCGGCATGGAGATCGGCCGTCGCCACCACCCCATCGGCAGCCCCTTCCTGAACGGCCCGATCAAGGGCCACGACGTCTTCGTGCCGCTCTCCACCATCATCGGCGGGCCGGAGATGATCGGCCAGGGCTGGCGGATGCTGGTCGAGTGTCTCTCCATCGGGCGCTGCATCACCCTGCCCTCCGGCGCTACCGGTACCGCCCGCTACGCCCTGGGCTGGAGCGGCGGCTTCGCCCGGATCCGCCGTCAGTTCAACGTGTCGGTGGCCGAGATGGAGGGCGTCCAGGAGCCCCTGGCGCGCATGGCCGCGCTGGCCTATGTCTCTCGCGCCGCGGTCTACCAGACCGCCAACACCATCGACCACGGCGAGAAGCCGGCGGTGCCCTCGGCGATCCTCAAGAGCCAGCTCACCGAATTCCAGCGGGTGATCCTCGGCGACGCCATGGACATCCACGGCGGCAAGGCGGTGACCCTAGGGCCGCGCAACTACCTCGGCATCGGCTACAGCGCCAACCCGGTGGCGATCACCGTCGAGGGCGCCAACATCATGACCCGTAACCTGATGATCTTCGGCCAGGGCGCCATCCGCTGCCACCCCTTCGTGCTCGAGGAGCTGGCCGCCAAGGACGCCGATGACGTCGCGGCCTTCGACCGGGCCTTCTTCGGCCATGCCGGGCTGATCTTCGGCAACGCCGCCCGCGCCCTCACCCAGGGCTTGGGGCTCGGCCATCCGAGCGTGCCCTTCGACGAGATCGCCGCGCCCTACGCCCGGGACATCGCCCGCCTCTCGGCCGGCTTCGGGCTCTGCGCCGACGCCGCCATGGCGAGCCTCGGCTCCCGGCTCAAGCAGCGCGAGATGCTCTCCGCACGGCTCGGCGACGTGCTCTCCAACCTCTACCTCGCCTCGATGACACTCAAGCAGTGGCACGAGGGCCACAAGGTCGAGGGCGAGGCGGCCTTGCTGCACTATGGCTGCCGGTTCCTTCTGGGCCGCGCGGAACAGGCCCTCGACGAGCTCTTCGACAACCTGCCGAGCCGCGCCCTGGGCCGCGCGCTGCGCGTCATCGTGATGCCCACGGGCCGGCGCTGGAAGCGCCCCGAGGACACGCTGACTCGCGAGATCGCCCAGGCCGTTTCCCGGGACACGCCCCTGCGCCGCTACCTGCTCGACGCCACCTGGCAGGAGAACGACGGCAGTCGCGATAACCCGCTGGCCCGCTACAACGCCCTGCTGGCGAGCCAGGAGCGCGCCGAGGCGCTCTATCGCCGGGTCAACAAGGCCTACGCCAAGGGCGAACTGCCGGCCGAGGCACTGCATCCGGAACAGCGGGTCGAGGCCGCCCTGGCACAGGGGCTGATGAGTGAGGAGGACGCTACCTTCATGCAGGAGCGCGAGGCCGCGGTGCTGGAGCTGCTCAGCGTGGACGACTTCGCCTACGACGCCTTCGTCACCGACAAGACCAAGGTGCTGCGCCACCAGCCGGCCTGAGCCCTCTCCACCGAGGTCTGGCGAGCGGACATTTCTCCTGCCCCCCGCTACAGCGGCCAGACGACCAGGATCAGCGGGATCGCCACCGCCATCACCACCAGGGTCAGCGGCAGTCCCAATGTCCAGTAGTCGCCGAAGCGGTAACCGCCCGGGCCCATCACCAGGGTGTTGGACTGGTGGCCGATGGGGGTCAGGAAGGCGCCAGAGGCGCTGATCGCCACCACCATCAGGAAGGGGTCCAGGGAGACGCCGAAGCCCTCGGCGAGACTCGCCGCGATGGGCGCCATCAGCAGCGCCGCCGCGGCGTTGTTGATCACATTGGAGAGCAGCGTACAGATCAGGAACAGCCCCACCAGGATGGCCACCACCGGCCACTCGCGACCCATGACCAGCAGGGTATCGGCGATCAGGGTAGCCCCACCGCTGGTCTCCAGTGCCTGGCCCACCGGGATCATCGCCCCCAGCAGCACGATCACCGGGCCATCGATGGCCTGGTAGCCCTCGCGCAGCGACAGCACGCCCACCATCAGCGATACCAGGGCGGCAGCGGTCAGCGCCACCGACGAGGGCATGAGGTCCAGCACCATGGCGATGACCGCCGCGGCGAAGATGGCCACCGAGACCGCCAGCATGCGCGGCCGGCCCAGGGTCAGGTTGCGGCTGGCCAGCGGCAGGCAGCCCAGGGTGGTGAGGCTCTCGCCGATCTCACCCTCGCCGCCCTGCAGCAGCAGCACGTCGCCGGCCCGGAAGCGAATGTCGCGCAGGCGCTGGTTGAGGCGGCCCCCGTCCCTGGCTACCGCCACCAGGTGCAGGCCGAACTGGTTGTGCAGGCGCAGCTGGGTGACGGTGCGATGGATCATCATGGAGTCGTTGCGCACCACCGCCTCGACCAGTTGCAGGCCCTCAGTATCCACCGCGGAGTGCTTGGCTTCCTCCTCCTCGCCCTGCGGCTCGTCCTCCTGCGACGCATCACCCTGTCGGGCCTCGCGAGGCGTGGCCGACGCCTCACGCTCCTGCGCCTCCTCGTCCGGCGGCGGCTCGGGGCCGACCACCAGGCCCGCCTTGTCCTCGATCAGCTTCATCTCCTCGGGCCCGGCCTCCACTAGCAGGATATCGCCCTCGTCCAGGGTGCCGTGGAAGGCGTGCCCGGCATGGCGCTTGTCGCCGCGCACCACCGCCAGCACCGGGATGGTCTCCTCCAGGGCCTGGTGCAGGTCACGCAGCGACCAGCCCACCGCCTTGCCGTCCTCGGGTACGCGCAGCTCCACCAGGTAGTGGGCGGTGTCGAACATCTCCTCCCGGGAGGCCTTGCCGGCCCGCTGGGGCACCAGGCGCCAACCCACCAGCACGATGAAGGCCAGGCCGACCAGCGCCACGCTGGCCCCCACGGGGAAGAAGTCGAACATGCCGAAGCTCTCTCCGGTCGCCTGGGCACGGTAGCTGGAGATGATGATGTTGGGCGGGGTGCCGATCAGGGTGGTGAGGCCGCCGAGCAGGGAGCCGAAGGCCAGCGGCATCAGCAGCAGCGACGGCGGACTGTCGTGCTCCCGGGCCATGCGGATTGCCACCGGCAGCATCAGCGCCAGGGCACCGACGTTGTTCATCACCCCGGAGAGCACCAGCACGGTGCCGGTGAGCACCAGCATCTGCAGGATCAGGCGATCGCCGACCTTGAGGACCTGCTCGGCGATCAGGTCGACGAGCCCCGAGCGCTCGAAGCCGCGACTGAGCACCAACACCGCGGCGACGGTGATCACGGCGGGATGGCCGAAGCCGTAGAAGGCCTCGTCCGTCGGCACCAGCCCCAGCAGCACCGAGGCCAACAGCGCGCCCAGCGCCACCAGGTCGTAGCGAAACCGGCCCCACACGAAGGCCGCGAGCGTCGCGCCGAGGATCAGGAACACCTGGGTGCTGTCGCTCATCTCCGATCACCTCCCTGTGCCGTCAGGATGACGTCAGCACAACAGCCGTGGCCAAGAAAAGCCAGCGTTTCCCGCCGGCCATCGCCCACGATACGCGCCCCCGGCACGGGGCCGGGGGCGTGCAGGGTGGAGAACGTCGGACGGCTCGGCGCTGCCCGACGGCCCCGTTACGGCTCGGCGAACGGCAGGGGCTCCGTGCCCCGGCGCACCTCGAAGACGTTGAGGGTCATGGCCACCAGGGCGTAGTAGCCGAACACCCCCACCAGCTCCACCACCGCCGGCTCGCCGAAGGCCGCCACCGCCTCGGCGTAGAGCGCCTCGTCGACGCGCCGGGTGGTGTAGAGCGTCTTGCCCAGGCGGTATATCAGCGCCTCGTCGTCGCGCTCGAAGGCGGGCTCGCGCCCTTCCCGGAGCGCCTCGATCACCGCCTCGCCGATCCCGGCATCGCGGGCGATGGGCGCATGGATCTGCCACTCGGCCTGGGACTGCCACCAGGACGCGGTGAACAGGATCGCCAGTTCCGTGAGTCGCAGCTCCAGGCGGGTACCGTAGCGACAGAAGGCGCCGAGGCGCTGGGCGTGGTCGGCCAGCTCCGGGCTGTGGATCCAGGCCAGGAAGGGGCCGTCCAGGTTGCCGCGGGGGCCGCTCAGGATGGCGTCCAGGAC
Organism: Halomonas urmiana; assembly: GCF_005780185.1. Classification (GTDB taxonomy): domain Bacteria; phylum Pseudomonadota; class Gammaproteobacteria; order Pseudomonadales; family Halomonadaceae; genus Halomonas; species Halomonas urmiana. Next base: position 90,065 of record NZ_VBUI01000018.1, on the reverse strand, counting down.
GCGGCGCTGCTCGGGCGCCATGGTGGCCTCGTCCAGCGGGGAGAGGCGAGAGTCGATCGACATCGGACTTGGACTCCGTTAGGCGTGGTCGAAGACGGTCTTCAGGGTCGCGTCAAGCTTGTCGACGATCTCGTCCAGATGGGACTCCTCGAGAATGAAGGGTGGGGCCAGCAGGATATGGTCGCCCTGGCGCCCATCCAGGGTGCCGCCCATCGGATAGCACATCAGGCCCTTGTCCATGGCCGTGCGCTTGACCGCCGCATGCAGCTTGCGCGACGGATCGAACGGCGTCTTGGCGCCGCGGTCGGCCACCAGTTCGAGCCCACGGAAGAGCCCCCGGCCGCGGATGTCACCGACGTAGGGATGCTCTCCGAAGCGCGCCTCGAGGCGCTGCTGGAGCCCCTCGCCCAGGCGGACGACCCGCTCCAGCAGGCCGCGCTCCTCGACGGTACGCTGCACCGCCAAGGCGGCAGCGCAGGCGGTGGCGTGGCCGATGTAGGTGTGGCCGTGCTGGAAGAACCCCGATCCCTCGGCGATGGCCGCGCGGATTCGCTCGCTAACCAGGGTCGCCCCGATCGGCTGGTAGCCGGCGCCCAGGCCCTTGGCAATGGTCATCAGGTCAGGGGTCACGCCCTCCTGTTCGGCGGCGAACAGGCTGCCGGTGCGGCCCATGCCGCACATCACCTCGTCGAGGATCAGCAGGATGCCGTGGCGATCGCAGATCTCGCGCACCCGCTTGAAGTAGCCCGGGACCGGCGGCACCGCGCCGAGCGTCGCGCCGACCACCGGCTCGGCGACGAAGGCCATCACCGTCTCCGGCCCCAGGGTCTGGATCTCGGCCTCGAGCTCCGCCGCCAGCCGCTCGCCGTAGGTCTCCGGGGTCTCGCCGGGAGCCTGATCCCGATAGGCATAGCAGGGACTGACGTGGCTCACCTGGACCAGCAGCGGCTCGAACTGCTGCCGGCGCCAGGCGTTGCCGCCGGTCGCCAGGGCACCCAGGGTGTTGCCGTGATAGCTCTGGCGACGCGCGATCAGGTGCTTGCGCTGGGGCTCGCCGCGCTCGATGAAGTACTGGCGCGCCAGCTTGAGGGCCGCCTCCACCGCCTCGGACCCGCCCGAGACGAAGTAGACCGACGAGAGCCCCTGCGGCGCGCGCTCGACCAGGAAGTCCGCCAGGGCCTCCATCGGCTCGTTGGTGAAGAAGGAGGTGTGGGCATAGGCGAGCCGCCCGACCTGCTCACGTATCGCCTCGATCACCTCGACATTGCTGTGGCCCAGGCAGGACACCGCGGCACCGCCGCAGGCGTCCAGGTAGCGCTTCCCCTCGGCATCGATGAGGTAGGGGCCGTCGCCGCCCACGGCGGTCGGATACTGTTGATGCAGATGACGATGGAAGACGTGGCTCATGCTGACCTCATACGGGATATATGCAAATCACCTTGTCATTTTTATTGAAAGGAAATATTTTTGCAAATGGATTCGACACCTTTCTGACGCCACGACCGACGAGCGCTACAATGCCCTTCCCCGATCGCCACAGGACGTGCTGAGCCCCCATGATGACATCCGAGCCCCCTCGACCGGACACCCTCGGTGATCTCCAGCGCCTGCTCACCCAGATCGAGGAGGGCAGCAGTCCGATACGCCTGGGCAAGCGCTCGCGTCGGGTGCTGACGGCGATGGTCACCGCCCCCCAGCAGGCCGCGGTCTCGTCGATCAGCGACCTGGCGGACCGCCTGGGCGTCAGTCCCTCGACGCTGTCGCGCCTGGCCAGGCGCCTGGGCTTCGACGGCTTCGCCGGCCTGCAGGCCGTGTTTCGCCGCAATGTCACGGAGGGCAAGAGCTTCTACAGCGATCAGGTCTCCCGCCTGCTGGACAGTGAGGGGGACGGCGATGCCCTCGCCCGGCTGGCCCGCCTGGGCCGTCAGGAGAGCGCCAATATCGTCGACATGGTGACGAGCATCGACGGCGAGGCCTTCACGGGGAGCGCCCGGCTGCTGGTGGAGGCGCGTCGGGTGAGGGTCCACGGCATGCGCCAGTTTGCCTCGCTGGCCTCGTTCCTGGCCTACGGCCTGGGCATGCTGCGCTCGGATGCGGCACCGCTCGATGCCGTCCGCCACGGGGTGGCGGATGCGCTGGCCCAGCTCGACGAGGGCGACGTGCTAGTGGTGGCGAGCTGCTTTCCCTATACCCCCAGCGTGCTGGCCACGGCAGAGGTGGCGGCGCGCCAGGGCATCCGCGTCATCGCCCTGACCGACTCCAGCGGCTCCCCCCTCGCCAAGGTGGCGGAGTACCACGTCGCGGTGCCCAACCACAGCCCCTTCTTCAGCAACAGCATGTGCGCCTTCATGCTGCTGGCCGAGGGACTGCTCTGCGAGGCGGCAAACTTGCTCGGTGATGAGGGGCTCGCCGCGCTGAGGCGGCGCGAGAAGTTGATCGGCGAGCTCCACGAGTCGCTGTGATTTCCCCCGGGCGGGGGAGGGATCACGGCAGCAGGATGGTCGACCCGGTGGTCTGGCGGCCCTGGAGGGCCTCCTGGGCCTTGCCCGCCTCCGCCAGGGGGTAGCGGTTAGAGATGTCGACCGTCACCTGGCCGCTCTGGAGCATCGCGAAGAGCTCGCCGGCCATCCACTCCAGCCGCTCGCGGGTGTCAGCGTAGCCGTTGAGGCTCGGACGGGTGACGAATAGCGACCCCTTCTGGTTGAGGATGCCGATGTTGACCCCCTCCACGGCGCCGGAGGCGTTGCCGAAGCTGACCATCAGCGAGCGCGGTTTCAGGCAGTCCAGCGAGGTCTCCCAGGTGTCTTTGCCCACCGAGTCGTAGACCACGTCACACATCTCACCATGGGTCAGCTCGCGCACCCGCTCGACCACGTCCTCCTTCGTGTAGTCGATAGTCGCCCAGGCGCCGTTCTTCTCGGCCAGCGCCGCCTTCTCCGGGGAGCTGACGGTGCCGATGAGCCTCACGCCGAGCGCCTTCGCCCACTGGCAGGCGATCGAGCCGACCCCGCCGGCGGCGGCGTGCCAGAGAATGGTCTCGCCGCCTTGGAGGGGAGCCGTCTGGCGCAGCAGGTACTGCACCGTGAGGCCCTTGAGCATGCCGGCCGCGGCGGTCTCGACGTCGATCGCCTCGGGCAACACCACCACCTTGTCGGCCGGCAGCACGTGCTGCTCGGCGTAGGCGCCCAGCGGCCCCTGGGCATAGGCGACCCGGTCGCCTGCCGCCAGGTGGGTGACGCCCTCGCCCACCGCCTCGATCACGCCGGCGCCCTCGGTGCCGAGCCCCGAGGGCAGGCCGGGCGCCGGATAGAGGCCGGTGCGAAAGTAGATATCGATGAAGTTGAGGCCGACTGCCTGGTTGCGGACGCGTACCTCACCGGCGGCCGGTTCGGCCGGCGTGGCCTCGACGAGTTCGATCACCTCGGGGCCGCCGGTGCGGGCAAACTGGATACGCTGGGCCATGGGAATTTCCTTGTGACGTTGACGGATGAGTCCATCAGTCAAGCCCCCGGGCACCCCGGGGGTCAAGGCGAGGGCGATTCATGTCGCCCGAACACGCGACTCAAAGCGTGGCGGGGAAGGACTCCAGCCCACGCACGAAGCGCGCCTTGTAGTCGTCGAAGAGCGCACGGTCACGCTTGAACGACTGGATCACCGAGGCCTCGTCGAAGGTCAGCGCGCGGGGCAGCTCCGCCACGGAGGCGGCGGGATGCTTGGGCCCGAGCCCGATGCGCACGCCGGCCTTGCCGTCGAGCCAGCGGGTGATGCCCGCCTCGCGGAAGCGCGCCTCCTGCTCGGGGCCCACGGCATCCACGCGCAGCGGCGCCTTGAGCGCCAGCTCGGCGACCAGCCGCTCGGCCGGCCGGGTCACGCCCTCGCCGTCGAGGTCGGCCAGCAGCATCACCGTCATGCTGCTGCCGACCTCGTCGAGCACCAGCAGGGCCAGCGCCACCGGGCGTGACCGATCGTCCACCAGCGCCAGCACCCGGGCCGCCTCCTGCTTGACCAGCACCCCCAGGGTGCCGGCGAAGGTCGCCAGCGGCGTGAGCCCGGCGTCCTGGCCATAGGCCTCGGCGCACAGCCGAGCCAGGCAGGCATCGCGCTGCTGGGGATTCTTGATGTGCACGACTCTCATCTCGGTGTCCTCGCATCGTCGTATGTCCGGCGCCAGCGCCAGGATCGAAAGCGCGCAGCCTACCACATCCTGGCGCGATCGCGCCGGGCCCGAGGTCCGGGGCGTGGGGGCGTTTCCCGTCGCCGGCCGATGACGCTACGCTGTCCCCTTCGCGCCGCGAATGAACGGCGCCTCGCCGACCAGGAACCGATCCATGACCGACGCCGCGCTCGCCCTGCCCCGCCTGATCGCCCATCGCGGGCTATCCGCCCGCGCCCCGGAGAACACCCTGGCCGCGGTGCGCGCCGCCCATGCCGTGGGCGTGACCTGGGTCGAGCTCGACGTCCAACTGCTCGGCGACGGCACCCCGGTGATCTGGCACGATGCCGGCCTCAGGCGCTGCTCCGATCGCCGCGGCCGGCTGGCCGACCTGGATCTGGCCGCGGCGCGGCGCCTCGATGCCGGCGGCTGGTTCGGCGAGGCCTTCCGCGGCGAGCCCATGGCCACCCTGGCGGATATGTTGGCCCTGCTCGACGAACTCGACATGGGGGTCAACCTGGAGCTCAAGGTCAATCGCGGGCGCGATCCCCGGGCGCTGGTCGAGGCCGCGGTGCCCGCCGTGATAGCGGCCGTGCCGTCATCGCGCCGGCTGCTCTCCTCCTTCAACGACGCGGCCCTCGCCCACGCCCGCGTCCTGGCCGGGCCCGAGACGCTGTCGCTGGGGGTGCTCGTCGAGGGGGTCGGCCGCGACTGGCGGCGGCGCTGCGAGGCGGTGGCGGCCTGCAGCGTGCATGCCGACTGGAAGCGCTTGAAGGCGGACCGGGCCTGGGAGGTAAGCGAGGCCGGCTATCGGCTGCTCTGCTACACCGCCAACGACCCCATCGCCTTCGCCCCGCGCTGGGAGTGGGGGGTCGAGGCGGTGATCAGCGACGACCCGACCCGCTTCATGCCATGAACACGAGCCCTCAGGCGCGTTCGGCGGCGCCCGCCATCACCCGCGGGTAGTCACGGGGAACGAAGCGCAGCGTGACCAGCAGCATCGCCGCGACGCCCAGCGCCAGCAGCATCCAGGCGGCCAGGAAGCCGCCGGTGGCCTCGCGCAGGGCGCCGCTGACCCAGGGCGAAAGCGCGTTGAGCATGAAGCCGAAGCCTTGCATGAAGGCGGCCAGGCGGCCCGCCGCGCGGGGATCGGGCAGGTGATCCAGGGCCAGGATCAGCCCCAGGGAGAAGCAGGCACCGAGGCCGAAGCCCGCGATGGCCACCCAGGCGAGCGCCCCCTGGCCGGGCAGCAGGATCAGTCCCAGATAGCCGGTGAGCTGGGCCAGCAGGCTCGCGGCCAGCAGCCAGCGGCGATCCGCATGGGACTGGCGCTGCGCCAGGGCCGGCATCGCCAGGGCGGCGATCACCTGGAAGATGGTCATCCAGGCCAGCAGCAACCCGCTGGACGAGGCGCTCCAGCCGAGCTCGCGATAATAGACCGGCAGCCAGGTAACCACGCTGGAGTAGCCGGCGTTGATCACCCCGAAGTAGAGCGCCAGCAGCCAGGCCCGGGGCAGCCGCCAGGGCCGCGGGCCGGCCAGGGCCACCCAGGCGGGCTCCGGGGCCCGGGGGCGCCGGGCGAGCCACCCCCATACCATCAGGGTAATCACCGCCGGCACCCACCACAGGCCCACCCCCAGCTGCCAGCCGCCGAGGCTCGCCAGCCAGGGGCTCGCCCAGGCGGCCAGGCCGCCGCCGGACATCAGCGCCGCGGAGTAGACGCCCATGGCGAGCGGCATGCGTCGGCCGAAGCGGCGCTTGGCGAGCCCCGGCACCAGCGCCTGGATCAGGGCGATGCCGGCACCGCCCAACAGCGCCGTGGCCAGCAGGGTCGTGCCGCTGCCGTTGACCTGGCGCAGGGCGCAGGCCACCGCGATGGCCAGCAGGGCCAGGGCGATGCCGCGCTGCTCGCCCAGCCAGGCCTGCAGGCGCCCGCTCGCCAGCGCCACGGCCCCCATGCACAGGAAAGGCAAGGTGGTCAGCCAGGCCAGCACCGTATAGCTGAGCCCGGTGGCCAGGCGGATCTCCTCCATCAGCGGGCTGGCGGCGGCCAGCAGCGGTCGCAGGTTCAGGCCCAGCGCCACCAGCAACGCCAGCCCCCCGATAAACTGCCAGGTCGTGGAATCCTCCCGGGAAGTGCCGCTCCGTGCCGTCATTACCGCCTCATGTCGCTGTCCCTTGGAGGGTGCATTGTATACAAAACTCCCTCGTCCGGGACACGTACTCCTCAGCCACGGACCAGCGCCACGATGGCATCCATGTCCAGGCTCGCCTCCAGGCCATCTGCCAGGCGGTCGAGTTCGCGTTCGCGATGGGCGGCGAAGTCGACGGCGGCGTCCTCCCCTGTCCCTCCGGTCAGGCCGAGCCTGGCGAGCAGTGCCGCGCAGGCGCCGGCCTCGTCGAAGAGGCCGTGCAGGTAGGTGCCGAGCACCTGGCCGTCATCGCTCACCGCGCCGTCCGGCCGGCCGTCGAGCGTCATCAGCGGCCGCGCCAGCGCCGGGCCCTCGCTCACGCCGTGGTGGATCTCGTAGCCGCGCACCGGCGCACCCTCCCCGGCCGGGGGGTCCAGGAGGGTGCCGGCGACGTTGCGCAGCTGCTTGCCCGCCGCCATGCGGGTGCGCATCGCCAGAAGCCCCAGTCCCGGCACGCTGCCGGCCCGGCCCTCCAGGCCGTCGGGGTCGTCGATCGTCTCGCCGAGCATCTGGAAGCCGCCGCAGATCCCGAGCACCCGGCCGCCGTAGCGGAGGTGGCGGCGGATCACCGCCTCCCAGCCCTGGGCGCGCAGCCAGGCGAGGTCGCTGGCCGTCGCCTTGCTGCCGGGCAGCAGGATGACGTCGGCGGGCGGGATCGGCCGGTCGGGGCCGACCAGGGTCAGGGCGACCCGTGGGTGCAGGCGCAGCGGGTCCAGGTCAGTGTGGTTGCTGATCCGCGGCAGCGCCGGCACCACGACGCGCAGGTCGGGCGCCTCCACCTCGCGACCGACGAGGCCCACGCCATCCTCGGCGTCGAGCAGCAGGCCCTGGAGGTAGGGCAGCACGCCATGCACCGGCTTGCCGGTATGCGCCGCAAGCCAGTCGAGGCCGGGCTCGAGCAGGGCGATATCGCCGCGGAAGCGGTTGATGACGAAGCCCCGGGTGCGCACCCGCTCGCTCTCGGAGAGCAGCGCCAGCGTGCCCACCAGCTGGGCGAAGACGCCGCCGCGGTCGATGTCGCCGACCAGCAGCACCGGGCAGTCGATGGCCTCGGCGAAGCCCATGTTGGCGATATCGCCCTGGCGCAGGTTGACCTCGGCGGGGCTCCCCGCCCCCTCGGCGATGATCACGTCGAAGCGCGCCGACAGCCGCTCCCAGGCCGCCAGCACGCTCTCCCGCGCCTGGCGCTTGAAGGCGTGATAGTCGATCGCATCCATGTGCCCGTAGACGTGGCCGTCGAGGATCACCTGGGCACCCCGGTCGCTCTCTGGCTTGAGCAGCACCGGGTTCATGTCGGCGTGGGGCGCGATGCCGCAGGCCACCGCCTGCAACGCCGTGGAGCGGCCGATCTCGCCGCCCTCCGGCGTCACGGCACTGTTGAGCGCCATGTTCTGGGGCTTGAAGGGCGCCACCGAGATGCCGCGCCGGGCGAGCGCCCGGCAGAGCCCCGCGACCACGGTGCTCTTGCCGGCATCGGAGGTGGTGCCCTGGATCATCAGGGTCGGCATGTCAGACTCCTCATGTCGGGGGCGTCAGCGCATGGAGGGCACGCGTCAGCGCCTCGTCCGCCGGCGGCATCTACCATGCGGCGGTCTCCTGGAAATCTGGATGGTGGGATAGGGCTGACCTCGCAGGACGATGAGCTGACCCGGCGCCAAGGCCAGCCCGTTCGAAGCGGTGCTTCTCACCCCTTGCGTAGAACCCTCTCGCCGTCTTGCCCCCGGCGCTCATCCGGCGACGTCAAAGTCGGATCTACTACAACTCAATTCCCTTTTGCGCCTTGATGCCCTGATCCTTGAAGGCGTGCTTGACCACCTTCATCTCGGTCACGGTGTCGGCCAGCTCGATCAGCGCCTCCGGCGCGTGGCGGCCGGTGACCACCGCGTGCTGCATGGTCGGGCGGGCCTGCAGGTCGTCGAGCACGGCGTCGAGGTCCAGGTAGCCGTGGCGCAGGGCGATGTTGAGCTCGTCGAGCAGCACCAGCGCGTAGTCCGGGTCGGCGAGCATGCGCCGAGCCTCGGCCCAGGCCGCCTCGGCGGCGCGCACGTCGCGCTCGCGATCCTGGGTGTCCCAGGTGTAGCCCTCGCCCATGACGTGGTAATCCACCCCCGGCAGGTCGCGGAAGAAGGCCTCCTCGCCGGTGCTGAAGGCACCCTTGATGAACTGCACCACGCCGACCTTCATGCCGTGGCCCAGGGCGCGTGCGACCATGCCGAAGCCGGAGCTGCTCTTGCCCTTGCCGGGGCCGGTCAGCACCAGCAAGACCCCCTGCTCCTTGTCGGCGGCTTTGATCCGCTCGTTCATGATCTTCTGCTTGGCGGCCATGCGCTCGGCGTGGCGCCGGGGGTCGATCGAGGGTCGGCTCATATCGGGACTCCTGAAGAGAAGGGAAAAGGAAGGAACGCCTCAGCACCGCGGCACGAAGACCGGCGCGCCATCGACCTCGACGCGAGTCAGCGCCTGGTCGTAGAGGCGTTCCAGGGCCGCGGGCGCCAGCATCGCCTCTGCGGGGCCCCAGCACGCCTCGCCGTCGGGATAGAGCAGCAGCAGGTGGCTGCACCAGCGCGCCGCCAGGTTGAGGTCGTGCAGGCACATCATCACCGCGCCGCCGCCCTCGGCCTGTTCCGCGAGCAGGCCCATCACCGCCACCTGGTGGTGCAGATCGAGGTGGTTGGTGGGCTCGTCGGCGAGCCAGACCGCCGGCGCCTGGGTCAGCACCGTGGCCAGGCTGACGCGCTGGCGCTCGCCGCCGGAGAGCGTTGCGAGCTCGCGCTCGGCCAGATGCGACAGGTCCAGGCGCGAAAGCGCCGCCTCGGCGCGGGCATGGTCCTCGGGCCCCTCCTGCTGCCAGGGCGACAGGAAGGGGTGGCGGCCGATCAGCGCGGTCTCCCGCACCGTGGCCGGGAAGTCGTCGTGGCGCTCCTGGAACACCACCCCCAGCCGCCGGGCCAGCGCACGGCGGCGCCAGCCGGACAGCGCCCGCCCCTCGAGGTGGACCTCTCCCGAGCGCGGCGGCCGCAGCCCGGCCAGGGTATGCAGCAGGGTGGTCTTGCCGGCGCCGTTGGGCCCCAGCACCCCCCAGCGCTCGCCGGGGGCCAGCCGCAGGTCCAGCGGCCGGCCGTCCGCGCGACCGGGAACGTCGATGAGCAGCCGATGCGTCGCCAGGGCCGCCATCAGCGACTCCGATAGAGCAGGTAGAGAAAGCTCGGCACCCCGAGCAGCGCCGTGATCACCCCCACCGGCAGCTGCTGGGGGGCAATCAGGGTACGCGCCAGGGTGTCGGCGAGGGTCAGCAGGATGCCGCCGGCCAGCAGGCTCGCCGGCAGCACTCGCCGCTGGTCGTTGCCCAGGCGCAGGCGCAGCATGTGCGGCACCATCAGCCCCACGAAGCCGATGCTGCCGGCGGTGGTGACCGCCACGGCGGTGAGCAGGCTGGCCAGCAGGTAGAGGGTCCACTCCAGCGGGCGCACCGCCACGCCCAGCGCCGCGGCCTGCAGCCCGCCCCGAGCCAGCACGTTGAGGGTGCGGCCCAGCGGCAGCACGACGACCAGGGCCAGCACGGCCACCGTCAGCACCGGCCAGGGCGTGCCCGCGTAGGCGAGATCGCCCATCAGCCAGTAGAGCATCCCGGGCAGCCGCTCCACCGGACTCACCGCCAGCAGGAAGGTGATCACGGCCCCCCAGCCGGCGGCCATCACCACCCCGGTGAGCAGCAGGCGGGTCGGTGTCCAGCTGCCGGTGCCGTGGGCCAGGCCGAAGACGATCAGCGTCGAGACCAGCGCCCCGGCGAAGGCCGCCCCACCCACCAGGGCGGCGCCTAGACCCGCCAGCATGGCGGCCAGCGCCGCCACCGAGGCGCCGCCCGAGAGCCCCAGCACGTAGGGGTCGGCCAGCGGGTTGCGCAGCAGCACCTGCATCAGCGCCCCGGCGAGCGCCAGCAGCGCGCCGGTGCCGAAGGCGGCGAGCGAGCGCGGCAGGCGCAGCTCGAGCACCAGGGTGCGATGCAGCGCCTCCCCCTCGCCGGTCAACACCGCGGCGAGTTCGCCCGGGGCGATGGCGACGCTGCCCAGCGCCAGCGACAGTGCCAGCGACAGCAGCGCCGCCAGCGCCAGCCAGGCCAGCGGCGCGGGCCGCCGCCCGAGGCGATCAAGCACGGCCCTAGCGCCGCTCACGGGCGCTCTCCAGCCGGTCGCACAGCGCCCTTGTGCCCTCGAGCAGCCGCGGCGTGGCCCGCTGCACCAGGTCCGGGTCGATGAAGAAGAGGTTGTCGCGGCGCACCGCGGTCATCTCCGGGAAGTCGCGCCAGGCCTCGAGCCAGGAGGAATCGGGCTCGCCCATGCCGCCGGTGATGATCGCCTCCGGATCCCGGGCGAGCACCGCCTCGACGCCGATGCGCGGCACCAGCGGCGCCTCCTCGGCGAAGAGGTTCTCGCCGCCGCACAGCGCCAGCGCCTGGCTGATCCAGTGCTCGCCGTTAACGGTCATCAGCGGCTGCTCCCAGACCTGGTAGAAGACCGGGATCGGCGCGGCCTCGGCGTGCTGCTCGCGCAGCGCCGTCACTCCCTCGCGCAGCGCGCGGGCCGCCTCGTCCGCCACTGTCTCGGTTCCGGCCAGCGCGCCGAAGCGCTCGAGGCTCGAGGCGATGGCGGCGAAATCGCCGGCGTCGGAGAAGAAGACGGGAAGGCCGAGCCGCGGCAGCCGATCGACCTGTTCACGGGGGTTGCCGCCGGCCCAGGCCACCACCAGGTCGGGTTCCAGGGCCAGCAGCGCCTCGAGGTCGAGGCGGTCGTAGCTGCCCACGCGGGGCAGCCGGGCCGCCTCGGCCGGATAGTCGCTGAAGCTGACCGCCCCGACCACCCGCTCGCCTGCCCCGGCGGCATAGAGTAGCTCGGTGACGCCCGGGGAGAGCGCGACGATGCGCCGCGCCGGGGCGTCCAGGCAGACCTCGCGCCCGGCATCGTCGGCGACGCAAGTGACCGGGACGCCGTGTCCCGAGTCGGCCATAACCGAATTCGCCGCAGTCAGGATGGCGGCCATGATCAGCCGCCCCCCTATTCTCACCCAGCGTGGCGTGTCTCCCTTACAGCGCACCAAAGTTCACGCTCAGATAGGCTGCACGACCGGCCGGATCATACCCTTTGGCCGTTTGGTACTCCTTGTCCAGCACGTTATTCACGGTCAGCTTGGCTTCCCAGCCCCGGGTAAACTTCCAGCCAGCACGCAGGTTGAGCAGCCCGAAGCCGCCCAGGCGCGAAGCATTTCCGGAGTAATCGTAATCATAACGATGATTCTCGGCGATCCATGAACCGCCCAGCACCCAGTCGTCCAGTTGCTTATCCACGTCGATACGCAAGAGTTGACTCGCGCGGCGGTGCAGCTGCTCACCGGTATTGCGATCCTCAGGGTCCATCCAGGTCAACGCGGTGGCAAGCGTCCAGCCGTCTACCTCAATACCGCTCGACAGCTCAACGCCACGAATGCGCGCTTGATCAACTTGCTCCGGTGCCGACGTCCAGTTTCCCTGATCCTTCCAGATGATCAGATCATCAATATCCGTCTGATACGCCGCCAGATCCCAGAACCAGGCCTGGTATTGACCGCGCACACCAACTTCGATGCTTTCCGAGGTCTCCGCTTCAAGATCAGGATTACCGGCATTGCCCCACATATCCTGGTAATACAGATCGTTGAAGGTCGGCGCACGGAAGGCCGTCGCGTAGCTGGTGCGCAGGGTGTGACGATCATCCAACGCGTAGCCTAATCCCAAGCTGCCAGTGACTTCTTCGCCGAAGGCTTCGTTATCATCGAAGCGCAGGCTTGGTTGAACGGTAACGGGTGAGTAATCCAGAAGGCCCTGAACGAAAACGGCGACATTATCGCGACTGTCCTCCAGGTACGTGTCAGACGTGACGACGCTATCTTCGAGATACTCGCCTCCTACAATGAAGTCGTGAGCGCCGACATCAATGGTATTCTCGAGCCGCACGGTATGCGACTTAGTTTCGAACCGGCTGCTGCGTGTGGGGTAAGTATTCAGCTCTTCGTCGCGAGACTCACTAAGGGTCAACCGGCTTGTCATTTGACGACCGACGGGGAGCTCTCCATAGACCCCGGTCACCTGCTGCACGAAGTCGGTATCGGCGTTGCCCCCGAAGGAATCAAACTCCGTATTGCCCCGGGCGCGCATGGCCAGCACGCCCACTTCGGCGCCATTGTCGAAGCCGTGGGCGAGCCTGACCAGGCCGGTGGTGTTGTCGTAGCCCTTGTGACCCTTTCCCTCGATGATCTCATAGCCGTCGGTATCCAGGCGGCTGGCGGCGACATGGTAGCGGGTGCCGCCCTCGCTACCGGAGAGCGAGGCGCTGGCGCGCCGGGTATCGAAGCTGCCGCCGCCCAGCGAGATGCGCGGCGTGGGCTCCCCTTCCCCTTCTGGTGTGAACAGCTGCACCACGCCGCCCACGGCATCGGCGCCGTAGAGACTGCCCCGCGGGCCACGCACGATCTCGGCGCGGTCAAACATTCGCGGATCGAGGAACTGCCAGGATGCCCCCCCCAGGGTCGCCGAACGCAGGCGAATGCCGTCGATCATCAGCAGGGTGCCATTATTGGCGACGCCACGAATGCTGACGCCGGTCGCCTTGCCAAAATCGCCATTAGAATTGACGTTGACCCCAGGCTGGCCGCGCAGCAGGTCGGTGATATCGGTGGGGTCCTGCCGGCGCAGGGTGGCCTCGTCGATCACGGTAACCGATGCCAGCGTCTCGTCGGCGGTGCGTGGCGCGCGAGTGGCGGTGACCGTCAGCGGATTGAGGGTCTCGGTATCCACCTCGTCGGAGGCGGGGGTCGTCGGGCCCTGGGCCTGGACGGCCAGGGGCAGTGCGGCCAGGGCGAAGGCCGCCAGGCCACGGGAAGCGTGAGTGGTATTCATGAGGGTCCCTTGCCGCCGTGCTCACCCGCACGGCGCCTTGCGTTTTTTTCTGATGGGCCGGCGGAAGGGAACGAAAATACAGGCGCAGGCGGCATGGTGCCGGGATCTCCGCCTCGTGATCGCCCTCCGCGATCCGGCATGTGCTCTCAGGCCGGTCTCCGGGCTGACGAACGAAGGGCCTGGCCGAGCCAAGACTCCTTCCGGACCGCCGCCTTCCCATGCCGCGGGGGCACAGTGGCCTACCAGTGACGGTAGTGGCGGACCTCGATTCGATCACCGTTGCGGGGGCAGCGTCGGATTCGCCGCGAGGGCGCACCGACTTCCCGTTTATCCGGCGAAGCTTGCTCCACCGGCACCTGAGAGTGCGGCTAAGCTAGCAACCGGCCCCGGGGGCGTCAACGCGAATCGCCGCGGGAGTTGACCCGGCTCATGCCAAAGATCAGCCAACTTTCAGACAACGGTCAGGCAACGAGCCAACCCATGGCGCACGTACCAGACCTCGTCGGCACGCGCCGCCGCGTCCTGGCCAAGCCAACCGGCGAGGTCGCGCAGGCGCCGATCCGCCGGGTCGAGGGGCACGATGCCGCGGCCCACCTCCGGCAGGATCAGCACGACCTCGCCCTGCCCCCGGCGCTCGGCCTCGACCATCGCCTCGAGCTCGGCAGCGAGCCGGGCGCGCAGCCGATCGTCGTCGGGCTCGTCGACCAGGGCCGCGGCGAGCCCGTCGAGCCAGCCGGTGATCACGAGGCACTGCCCCGGGGCGAGCCGCGTGCGCCAGCTGTCGGGGAAGGCGCCCTCGCCCGCCCGGCACCAGGCCGCCGCGGGGAAGCGATTGGCTACGAGATCGCGCTTGCCGGCGCAGGCACCGCCGATGAACAGCCGCATTGCCAGCCCTCCTCGCCGTGGCTGAAGACGAATCGCCGCCCCTGGGCCTGGCCCACCACGCCGGCCCAGAAGTCGGCGCCCTCCAGGCGCCGGGAGAGCTCGCGGATGGCGCCGCCGTGGCTGACCGCCAGCACTCGCCGATGGCCGTGCGTGCGGGCCTGCACCAGCACCTCGTCGAGCCAGGCGGAGAGCCGCGCCCAGAGGTCGTCGGCGGATTCGCCGCCGGGGGTCGCCCGCATGCCGCGGCTGTCGACCCATGCCCGATAGTCCGGGTCGTCCTTGAGCGCCGCCCAGGTGCGTCCCTCGTAGTCGCCGAAGTCCAGCTCGCGCAGGCGGCGGTCGAAGCGCGGCGTCTCGGGATGGCCCGCCCATGCGCTGCCTTCCCGAATATGGGCCAGCGTCTGGCGACAGCGGGTCAGATCGCTCGCGTGCACGGCATCAAAGCCGGTCTCGGCCAGCGCCTTGCGCAGCCGGTCTAGGTCGGGCAGCGCCTCGGGCAGCAGCAGCGGCATATCGCGCTGGCCCTGGTAGCGGCGCTCCTGGTTCCAACTCGTCAGGCCGTGACGAACGACCACCAGCTCCAGGCGATCAGCAGCAGCCATAGTTCTCCTCCTTCGATGGCGGCCCCGACGATATCGCCGTTGATGCCGCCGAAGACCCGGCGCATCGCCAGGCCGTAGCCGATGATAAAGACGCTGAGGCCGGCCGCCAGCCAGGCGCCGCCGGGCCACCCGGCCAGCAGCGCCAGCGGCAGCGCGGCGGCCAGCGTCAGGTCGACGCGGGTCAGGCTCTGCTGCCAGGCGTGGGCCAGCCCCTCGGCGCGGGCCGCCGGCACCGTCACCAGCAGGCCGACGCCGCCGAGCCGCCCCAGGGCCAGCAGCGCCACCAGCCCCCAGGGAGACGCGCCGGCGTCGAGCAGCGCCCACAGCAGGGCGAGCTTCCAGGCCAGCAGGAAGACCAGCGCCAGCACGGCGAAGCTGCCCACCTGGGCGTCCTTCATGATCGCCCAGCGCTTCTCCAGCGGCGCGTTGCTGCCCAGGGCATCGGCGAGGTCCATCACGCCATCCAGGTGCAGGCCGCCGGTCAGCGCCACCCACAGGCTGAGCAGGGCCAGGGCCAGCAGCGGCGTAGGCAATAGCGGCTGCAGCAGCGTGCCCGCCCCGGCCACCAGGGCCCCCAGCAGCGCGCCCACCAGTGGATAGACCCGGGCGGCCCAGCGCCGGGTGGCCGGCGTCCAGGGACAGGCCAGCGGCGCCGGCAGCCGGCTCAGGAACTGGATCGCCAGCAGCACCCCGAAGGCCGCGCTTTTCATCAGGTCTCTCCCTTCACGTCGATGGCCTTCCCCTCGGTGGCCTTCCAGTCGATGGCCCGGCCGGCCACCACCTCGATCACCCGATCCGCCTCCTCGGCCAGGTCGCGATGAAGCCGCTGCAGGAAGGCCAGGTAGCGCCACACCAGGGCGTCCCGGGGCGGCAACTCCTCGTTGAGGTCGTTGGAGACCACCACCAGGGCGATATCCCGGCGCCGGGCCGCGCCGATCAGCCGCCCGAGCATCGCCCAGCCAGCCGCCTCGTCGCGCTCGGCCTCGAACAGCCATTGGCCGGCCCACAGGGTCAGGCAGTCGAGCAGCACGCTGCTGCCCGCCTCAAGGCCGTCCAGGGCACCAGCGATCTCCAGCGGCGCCTCGCGGGTCAGCCAGCCCTCGCCGCCCTCGCCGCGCTCGCGGCGATGCCGGGCGACCCTTGCTGCCATCTCGTCGTCGCCGACGCGCGCCGTGGCGAGATAGACGAGCGCGGACCCACCTTGCCCGCCCAGGCTCTGGCGGGCCAGGGCCTCGGCCACCGCGCTCTTGCCCGAGCGCGCCCCGCCGGCGACGAAGGCGATCATCCGCGCCTCCAGGCCGCCAGGGCCGCGAGCAGGCGCGCGTTGTCGGGCCCATCGCGCAGGGCGAGGCGTAGCCAGCGGCCGTCGAGGCCGGGGAAGTTGTGGGTGTGGCGCGCCAGCAGGCCGCGGCGCAGCAGGAAGGCGAACAGCGCCTCGGCCTCAACGGCGTCGCGACCGCTACGCAGCAGCAGGAAGTTGGCGGCGGTGGGCGCCACCGCAAAGCCCAGCTCGCGCACCCGCGCGGACAGATCGCGCTGCTCGGCCAGCCACGCCCGGGTGCGCGCGAGATAGTCGGCGTCGGCGAGCAGCGGCGCCACCAGTTCGAGCGCCAGGGCGTTGACGCTCCAGGGCAGCTGGCGCGCGGCGAGGCGCGCCACCATCTCGGGCGCACCCAGCAGGTAGCCGAGTCGCAGCCCCGGCAGGTCGTAGAGCTTGGTCAGCGAGCGCAGCAGCAGCAGGTTCGGCGCCTCGGCCAGCAAGGGCGTTAGCCGCTCGTCCTGCGCGGTGAAGTCGACGAAGGCCTCGTCCACCACCAGGGTGGTGCCGGTATCTTGGCCACGGGCCAACAGGCGCTCGATGGCCTCCCGGGGGATCAGAGTGCCGGTGGGGTTGTTGGGTCGGCAGAGGAACAGCACCTCGGCCTCCTGCATGGCCCGCTCGGCGGCGTCGATATCGAGCTTGAAGGCCTCGCCGCCCAGCGCCAGGGACGCGACGCCGAGGCCGTGGTGCTCGCAGGCCCGGGCGTATTCGCTGAAGGTGGGCTGCACGATCAGCGCCCGCCCGCCGGCATGCAGGCCCGCGGCAAGATAGATCGCCTCGGCCCCGCCACCGGTCACCAGCACCCGCTCGGGTCTCACACCCTCGTGGGCGGCGATGGCGCGCCGGGCCCGGTCGTCGTCGGGGTCCGGGTAGCGGGTCAAGCAGTCGACGGCGCCGGCGCCGGCCAGCCAGTCGCCGAGCCAGGGCGGCGGCCCCAGGGGGTTGAGGTTGGCGCTGAAGTCGATCAGCGGCTGGTCCGCCGGCAGGCCGTAGCGGGCGAGCAGTGACCCGGCGCGCCCACCGTGACCGGGCCAGGTCGATGCGACACCCCCGCTCATGAGAGAAGCTCCCGGGCCAGGATCGGCAGGCTCATCAACAGCAGGAAGGCCAGCCAGCCGCCGTGCATATGGCGGATGGCGCGGCCGATGTGCGCCACGGTCAGAGGCTCGAGGGCCGTGCCCAGGGTGGCGCGATGCGAGGAGCGCCCGGCGTAGTGGTTGAGGCCGCCGAGGCGCACCCCCAGCAGGTTCGCCACCATGGCCTCCGGCCAGCCGGCGTTGGGGCTCGGGTGGCGAGGCGCCTCGCGGCGCGTGGCGGCGAGCGCCCCGGCCCGCCGGCTGCCGGGCATCGCCCAGGCGGCCAGCCACAGCGCCAGCGCGGTGAGCCGCGCCGGCAGCCAGTTGACGGCATCGTCGAACCTCGCCGCGGCGCGGCCGAAGTCCAGGTAGCGCGGGCTGCGGTAGCCGACCATGGAGTCCAGGGTGTTGGCCGCCTTGTAGGCCAGTGCCAGGGGCGCGCCGCCGAGCAGCGCCCAGAAGAGCGGCGCGGTGATGCCGTCCACGGTGTTCTCGGCCACGGTCTCCACCGCGCCCCGGGCCAGCTCTGCCTCGTCGAGCTCGCCGGTGTCGCGCCCGACGATCCTCGAGAGCGCCTGGCGCGCCGGGGCCAGCTCGCCACGGGCCAGCGGCACGGCCACCGCCCTGCCGGCCTCGGCGAGCCCCCGGGCGGCCAGGGCGGTGACGAGCAGGCCGAGTTCCACGGCGAGCGCCAGCCAGGGGCTGATCCAGGCGAGCGCCGCGAGCACGCCCCAGGCAAGCGCCCAGCTGCCGCCCGCCACGACCAGCACCAGCCAGCGACCGCGGCGCCGGCGCGCGGCGGCGGGCCCATGATTCCAGCTCCGCTCGAGCCGGGCGATCACCCGCCCCATGCCCACCACCGGGTGCGGCAGCCAGGGCGGATCGCCGAGCATCAGGTCGATGGCGAGCGCCGCGCTGATCAGCGCCAGCAGCTCCAGGCTCAGGGGGGCGAGCGCCACGGGCTCAGGACGCCTGGCTGTCGTCGACGCCGGCGGCGCCGAAGGTCGCCATCTCCGCCAGCATGGCGGTGGCCGCTTCCAGCAGCGGGAAGGCCAGGACCGCACCGGTGCCCTCGCCCAGACGCAGGTCCAGATCCAGCAGCGGCTCGGCGCCGAGCGCTTCGAGAGCCACGCGATGGCCGGGCTCGTGGGAGCGATGGCCGAAGATCAGGTAGGGGCGCAGGGCGGGCTCGAGCCGGCAGGCGGTGAGTGCGGCCACCGTGGCGATGAAGCCGTCCACCAGGATCGGCAGACGCCGCGCCGCGGCCTCCAGGTAGGCCCCAGCCATGGCGGCGATCTCCAGCCCGCCTAGCCTAGCGAGCAGGTCTAGGGGATCGGCGGGATCCGGCCCACGCTCGGCCAGGGCCGCCTCAATCACCGTCCGCTTGTGGGCCAGCGCCTCACCGGCCATGCCGGTCCCGGGTCCCACCAGCTCGGCCACCGGGGCGCCGGTCAGCGCCGCCAGCATGGCGCTGCTGGCCGTGGTGTTGGCGATGCCCATCTCGCCGGCGATCAGGCAGCGGCAGCCGGCCTCGGCGGCGCGGCGGGCGGCGCGCCGGCCCGCTGCAATGGCGGCCAGCGCCTCGTCGCGGCTCATGGCATCCTCTCGGGCCAGATTGGCGGTGCCGGGGCGGACCCGATCGCGCACGATGCCGCCCGGCGGCAGCTCGCTGGCCACGCCCACGTCGACCACCTCGAGTCGCGCGCCGATGCGCCGCGAGAAGACGTTGATCGCCGCGCCGCCGGCGACGAAGTTGGCCACCATCTGCGCCGTGACGGCCTGAGGGAAGGCCGAGACGCCCTCTTCGGCCACGCCGTGATCGGCGGCGAACACCACCACCCCGGGCGGCGTCACGCCCGGGAAATCCTCACCGGTCAGGCCGGCCAGGGTCACCGCCAGGGCCTCGAGACGCCCCAGGCTGCCGGGCGGCTTGGTGAGAGTATCGAGGTAGTGGCCGACACGCTCGGCGCAGGCCGAGTCCGGCAGGGCAATCGATGGCACGGGATCATTCACGGGGCGCTCTCCGGCATCTTGATGAGGCCGTACATGCTACCAGAGCCGCGGCCTTCGCACCGCCATCCACCCCGTGCCGGGAGTGCTACGCTTGAGGATGGCAGCACAATCATAACAAGGCCCGGCCGACCGCCTGCCAACCGCTCGCCGGGCATGCCAGGAGTGTCGTCATGACCAGACAGCCCCCCGATACCCGGACGCGTGGCATCCATGAGCTCTACGCCGAGGACCCCGAGGCCGCGGACCGAAAGCTCTGGGACCGCGAGGTCGACCCCGTCACCCGCCGCGGTTTCTTGAAACGCTCGAGCCTGCTCGCCATGGCCGCCGCGGTGGGGGGCTCCATCCCCTTCGCCGACCGCATGCCTGGCGGCCTGATTCCCGCCGCCCTGGCACAGAGCGACGCCCCCTTCACCCTCAAGGGCAAGGAGGGCCTGACCGTCCTCAACGACCGCCCCATCAACGCCGAGACACCGCCGCACCTGCTCGACGACGACATCACCCCTGGCCGGGTCATGTTCGTGCGCAACAACGGCATCCCGCCGGCCCTGGAGAACATCGACGCTGATACCTGGCAGCTGGAGATCGGCGGGGAGTCCTGCGAGAACCCCCAGAACTTCTCGATCGCCGAGCTCAAGGAGCGCTTCGAGCACCACACCTACCAGCTCCAGGTGGAGTGCGGCGGCAATGGCCGCAGCGAGTACGTCCCCTCGGCCAGCGGCAACCAGTGGACCACTGGCGCGGTGGCCTGTCCGACCTTCACCGGGGTGCGGCTGCGCGACGTGCTCGAGGCCTGCGGCATCAAGGACGACGCCGTCTATACCGGCTACTACGGCGCCGATGCCCATGCCAGCGGCGATCCCAACAAGGATCCGATCTCGCGCGGCGTGCCCATGGAGAAGGCCCTGGAGGACGAGTCACTAATCGCCTGGGCGATGAACGGCGAGGACATTCCCTACCTCAACGGCTATCCCCTGCGCGTGGTCTGCGGCGGCTGGCCGGGGTCGGTCTCCGGCAAGTGGCTGCAGCGCATCGTGATCCGCAACCAGAAGCACGACGGCACCAAGATGGGCGCGCCCTCCTACAGCGTGCCCAAGCACCCGGTCGCGCCGGGCAGCGAGGTGCCCCTGGAGGATTTCGTTACCATCCAGTCGATGCCGGTCAAGTCGCTGGTGACCTACCCCCGCTCCGGGATCGATCACGCCCTCGGCGAGGCCATGACGGTGCGCGGCCATGCCTGGGCCGGCGACCTGTCCGTCCAGGAGGTGCATGTCTCGATCGACTTCGGGGCGACCTGGCAGAAGGCCGAGCTGAAGGATCCGCCCAACCGGCTGGCCTGGCAGCGCTGGACGACCCAGGTGGAGTTCCCAGAGCCCGGCTACTTCGAGGTCTGGGCCAAGGCCACCGACGAGAACGGCCGCTCCCAGCCGATGGTGGTGCCAGGCTGGAACCCCAAGGGCTATCTCAACAACGCCTGCCATCGCATCGCGGTCCAGGTGGCCTAGGAGGTCGTCATGAAACGCTTGCAAGTGCTGGCCATGACCGCCCTGGGAGTCGCATTGATCTGCCTGCCGCTGGCGGCAGGCGCCCAGGAGGGGGAGGCCCCGCCCAAGGACCCGGAGACCGGCCTGATCAAGGCGGAAGGATGGGAGACGGTGCGCAGCAACTGTACCGCCTGCCACTCGGCCAAGCTGGTCACCCAGAACAGCGGCTCGCGCAACCACTGGCAGTACCTGATCCGCTGGATGCAGGAGACCCAGGGGCTCTGGGAGTTCGATGCCGAGACCGAGTCGACCATCCTCGACTACCTGGCGG
Organism: Halomonas urmiana; assembly: GCF_005780185.1. GTDB lineage: Bacteria > Pseudomonadota > Gammaproteobacteria > Pseudomonadales > Halomonadaceae > Halomonas > Halomonas urmiana. Next base: position 69,083 of record NZ_VBUI01000018.1, on the reverse strand, counting down.
AGCACTACGGGCCCAAGGAGGGCGCGCGACGGCCGCCCATCCCGCGCGCGCTGATGCCGGACAATCCCTACTCGACGGTGGCCGAGTCGAGCTGACCCGGGACGCCCTTCCTCCACTGGCCCAACGACAACAGGCCCCTCGCCAGGGGCCTGTTGTCGTTGGGGGCCGGCAGGGGCTCAGGGCATCAGCACCGCCGCGCCGGAGAGCCGCCCCCGGCGCAGATCCTCGAGCGCTTGATTGGCCTCTTCCAGCGGATAGGCGCGCGTCTCGGTGCGAATCGGCACCCCGGGCGCGAGGGCCAGGAACTCCTCGCCGTCGCGACGGGTGAGGTTGGCCACCGAGCTCAGTCGCCGCTCCTCCCAGAGCAGCCGGTAGGGAAAGGCGGGAATGTCGGACATGTGGATCCCCCCGGAGACTACCGCCCCGCCGGGGCGCACCGCGGCCAGCGCCGTGGGGATGAGCGCGCCCACCGGGGCGAAGAGCAGCGCGGCATCCAGCGGTTCGGGCGGCGTCTCGTCGCTGCCGCCGGCCCAGACGGCGCCGAGCCGACGCGCGAACGCCTGGGCCTGGGTATCGCCGGGCCGGGTGAAGGCATAGACCGACTGCCCCCGGGCGACGGCGAGCTGGGCGAGGATATGTGCCGCGGCGCCGAAGCCGTAGAGGCCGAGCCGCCGGTTCGCCTCGCCACCGGCCAGCCGCCAGGTGCGATAACCGATCAGCCCGGCGCAGAGCAGCGGTGCGGCGGCCTGGGCATCCTCGGCCGGCAGGGGAAAGCAGTAGCGGGCGTCGGCCACGCAGTACTCCGCGTAGCCGCCGTCGCGGGTGTAGCCGGTGAACTCGGCGCGTTCGCAGAGGTTCTCGCGGCCGGCGCGGCAGGGATCGCACTCGCCGCAGGTCCAGCCCAGCCAGGGCACACCGACCCGCTGCCCGATGGCCAGGTCGGTCACGCCGTCGCCGCGCGCCGCCACGTCGCCAACGATCTCGTGCCCGGGGATCAGCGGCAGACGGGGCTCACTGAGTTCGCCGTCGAGCACGTGGAGGTCGGTGCGACAGACCCCGCAGGCCAGCACCCTGACCCGCACCTCGCCGGGTCCCGGCTCGGGCATCGGCAGGCGCTCCAGTTGCAGCGGCTGGCCGGCGGCGTGCAGCCGCATGGCACGCATCTCGCTCATCGGGCTCTCCTCCTGTGGCGCAGTGATTCGCTGCCCGCAGGATAGCCCAGGGCTCAGGCGGAGACCCGCACCTCATAGCCGGTGAACTTGCGCAGATTGATCACGCCGCTGTCGAGGATCAAGTACTGCCCCTTGATCCCCAGCAGGGTGCCGTCGACGCGCGGGTGCTTGTCGAGGTTGTGGGAGACCACCTTGGTGGGAAACTCAAGCACCGGATAGTCGAAGCTCAGCGGCGCCGTGTCGAGGACGCGGATGGCGTCGGCGCCGAAGCGTTCGCGCAGGTTATCGAGGCCGCTGCCCAGGCGCTCCAGCAGGCGATCGCGCTCGGCGGCGAGATCGAGCGGCTCGGTGGTGCCCTTGAGCATGGCCCGCCAGTTGGTGCGATCCGAGACCTGCTCCTTGAACAGCACCTCGACGAAGCCCGACTGCTGACGGGTATCGACCTCGAGGATCGGCAGGGCCTGCACCGCGCCCTGGTCGAGCCAGCGGGTCGGCATCTGGCTGGCCCGAGTGATGCCGACCTTGAGCCCCGAGGCGTTGGCCAGGTAGACCACGTGGGGCTGGAAGCAGTGGCGCTCGGCCCAGTCCGGCTCCCGACAGGTGCCCTCGAAGAAGTGGCAGAGCTCCGGCTTCATGATACAGGTGTCGCACTGGGCGAGTTTCTTGAAGCAGGGGTAGCAATACCCCTGGGCGAAGCTCTTCCTGGTGGGCCGGCCGCAGTGAGTGCAGGCAATGGCACCGGTCCAGTCGAGGCTCAGGGGCTTGCCAAGGCAGGCATTGAGGTCGAGACGCTCCTCGCCGGCGCGCAGCACGTAGCGAGCCGGCGAGCCGGGCTCGATGGCCATCTTGGCCAGGCAGCCCTGGCGCGTCTGGGCGGCGTCGATCCGGCGCGACTCATTCACTGCCGACGTCCCGGGCCAGGCCGGCCCGTTCGGGAGGCACCTCGGCGCCGCTGCTGACGCTGCCGCAGGTGCGGCGCTGCAGGTAGCCGACCCGCTGCTCCTCGGGCACCTGATTCTCCACCTCGTAGCGCATCACCGCCTCCAGACAGAGCTCGGTCTGCTCGGCGGTCAGCATCCGGCCATCGGGCCACTTGCGCAGCGAGACGGCCTGCTTGAGGCTCTCGTAGATGGACGGGGTCATCTGCTGGATCATGCGATCGAAGGACATTTCGCTCATGACGGATTCTCTCAGGATGGGGCCTCAGGATGGGCGACGGGCACGGCCGGAATGATACCAGCCCAGCGCCAGCCCCACGACCAGCCCGCCCAGGTGCGCCTCGTTGGCCACGTTGCCGAACCCCACCAGGGCCGCCATGTCGGTCATGGCGAAGACCAGCCAGCCGAGCATGAAGACCACCAGCATCTGGGGCACGAAGAAGCCGCTGCGCGGCGCGCGGCGGGACATCAGCCAGACATAGCCCAGCAGCGCGAAGTCGACGCCAGACATGCCGCCGAACAGCACGGTGCCGGCGGCGTACTGGGCCAGGTTGGCACCGATGCCGGCGACCAGCAGCAGCGTCAGCATGCGGCGGCTGCCCTGCAGCGCCTCGACCTGGCGGCCGAAGTACCAGAGCCAGAGCATGTTGAAGATCAGGTGCATCCAGCCGAAGTGGAGGAAGGCGGGCGACAGCAGCCGCCAGACCTGTCCCGAGGCGAGGGCCTCGACGAGTCCACCGAAGGCCAGCCCGCCCTTGACCACGATCACCGGCACGATGGTCAGCGCCGCCACCACGCGATCGTCCAGCAAGCCCATCAGGGCGAAGACCGCCAGACAGAGCGCCAGGGTCAACGAGGTCACCGGCACCTGCCGGAACGGCGCCAGCCACTGGCTCGCCGGAACGCCTCCGGCCCGCAGCGCGTCGGGCATCAGCGGCTCGCCCCGCCGCCAGCGCTCGAGCACGGAGAGCATCGCCTCGTGCTGCGCGGGGTCGACCAGCCACAGCACCTGCCCCTCGCCCTCCTCGGTGATCCGATGCCCGATACGGTGGGCCCACAACGCCTGTCGCAGCGCGCGGGTATCGACATCGTGGGGCAGCAGGATTACCCGGTGCATGGTTTCTCCAGGGGTACTCTCTTCGGCGGTACTATCTCAAGCGCTGCTCTCTCACGCATTGCTCTCTTGAGCAGTGTCCATGTCGGCCGTGACGGCGCCGGTCGGTCGCGCAAAGAAAAAGTCCGGCGGAGGGGGCCGCCGGACAAGAGCAAGGGATCATTCAAGGGAACACCTACTCTGAGGGCGTCGGTCAACAAGAGTTCACCCCGATGACGCGATTTTTGCGTAACAAATTGTATCAATCGAAATCGATCTCCCAGGGCTGCGGACGGGTCTCTTCCTCGCGGGGCACGCGGATCCACACGAAGTGGTTGGCATCGAGCCGCGCCTCGCCGCTCCAGCGGTAGGCCACCAGGCGGCCGAACTTGACGGCGCTATAGTCCAGGCAGGCGATATTGCCGGCCGGCAGGGCCGGAATTCCCTCGCACCAGTAGTGGCCGATGAACAGGGGCGGCTGCTCGGGACCATAGTAGCTGAGCCGCGCACGCTCCTCCTCGGTGAGTGCGCGCCGCTCCAGGTCGCCCGGCAGGTTGTCGGGCTGGAACACCACATCGCCCCAGGTGCGCGGGTGGTGCGCCCAGAAGTGGGCGCGGAAGCTGCGTCGCGTGAAGCCGTCCCCCGAATGGATCGCCACGCCCTCTGGCAGCGGCACGTGGGTGCCGCGGGTCAGGCGATCGAGGATCCGAAACTCCCGGGTCCCGGGCACCACCGAGGCGGCCAGGAAGTCCTCATCGATGCGCCCGTCCGGATGCTCTTGGCGCAGGTCATCGATCAACGCCGGATCCCAGCAGGCGTGCACCACCCTCAGGCCGTCGAGCTCGAGGAACAGGGGTATGTCCATGAACCAGGCCAGCGCCTCCTCCCATTCCTGGGGATGGTCGCGATACTGCTCCAGGGTCTCCTTGATGATGCGGTTGTGCCGCGGCGTATGCTCGCGCATCCAGTCGCGGCCCATGCCGACAGGCGCGCGGTGGCAGTAAGCCAGGGCGTTGGCCTCATGGTTGCCCATGACGATATGCGCCTCCCCCGCCTCGACCATGCGCCGGGCGATGGTGACGGCCAGGCGGATACGCGGCCCCCGGTCGATCAAATCGCCCAGGAAGATCACCTTGCGGCGAGGATGACGATAGACCCCGCCGCGCTGATGATAACCGAGGCGCTCGAGCAGCGCGCCCAGGGTCGCCCCGCAGCCGTGAACGTCACCGATCAGGTCATAGCCTTCGAGGGCGCCCGGGTGGGTCCGTTGGCCCGAGTGAGTCTGTTCGAGAGTGCCTTGCATGCTCACCTCAGTCGCCCAGGCGATTGCTCCAGCCCAGCTTGCTGCGCAGGACCTCGAAGAAGTTGTGGCCCAGCGGATGGACCAGCTGGACTCGCCGCGGCTTGCGGCGGATCACCAGCACGTCGTCGGGCTTGGCCACCGCCCGCGTCTGGCCGTCGCAGCTGATGTGCGGATAGGTCTGGTTAGTCTCGCCAATATGGATGCGAATCTCGCTGGCGGCATCGATGACGATGGGGCGACTCGACAGGGTATGCGGGAACATCGGCACCAGCGTGATGACGTCGAGCTTGGGGTGCATGATCGGCCCGCCGCCGGAGAGCGCGTAGGCCGTGGAGCCGGTGGGCGTGGCCACGATCAGGCCGTCACTGCGCTGGCTGTAGACGAACTGGCCGTCGAGGAACAGCTCGAACTCGATCATGCGCACCGCCTTGCCCGGGTGCAGCACCACCTCGTTCAGGGCATCACCGTTGCCGACCTGCATGCCGTCACGGTAGAGCTCGGCATCCAGCAGGAAGCGCTCCTCCAGCTCATAGCGACCCGCGAGGACCTCGCCGACCCGCTCCTCCAGCTCGTCCGGGGAGATGTCGGTGAGAAAGCCCAGTCGACCGCGATTGACGCCGAGCACCAGGGTACCGCTGTGGCAGAGGGTCCGCGCGGCGCCCAGCAGGCTGCCGTCGCCGCCGACCACGATCACCAGGTCACAGAGCTCCCCCAGCAGCCGACGGCTGGCCTCGGGGTGGCCATGGTCGAGCAGCACCGTGGCGGTCCGGTCCTCAATGATGACGTGATAGCCGCCGTCTTCGAGAAAGCGGATCAGCCGCTTGAGGGTATCGACCACCTTGGCGCTGCCCAGACGACCGATCAGACCGATGTTCTTGAAGGTTGTCATGCACGGGCCTCTCGCTTCGCGGCCGGCCATTATGGCGATTGGCCACGAGGCGAGCAAACGCCCTCAGGCGGCGCTCAGGCGCCGGCGCTTCAGCCACCACTCATTGAGCCACAGCGAGCCGACGATGATCGCCCCGCCCACGCCCAGGCGCATGAGGTCGGCATCGCGGTTCCAGATCAGCAGATTGACCAGCAGCCCCGCCGGGATCAGCAGGTTGTTCATGACGGCGAGTGCCCCGGCATCGACGCGGGTGGCGCCGAGGTTCCACAGGAAATAGCCGAGCCCCGAGGCTGCCAGGCCTAGCCACAGCAGCACGCCCCACTGCATCGCGGTGGTGGGCAGGCCTGCGGCGTCACCCAGCAGCGCGAAGGCCGGCACGGCCACCGCCAGGGCACCGAGGTAGAACCAGGCGAAGATGCTGTGGCGGGGCAGCGAGTCCGGCAGGCTCGCCGACAGCCGGCGATAGCCCACCTGACCCAAGGCGAAGCAGAGGTTGGCCCCCTGCACGACCAGGAAGCCGGACCAGAAGCCGCTGTCGAGCCCCTGGTAGCGGATCACTGCCGCGCCCAGCACCGCCAGCGACGCGGTCAGCAGATAGAAGGGTGTAAAGCGACCGAACAGGGCGTCGTCGAGCAGCGCGATATAGAACGGCGTGAAGATGGTGAAGAGCAGCACCTCCGGCACGGAGAGCAGCAGGAAGGACTGATAGAAGAAGATGTACATCATGCCGAGCTGCACCGCCCCCAGCCCCATGAGGGCCAGACGCTGGCCGCCGCGCAGCCGAGCGGGGCGCAGGAACGGTAGGAAGACCAGCGTCGCCAGGATGATGCGCATCAGCACGGAGAAGTAGCTGTCTACCTGACCGGCCAGGTAGACGCCGATCAGCGAGAACGAGAATGCCCAGAGGACGGTGACGCCGACGAGAAGGCCCAAGGTAAACTCCCGGAGGGTGAGTGGTTGACGGCGATTATACCCACCCCGGTCGCAGAACCAAGGCCCCGGTACCCTGCCACATCAGGGCGACGAGCGACGCAGCCACCAGAGCGCGTAGACCACCCCAGGCAGCCAGCCGAGGAGGGTCAGCGCCAGGCTGAGCGCCACGCGCATCGCCCCGCCTCGCGAGAGTCCAACGGCCAGGGGCGGCAACAGCACGGCCAAGGCATGCAGGGCCACTCTGGGTCCGGCGGTGGGCGGCAGGGACCGGGTCTCGGGCGCGGCATGATCGGGAACCTCACTCGACACCCGATCCACGCGCGGCGACGCGGTCGCTTCCCCCTCCTCGACCTTGACGCGCTCGCCGGCGGCCGGCGTGAAGTGCCCGACGCTCGAGCTCGCCTCGTGGTCGAGGGCGCGACGATGGGCCTCGTGATCGATCTTCTGCTCCAGCGACTCCGCGCCCTCGGCCAGCGTTTCGTGATAGCGCTCCCAGTCCTCCCAGTCGAAGGGCGTGCCCGCGCGCGGCCGGTGCTCTCCCGCCTCGCGGGCACGCGACCAGGCCTTCTCCTCCAGGGTGTTGGGTCGCTCCTGGTCACGCCCCGAATCCAGCCCCTTGCGGGCCATGTATTCCCGAGCATCCATGGTGCGGCTCCCTTGGTCGGTCCACGCCGGCGATGCCGACGGTTGGTGTGCGTGAGTGTGCCATATTGGAGCCGGTAAGCGGGGCTGGGTTCCTGACCGACGACCGGACGCGGGCGACTCGCGCCGCCAGCGTTAACAGGCCCCTTCGCCGCACGTGGAAAGCGTCGACTATGCTGGAAGCGAGGCGAGGCCGCGCCACGAGCCGTCGCGCCAGGAGCCGCGGCGCCGCCCAGGTCATCACTGCCCGGCACAAGGAGCTATGCCATGCCCAACAAGGCCCCCACCATCGTGCGCGAGATCATGTCCCGCGACTGTTATCGGGTCACCGGCCAGACCTCGGTCTCCACCCTGGCCGAGGGCCTCGCGCTGCACCGCCTGCCCGGCGTGCCCGTGGTCGACGAGCGGGATCACCTGATCGGCTTCATCTCGGAGCAGGACGTAATGGGCAAGGTGCTGGAGAGCTCCTACCTCGGCGACGAGCCGCCGCTGGTCCGGGAGATGATGCGCAACGAGGTGCTGTCGGTGTCGCCCACCAAGAGCATCACCGACCTGGCCCAGGAGATGCTGGGCGCCAAGCCCAAGGTCTATCCGGTGGTCGAGCAGGGTCGGCTGGTGGGAATCGTCACCCGCCGCGACGTGCTGAGCGCGCTGATTCGCATGCGTCACTCCTGATCTTCGGCCGCTGACCGCGACATGCAGGCCGCACCACCCGGCTCCGCGCGGGGTGGTGCGGCCTTCTGGCGCGCGCCACCATGCGAAGGGCCATGCCGAATCCCGACAGCGCACTTGACTCCCCCCAGGCAACGCCCACGAAGAAAAGCCGCCCCATGAGGCATGGGGCGGCAAAGATCGAAAGTGCAAGCTGAGGCAACAGTGTTAGCGACTGCTATCGCGTTGTTGCCTACGCCACTTCTGACAGCGGTAAGGAGAAAAGTTCGCCAAGGCGCCAAAAAATATCGCCCCGGCGTGCTCGGCGCATCGCGACGCCCCGGCGAGGCACCGCGAAACAGCCACTTAGCGCGGATTCGACAAAAAAGGCCGCGGCTCGCTTGCAAAGGCTAACCACTTGGTTTTACTATCGAAACTCCCTCGCGGGTGTAGCTCAATGGTAGAGCAGAAGCTTCCCAAGCTTAAGACGAGGGTTCGATTCCCTTCACCCGCTCCACGCCCTGGCGTGCCGCCTCAGCCTTCGATCTCGTCCGCCTTTTGGATCCGCCGCAGCCGCCGCTGAGCGATCGGTACCCGCTCGCCTGCACGGAGCCGCGAACCATGACCCTTTTCCTGCTGGTCCTCACCGTCTGCCTGGTCATCTTCGGCGGCATGATCGCCCTGATGATGCTCTCCGGCACCCCACGCTATCGCACGGAACCCGAGCAGTTGATGACGCTGTTCGACCAGGCACTCGCGAGCCGCGTCAGCGAGACCGAGTGGAACACCATCATCGGCTACCCGATCCGCCACGACGACTACCTGGAAGGGATTCGCCGCCGGGCCCAGCGACTGATGGACGAACACGGGCGGCATGGCCGCATGGCTCGCGGCAAGCCGCTGCTCGACGACGAGGGCCGGGAGGAACTCGCGGCACTGCGTGACCACCTGGCGGCCCACACCGCCCTGCGCCGCCGCCAGGATTGATGCAAAGCGTTGAAGCCTCGCCTGGTATACTGTGATGTCATGCCGCTGACATGCCCAGCCGGAGGCCTCTCATGACCAGTGCCATCCGTCAGATCCCCCTCGACACCGCGATCCACCACCACGCCCACGACTTCCATCAGATCGTGATCGGCCTGCGTGGCGAGGCGGAATTCGAGATCGAGGGGCTGGGCGGTTCCATCTCGGCCCTTTCCGGCTGCATCGTGCCGGCCAATCACCTGCACTTCTACGCCGGCAACGGCGACAACCGCCAGCTGATTCTCGACCTGCCCCACGACGCCTTCGCCGTGACGGGCCACCAGCGCGACCTGATCCAGCTGTTCGACGCGCCGCGCTTCTTCTCCCTCGATACTGCACTTCGCCACTACCTGGATTTCCTGCTTCAGGAGCTGAACCTGCTGGCACCCGAGGGCCACCTGGATCCCCTGCACGGCGAGCGACTGGCCGGTACCCTGCTGGGCTCGCTGCATGCGCGGCTGGCCAACGAGCCGGCCACGCCCGCGCGTCGACTCGACCTGGTGGCCCTCGATCGTTTCATCGACCATCACCTGGGCGAGCGGCTCCGCGTGGCCGACCTGGCCGCCCAGGCCTGCCTCAGCGAGGCACACTTCAGCGAACGCTTCCGCCAGAGCACGGGAATGTCCCCCTGGCAGTACGTGATGCGCCGTCGACTGGAGAGCGCTCGGTATCTGGTGCAGCAGAGCCGGCTGCCGCTGTCGGAGGTCGCCGCGCGCACCGGCTTCACCAGCCAGAGCGCCCTGTCCCGGGCCTGCCGTCAGGCCTTCGGACGGCCTCCCAGCCAGCTGCGTCGCGACCCGCGCGGCCAGCTGGGCTCCCCAGCCACCTCGCCGGTGCGCGGCGCCGCGGCCACCCCCCTTAGACGAAAGTAGAAATTTCAACCGTTTCACGACGATAAACCGTGAAACCGTTAAATTCTGCCGAGAATTCGCCAAGCAGGACGGCACGCGCGCTCCTACCCTCAACGCATCTCCCGCGCCGCCCGCGACAGCCCTCCGGCGGCCGGGCATCACCCTCTGACGACGGCTTACACTCTGGGGAGTTAGATGCTAAACGCCAACACCATGCTGGCAGGCGCGACCTGGCAGCAGGATCCCGATGTTCTCTTCGCGCGCATCAGCGAGCACTATGCAATCGACGAGGAAGCCTTCGTTCGCGAACTGGTCGACCTGCTGTCCGCCGACGAGGCCGATTTCGAGCGCACCGCCCACCAGGCGGCCGAGCTGGTGCGGGAAGTCCGCGAGATGGATACCGCCGTGGACTCCATCGACGAGCTGCTTCAGCAGTACAGCCTCGACACCCATGAGGGCCTGATGCTGATGTGCCTGGCCGAGGCCATGCTGCGCATCCCCGACAAGGCCACCGCCGATGCCCTGATCGAGGACAAGCTGGGCCCGTCGGACTGGAAGTCGCACCTGGGCCAGAGCGAGTCGTGGTTCGTCAACGCCTCGACCTGGGGCCTGCTGATGACCGGTCGCGTCATCAACCTGGACAAACCCAAGGAAGGCAAGCCCGCCCACTTCATCAACAAGCTCGTCAACCGCATGGGCGAGCCGGTGATTCGCCGCGCCATGTACGAGGCGATGAAGATCATGGGCAAGCAGTTCGTGCTGGGTCGTGACATCGAGGAAGCCCTCAAGCGCTCCAAGCCGCTGTTCGACAAGGGTTACACCTACTCCTACGACATGCTCGGCGAGGCCGCCCGCACTCGCGCGGATGCCAAGCGCTATTTCGAGTCCTATGCCGCGGCCATCGAGAGCGTCGGCAAGACCAGCAAGGCCCTCTCGGCCAGCACGCCTTCGCCGTCGATCTCCATCAAGCTCTCGGCCCTGCATCCCCGCTACGAGTTCGGCCGCCGCGAGCAGGTCCTCGAGGAGCTGGTCGGCACCGTTCGCGAACTGGCCGCCATGGCTCGCGAGCGCGACGTCGCCATGACCATCGATGCCGAGGAGGTCGATCGCCTGGAGCTGTCGTTGGAGGTCTTCCGCGCCGTCTACGAGAGCGACACCTGCCGCGGCTGGGGGCACTTCGGCCTGGTCGTGCAGGCCTACGCCAAGCGCGCCCTGCCGGTGCTGCACTACCTCAACCGCCTGGCCGACCGCCAGGGCGACGAGATCCCCATGCGCCTGGTCAAGGGCGCCTACTGGGACACCGAGATCAAGGAGTCCCAGCAGATCGGTGCCGATGGCTACCCGGTCTTCACCCGCAAGGCCAACACCGACGTCGCCTACCTGGCGTGCGTGAACTTCCTGCTCTCGGACAACACCCGCGGGCGCATCTTCCCGCAATTCGCGACGCACAATGCGCACACCATCAGCACCATCCTCGAGCTCGCCAACGAGGCTAGGCGCCCCTTCGAGTTCCAGCGCCTGCACGGCATGGGCGAGGCGCTCTACGACGCCGCGCTCAAGCGCGCGCCGAAGGGCACCTACTGCCGCATCTACGCGCCGGTGGGCGCTCACAAGGACCTGCTGCCCTACCTGGTGCGTCGCCTGCTCGAGAACGGCGCCAACTCCTCCTTCGTGCACCAGCTGGTCGACCCGCGCGTGCCGGTCGAGTCGCTGTGCGTGCATCCGGTCGAGACGCTCACGCAGTACTCGACCTATGCCAACAACCGGATCCCGCTGCCCAAGGACATCTATGGCCCGTCTCGGCGCAACTCACGGGGCGTCAACCTGAACATCAACAGCCAGTACCGGCCGCTGATGGACGAGATGGCCACCTTCATGGATCGTGAGTACCACGCCCGGCCGCTGCTGGCCTTCGACGTCGCCGAGGACGCCGGCGCTCGCCGCGACGTGCTCTGTCCCTTCGACCGCCGGGTCAGGGTCGGCAGCGTGCAGTGGACCTCCAGGGATCAGGCCTCCAAGGCCGTCGACGCCGCCTGGGCGGCCTTCCCGCGTTGGGACGCCACGCCGGTGGCCGAGCGCGCCGCCATCGTCAGCCGCCTAGGCGACCTGATGGAGGAGCACCTCGCCGAGCTGATGACGCTCTGCTCCCGCGAGGGCGGCAAGCTGCTGACCGACGGGGTCGACGAGATCCGCGAGGCGGTGGACTTCTGCCGCTACTATGCGGTGCGCGCCGAGGAGCTGTTCGGCAGCGCGACCCGCCTACCGGGCCCCACCGGTGAGTCCAACGAGCTGATGATGGGCGGCAAGGGCGTGTTCGCGGCGATCAGCCCCTGGAACTTCCCGATCGCGATCTTCTGCGGTCAGGTCGTGGCCGCCGCCGTCGCCGGCAACCCGGTGCTGGCCAAGCCCGCCGAGCAGACCTCGCTGGCCGCCAACCGCATCATCGAACTGCTGCATGAAGCCGGCATGCCCCGCGACGTGGTGCAGCTGCTGCCCGGCGACGGCCCCACCGTGGGCAGCGTGCTGAGCGGCGATCCGCGTATCACCGGCGTGGTCTTCACCGGCGGTACCGATACCGCCCAGATCATCAACCGGGCGCTGGCCGCCCGCGAAGGCGCCCCCCTGCCGACACTGATCGCCGAGACCGGCGGCATGAACGCCATGATCGTCGACTCGACCGCCCTGCCCGAGCAGGTCGTGGCCGATGTCATCCAGTCGGCCTTCCAGAGCGCCGGCCAGCGCTGCTCCGCCCTGCGCGTGCTCTACGTTCAGGACGTCGTGGCCGACCGAGTCATCGAGATCCTCAAGGGCGCCATGGACGAGCTGCACGTGGGCGACCCGCGCCACCTGGGCACCGACGTGGGCCCGGTGATCGACGAGGACGCGCGTCGGGGCCTGATGGCGCATATCGAGACGCTCAAGGGCGAGGGCCGCCTGGTGGCCGAGACGCGACTCGACCCGACCCATACCGCCCAAGGCACCTTCGTCGCACCGGTGGCGTTCGAGATCGATGGCATCGAGGCCCTGGAACGCGAGCAGTTCGGTCCCATCCTGCACATCGTGCGCTACCGTGCCAGCGAGATCGATGGGGTGATCGACTCCATCAATGGCCGGGGTTATGGTCTGACCTTCGGCGTGCACAGCCGCAACCAGACCTTCGCCGATGAGATCGCGCAGAAGATCCGTGCCGGCAACGTCTATATTAACCGTAATATCATCGGTGCAGTCGTGGGCGTGCAGCCCTTCGGCGGGCAAGGGCTATCGGGTACCGGTCCCAAGGCTGGTGGTCCGCACTACCTGCTGCGTTTCGCCACCGAAAAGACCGTGACGGAGAACACGGCTGCCCTGGGTGGCAACGCGTCGCTGCTGGCGCTAGGCGACGAGTGATCCCCGCTCGTCATCACAATAAGACGGAAGGAACCCCCTGATGATCGAAAGCAATGCCGCTTCTGGCTTTATCTCCGTGCCCGGCCCGATCGCGATGCTCGCCATCGACGCTACGGCCTGAAGGCGCACTAACAACTTGTCGGTGCTACATCCGACCCAATAATTTGGAGAAGTTCATATGGCTATTGGCGTGTGGATCAGTCTATTTGCCTACTTTGCGCTCATGATCGCCATCGGCTTTTATGCCATGCGCAAGTCCACTTCCACGTCCGAAGATTACATGCTGGGCGGCCGGGCCCTCAGTCCCCAGGTCGCCGCCCTGTCGGCCGGCGCGTCGGACATGAGCGGCTGGTTGCTGCTGGGCCTGCCCGGCGCCATGTTCGTATCGGGCCTGGGGTCGGCCTGGATCGGCATTGGCCTGCTCGTGGGGGCGTTCTTCAACTGGACGCTGGTGGCGCCCCGTCTTCGCGAGCAGACGCTCCACTACAACGACGCGATCACCATTCCGGAATTCCTGGGAAATCGGTTCCCGACTCAGGCCATTCCGCTGAGAACGGTGTCCGCTATCGTCATCGTGGTCTTTTTCGCGGTCTATACCGCTTCGGGCCTGGTGGCTGGCGGCAAGCTGTTCGAAAGCGCGTTTGCCGGCGTCATCAACATCGGCGGCATGAGCGACTACGCCGCCGGCGTGGCCATCACCCTGGTCGTGGTGCTGGCCTATACGGTGGTCGGCGGTTTCCTGGCCGTAAGCATGACGGACTTCGTGCAGGGCTGCATCATGATGCTGGCACTAGTGATCATGCCGGCGGTGGTGCTGTTCGGCGAGGGGGGTGGCGGCTTCGGCCAGGCTTCCCAGACCCTGAATGAGGTCGATCCCACGCTGCTCTCCTGGACGGAAGGGCTGACCATCGTCGGCTGGCTGTCGGCGGTGACCTGGGGGCTTGGCTACTTCGGCCAGCCGCATATCATCGTGCGCTTCATGGCCATCCGGTCTCAGAAGGACGTTCCTATTGCTCGTAACATCGGCATGAGCTGGATGCTCATCTCCCTGATCGGGGCGGTCTCGCTGGGCATCTTCGGCCGAGCCTATGCCGTCCGCAACGGCATGAATGTGGAAGACCCAGAAACGATCTTCATCATCCTCGCAGACCTGCTGTTCCACCCGCTGGTCACCGGCTTCCTCTTTGCGGCCCTGCTGGCGGCGATCATGAGTACCATTTCCAGCCAGCTGCTGGTGTCGTCCTCTTCCCTGACCGAGGACTTCTACCGCCTCTTCCTGCGCAAGGAAGCGAAGGAGAAGGAGGTCGTCGCCATCGGCCGGCTTTGTGTCGTGTTGGTGGGTCTGGTGGCCGCCGTCATCGCCTCGGATCCGACCTCCAAGGTGCTGGGTCTGGTCAGTAACGCCTGGGCAGGGTTCGGTTCGGCGTTCGGCCCGCTGATTATCCTGTCACTGATGTGGCCGCGCACGAACGGTGCCGGCGCCCTCGCGGGCATGGTGGCGGGGGCCCTCACCGTCATGCTCTGGATTAACCTGGGCTGGAACGCATCGTTCATGGGCGGTCCCGGGGTGTATGAGATCATTCCCGGCTTCATCGCGGCCTTCATCGCCATCATGGTGGTCAGCAGCGTGACCGCCGATGCCGGTGAATATCGGGAAATCACGCGGTAACGAGCACGCGTCTGTCGCTTGAGGCAGTTAAAGGGCTCCTGCGGGGGCCCTTTTCCGTTGGTACGACGGGCCGCGGGACACCAGGCCGCCTTCGGGCGGCTTTCGTCGTCTCGGGATCAGCCCCACACCTCGAGCCACACGACCACGCCCGCGAAGCCCCACAGGGCCCATCGATTCCAGGTCATGCCCGACAGGCGCCAGAGCCGGCCCTCACCCACCTCGAGGGCCAGCGGCCGCACGAAGGCCGCCCCCAGTGTCCAGGCGCCGAGCAGGATCAGCGGCAGGCGCCACGCCATCGGCACCGCGAGGAAGAGCTCGGGGTGAAGCAGCAGCCAGACCGCCACGCCCGCCGCCAGCAGGAGCCCCAGCAGCGGACGGTCGAGGCGGCTGGCGCGGCGCCCGATAAAACCGGTGGTAAAGAGAGTTCGGCCAGCCATGAGCGGCTCCGGTGGTAACGTCCACCTTGAGTGAAGCCGATTTTCGACATGCTTTCGAGGCGTCGTGAAGGAAAAGCCAAAAAGTTGTACAAGGAATGTAGACTTCCACTATGGTGGTTACATGATCCCGCCACATAATCGCCACCACTCCCTATCCACGTCATAGAAAATTGCTACAAGCCTTTAACAAGACACTCCCGCTATGCTCATGAGTCACACCTATCGCTCACCCGATCGATTGATGACACGAGGGACCCTCCATGAACCCCAAGCATCTGATCGCCGCGGCCGCCCTCGCCACAACCGGCCTGATCGCCGCCCAGGGGGCCATGGCCTACCTGATCGATGATATCGACGAGACCGGGAAGCTGGAGGTCTCCGATGAGCGCGGCATGGCCTACGCCGTAGGCTACCTGTTCAGCGACAGGCTAGGCATCGAACTCAACGGCACCGAGGCCGTCGAGCACCGGCTCAGCACCGCGGCCCTCGATAGTCCTTCCGGTGGCGTGGATCGGCTGCCCGTCAACCTGACGCTCAACTACTACCCGATGGGCGGCACCGACGCCCGCATCCAGCCCTATGCCGGCATCGGCGTCAACTACACCCACGTCTCCGAGGAAGAGCTCGAGGAGCTGGACGTCGACGCCGCCTACGGATTGGCCGGCCAGATCGGGCTCGACATGGCGGTCAGGCGCTACCTGCTGGTCGGCGCCTTCGCTCGGTACGCCAACGTCGAGGCCGACGTCAGCGTCGAGGGCTCGGCGCTCGGCGAGGCCGATATCGACCCGATGACCCTCGGCGGTGGCGCCACCTTCCGCTTCTGATCCGTTACCAGCCGCGGTGTGTCGCACCGCACATGGCAGCATCGGGCCCAGTACACGATGTCGCCGCGTCTTTACCTTCAGCGCCGTGACGCTCAATCCTTGCGCTGGATCAATATCCTCCAGAAATGACGCCGATAGACTGTTGGCAGGATCCGACGCGGCAAGGCCGCCGCCCTCTCGTTTATCAGGAGATGACCCATGCACAAGAACGTCCTTCCCTCCCTGCTCGTGGCCGGCATTGCCGCCGCCGCCTTCACCACCAGCACCCAGGCCTTCGCCTACGGCGCCGGAGACTTCTTTACCCGTGTGGGCGTCGCCAAGGTCGAGCCCAAGAGCGATAACGGCGAGGTGGATACTGCTCTCGGCAAGTTCGAGGTAGATGTCCAGGACGATAGCGCCTTCGCCTTTACCCTGGGCTATCGCTTCACCGACAAGCTGGGCGTCGAACTGCTGGCCGCCGAACCCTTCGATCATGAGATCAAGCTCAACGGCGCGAACATCGCCGCCACCGACCATCTTCCGCCGACCCTGACCGTGCAGTACTACCCGCTGGGCGGCACCGACGCCCGCATCCAGCCCTATGCCGGCATCGGCGTCAACTACACTATCTTCTCCGACGAAGAGCTGGATGTGAGCGGAGTGGACCTTGAGCTGGACGACTCCTGGGGCGCGGCCGGCCAGGTGGGCGTCGACCTGCTGATCGATGACCACTGGGCGCTCAACGCCGCCGCCTGGTACCTGGATATCGACACCGATGCCACCGTCGGTGGTGCTGATGCCGGCGAAGTGGAGATCGACCCGGTGGTGGTGATGGCCGGCGTCAGCTATCGCTTCTGATCGCCCCGCCCGAGACGACAAGGCCCGCCAACTGGCGGGCCTTGTCGTTCTGGGCGATGACTCTGGGCCTAGTGCGCCTGGCCGTGGCAAGACGCTAGCGCGGGCTCTCGCGCGAGAGCCCGAGGGCGGCCAGGGTCGGCGCATCGAGGCCGGCCACCGCCTCCACCGCAGCGAGGCGAGCATGGTAGTCGGGCGTCAGGAAGGGCTCGCCGGCCAGCAGATGCTCGAGGTACTCCCGGGCCGGGCGCAGGGCCTCGGCGGTGGTGCCCGGCGCGGCGATATAGACCCAGGCCTCGATCGTGCCCTCGTGCGTCGCGATCGGCAGGCGATGACGGTCATACTCGTGGGGATAGCCCTCGAAGGGGTCCATGTCGCGAATCTGCTCGGGATGCGCGAGCTCGAACAGCGCACCCTCCACCCGTTTGCCGGCTGACGCCGCCACGTTGGCATGGGCGATGCCCGCCACCGTCGAGGCCTTGTCGAAGCGCAGGGCATGATCGTGCAGTACCCCGGCCAGGGCCCGGCGGGTACGCCCGATCCGGGCGGCGACCCGCTCGGCATTCATGTTGCTGCCATAGGCGAAATAGAAGGGCATCGGGCGGCCTCAGTTCTCGGTAACCAGGCGATCGATCTCCTCGACCACGCGGCACATCAGCAGCCGATCGCTTGGGCGCGCGCCCTCCTGTTTCAGCCACGCCTCCACCGCCGGTGCCACGTCGCACTGGGCCGGCATCGGCGAGCGCGTCTCGACCAGCACTTCCAGGCGCACGATGAAGACGAAGCGCAGCCACTGGGGCAGCGTCATGGTATCGATGCAGAACGGCTGCACGCTGTCGAAGGCGTGCGGCTCGGGGCGTTCCATGCGCCACAGGCTGGCGGCCTTCATGGTGGCTTCGAGCTCGCGCAGGGCGGCGGCGAGTTCGTCGTGAACGGTCATGGACAATCTCTCTGATGCATTTGTGCCCATTATCCCCGCTCGCCCCCGTCGCTGGCCACCCCAGCGGGTTGTCCACCGCGCACGAGGCGACCCGCATCGGCCTTGTGCACAATGCACAGATATCCTGAACGGCCCTGTGGATAAGCACTGGAAAGATGCCCCCTGGCCAGGCCTCATGCGCCTTGGCGTCGACTGATCAGGAAATGACCAGCGTGACGGCGGCGATGCGACGCCCCGGATGGCTGACAGCACCCCGGCGCCGCGGTAGAGTGCACGGTTCGTGACCCGGAGACAGCATGCAAGCGATCAATAGCCTTCACGATTTCTTCCAGCGCAGCGGTGCCGAGGTGCGGCTCTATCACCTGGGACGGCGCGTCGAGCCCTGCCCGCTCGACACCCTGGCCGCCTTCGAGGCTGGCGAGCTGGCCTGGCCGGCGCCGTGGCAGGGCGCCGCGCGCCTGGCCATGGTCTTCCGCCTGGGCGAGATGGACGACCCGCTGATCTGGTTCCTGGCCCTGCCGCTGGACGAGCAGGGCCACCTTGACCCGGCTCCCCGCGACGCCTTCGTGCAGCGCCTGCTGGAGACCCTGGGCCGCAGCGTGCAGGGCCTGGGCCGGGCCGAGGGCGAACGGATCGACAACCTGATGAAGGACAATCCGCTGGCCTTCACGCCCTCGCTGCCCTTCCGGGCCGTGTTGCACGCACGCGCCAGCCGGGATGCCGGCCGACCGGCCAGCGAGCATCTGGAACCCGCCGAGGCCTACCTGACCGGGCAGCAGACGATCGACTGGCGCGCCCTGGGACTGCAGGGGCTAGCCGACACCGTGGTGCGCCTGGACGCCACCACGAGCCAAGCCATCGCCGCCCACCTCGATGCCCTGCCCGGGGAGGTGCTGACCTCGCTGTGCTACTGCCTGGAGCACGTGGCCATCGACGATGATCTCGCACGAGCGCTGCGGCGGCGGGGCGAGGCCGCCGGCGCCAGCGGCGACATCGAGACCTTCTGCGCCTGTGTACGCGCCATGGGCGGCGCCTCGACTGAGCAGGCCGGCGCCTGGTTCGATGCCCTGCTCGACGATCCGGATGCCTGCGGCCCCGACCTGCTGGCCGCCATGGCCGGACGCGGCTGGCACCACCTGGAGGACGCCGAGCGCCTGCCCCGCTTCCTCACGCGCCTGGCCGAAGCCCCCGGCACCGACTTCATGGCCGTGGCCCGTGACCTGGCCCTGATCCCGCGGCTGCGCCTGCCGCTGCTGATGACGCTGCGCGAGGCCGAGGCGGAGTCCGCCATTGGCCGACGCCTGGCAGACCTGTCACGCTGAGCACAGAGACTTGAGAGCGAGACGATGAAAGAACTGCCCTATACGCCCAAGGCGGTGATCGGCCGCCGCGAGATGGTGACGCTGCCGGAGCTACACCTGACTCTGTGCGCCAAGGCCGACACCGGCGCCCGGACGTCGGCGCTGCACGCCGAGGACATCGAATCCTATGAAGAGGATGGCCACCTCTGGGTCGGCTTCACCACGCGTAGCGGAGGCCCCGGTACGCCGGCACACGTGCATCGCATGCACCTGCACGATCGGCGCCGGGTGACCAGCTCCAACGGCCAGGCCGAATGGCGCTATGTGATCCGCACGACCATGCAGCTGGGCACCCTCTCCTTCCCGGTGGAGCTCAGCCTGACCGACCGCCGCGACATGCGCCACCCCATGCTGCTGGGGCGACGCGCGCTGCGTCGCCTGCTGGTCGCACCCGGCGTCGCCTTCCTTCACGGCGAGCCCTGAGCCCCCCGTCCTACACCGCCTCGTCCCGATCCGGAGTCCCGCTGAATGCATATCGCGCTGCTGTCCCGCAATCGCAACCTCTACTCCACGCGGCGCCTGATCGAGGCCGCCGAGCAGCGCGGCCACAGCGCCCGCGTGGTCGACACCCTGCGCTGCTACATGAGCATCGCCTCGCACCATCCCTCGATCCACTACAAGGGGCAGGAGCTCGAGCCGTTCGACGCGGTGATCCCGCGCATCGGCTCCTCGATCACCTTCTACGGCTGCGCGGTGCTGCGCCAGTTCGAGATGATGGGCACCTACGTGCTCAACGACAACGTCTCCATCACGCGCTCCCGGGACAAGCTGCGCTCGCTGCAGCTGCTCTCGCGCAAGGGGCTGGGGCTGCCGATCACCGGCTTCGCCCACTCCCCGGACGACATTCCCGACCTGATCACCATGGTCAGGAACGCGCCGCTGGTCATCAAACTGCTGGAGGGCACCCAGGGCATCGGCGTGGTGCTGGCCGAGACCAACCAGGCCGCCGAGAGCGTAATCCAGGCCTTCATGGGCATGAAGGCCAACATCATGGTGCAGGAATACATCAAGGAGGCGAAGGGCGCCGATATCCGCTGTTTCGTGATCGGCGACAAGGTGGTGGCCTCGATGAAGCGCCAGGCCGCCGAGGGTGAGTTCCGTTCCAATCTGCACCGCGGCGGTAGCGCCAGCACCATCCGCATCACGCCGGAGGAGCGCTCCACGGCCATCCGCGCAGCCAAGGCGATGGGGCTCAGGGTGGCCGGCGTCGACCTGCTGCGCTCCAACCATGGCCCGGTGATCATGGAGGTCAACTCCTCGCCGGGCCTGCAGGGCATCGAGACGGCCACCGGTAAGGACATCGCCTCGCTGGTCATCGAGCACCTGGAGCGCAACGCCGCCCCGCGCCGCAAGGTGCCGCCTCGTCCCAAGGGCTGAGGGTCGAGGGAGGCGACCTGCGTCCAAAGACTAACGGCGAACCCGTGATTTATTGATCCGCAGGGGTGGCAAATGCACGGCGACAGCCCCACAATCTGCGTCACCGGAGGAGGTGACCGCTCATGTTTCTCGACAATCGCCAGGTGGCGATGGACAGTGCCCTCGAGGCGATGGCCGACAGCATCGACTATTTTCAGGACAATCTGGAACGCCTGATGCCCTCGCTGCGCGACACCCTGAAGCCTCATTACGAGGCCAGGGCTCAGTCGATGCACGAGCTCCAGGAGCTGTCGCGCAAGCACCTCAACCTGCTACCCCGCGATGCCGATGTGGAGCGCGACGACTACATGTGGCTGTGGAGCCGGCTGAAGAGCTTCGTGGGCAACGAAAGCCAGGTAGTGATCGGCGAGCTGCTGGAGCAGGAGCGGGTGCTGATGCAGGCGCTCTCGACGCTGTTCACCCATCCCCTTCCCGAGCCGCTTGAGCCGGTCATCGAGGAGTGCTGGAAGGGCTGCCGGGCGCTGATTCAGGAGCTGTATCGCCTGCAGAAGCAGCGCCAGAAACGCTGAACATCCCCGGCGGCAGCAGCAGGCGCTCGCGCTCGTCCGGCATGATGTCCAACGGCTCGAGCGGCCCCAGAAAGTGCGGCTCGCGCTCCCACACGTAGAGATCTCCCAGGGTGGCCACCCGCGCCACCCACTCGCGCAGCCTGAGCCGCCAGAGCCCGGACACCGCACGCTCCGGCGCCGCGCAGCCGCGCACCTCCAGGCCCAGTGCCCCGCCGATAAACAGTGCCCGCGGCAGGTGCCAGTCCTGGGTGATCAGCAGTGCACGCTTCACGCCGAACACGTCCCGCGCCCGCGCCAGAGTGTCGAAGGTGCTGAAGCCGGCATAGTCCAGGGTCATGTCCACGTCGCGCACGTCGCGGCCGCGCAGGTCGCGCCACATGGTGACGGGCTCGTTGTAGTAGCGGGTGCTGTTGTCGCCCGAGATCAGCAGATGATCGACCCGCCTCTGGTGGATCAGCCGGGCGGCGGCCTCCATCCGTCCCTCGAAGTGCGGGTTGCGGCTGCCGCTGCGCGTCCAGTGGGAGGTACCGAAGACGATGCCCACCGGCTCGCTGGCGCACTGCGCGGAGACCGGCTCGATGCGCCCCACGGTGCGACCCAGCACGTAGACGTTGGCCAGCACGAACAGCAGCGCCGCCAGGAGCGCAAGCGCACCCAGCGTCATCAGTACTCCCTTGCAGACCGTCCAGAGTGGCAGGCGCATGGATCTCCCCGGCGCAACCGCTAGAACATCCCCAGTTCCAGCTTCGCTTCGTCGCTCATCATCTCACGACTCCAGGGGGGATCGAACACGATCTCGGTGTGCACCTTGCTGATCTGCGGAGCGCCGAGGATCTTGTTACGCGCATCGGCGGCGATCACGTCGCCCATGCCGCAGCCCGGGGCGGTCAGGGTCATGCGGATGGTGACGAGGCGCTCGCCGGTGATCAGCCGCTCGATGCGACAGCCGTAGACCAGGCCCAGGTCGACGATGTTGACGGGGATCTCGGGATCGAAGCAGGTGCGCAGCTGGTCCCACACGAACTGCTCGATCTCCTCCTCGGTGGCCGCCTCAGAAAGCGTCGGGCGCGGCAGCGCCGGGAGGCCCAGGGCGTCCAGGTTGGCGCCCTCGATCAGGTAGAGGCGCCCCTCGAACCCCACGCTCACCGTGCTGCCCTTGGCCTGCATCACGCTGACGATGCTGTCCTCGGTCAGGGTCACGGTCTTGCCGAAGGGAATGGAGATCGCCGCCACGTCACGCTGCAGGGGCAGCTCCTGCCCCTTGTGGAGGGTGGCTATCTGCTCGATATCGCTCATGTCGCTCCTTGATAGGCCTCAGCGCAGCATGCCGATGACACGCTCGAGCCCCTCGACGAAGACGTCGATCTCCTCGGGCGTATTGTAGGCGGCGAAAGAGGCCCGGCAGGTAGCATCCACCCCGAACCGCGCCAGCAGCGGCTGGGCACAATGGTGGCCGGTACGGATTGCCACCCCGAGCTGGTCGATCAACAGCCCGATATCCTGGGAGTGCGCTCCATCAACCACGAACGACAATACGCCCGCCTTGTCCGGCGCAGTGCCCAGGATACGCAGCCCCTCGATGCCCTGTATCCCCTCGGTGGCATGCTCGAGCAAACGCGCTTCCCAGGCGCCAATCAATTCGAGTCCGATCCCCTGGACCCACTGCAGGGCACGCCCCAGGGCGATCACCTCGGCGATGGCCGGGGTGCCGGCCTCGAACTTGTGCGGGATGTCGGCGAAGGTGGTCGGCGCCTCGAAGGAGACCGTCTTGATCATCTCGCCGCCGCCCTGCCAGGGCGGCATCGCCTCGAGCAGCTCGGCCTTGCCATAGAGCACGCCCACGCCGGTAGGCCCATAGACCTTGTGGCCGGAGAAGGCGTAGAAGTCGGCGTCGATGGCCTGGACGTCGATGGCCTGATGGGGCGCGGCCTGGGCGCCGTCGATCAGGATGCGGGCGCCGTGCTCATGGGCCACGCGAGCCATCTCAACCACCGGGTTGACGGTGCCGAAGGCGTTGGAAATGTGATTCACCGCAACCAGGCGGGTGCGCTCGGTGAAGAGGTCGCGATAGGCCGCGAGGTCCAGCGCGCCGCGCTCGTCGACCGGAATCACCTTGATGGTGAAGCCGAGCTCACCGGCCAGCAGCTGCCAGGGCACGATGTTGGAGTGGTGCTCCAGGCGCGAGATCAGCACCTCGTCGCCGGCCTTGAGGTTGGCCCGCCCCCAGCTGCTCACCACCAGGTTGATCGCCTCGGTGGTGCCGCGGGTGAAGACGATCTCGCGTTGGTCCGCGGCGTTCAGGAAGGCGCGCACCGTCTCTCGCGTGCCTTCGAAGGCCGCGGTGGCCTCGTCGGCCAGGGTGTGCAGGCCGCGGTGGATGTTGGCGTTGTAACGACCATAGTAGTCGTCGAACACCTCGATCACCTGGCGCGGCGTCTGGCTGGTGGCGGCATTGTCCAGGTAGACGAGCGGCTTGCCGTGGACCTCTCGATCGAGGATCGGGAAGTCGCGTCGCAGCTTCGCCACGTCCAGCGTCAGGTCGCTGAAATCGGCCATCGCTTACTCCTCGTTCAGGGCCACGGCGGCTTCCACCAGGCCGGCCAGGTGGAAACGCTCGGGCAGCTTGCCGGCGACGGCCAGCTCGACCCGCTCGGCCACGGCGTCGAGATCCACCTGCTCCATCACCTCGCCGGCGAAGGCCAGGGTCAGCAGGCCACGGGCGGTCTGCTCGTCGATGCCGCGGGTGCGCAGGGCGAACACCGCCTCCTCGTCGAGCTGGCCGGTGGTGCTGCCATGGGAGCACTTGACGTCGTCGGCGTAGATCTCGAGCTCGGGCTTGGTGTCGATCTCGGCGCGGTCGGAGAGCAGCAGGTTGGCGTTGCTCTGGTAGCCCTCGATCTGCTGGCTGTCGCGCTTGACCATCACCTTGCCGTTGAACACGCCATGGGCGCGGTCATCGAGGATGCCCTTGTAGTTCTCGTTGGAGTAGGTGCGCGGCGCGTTGTGATTGACCAGGGTGTGGTTGTCCACGTGCTGACGCCCCTGGCCGTAGAACAGGCCGTAGAGGTTGGCCTCGGCCCCCTGACCATTGAGCTCGGCCACCAGGTCGTTGCGCACCAGGCCGCCACCCAGGTTCAGGTTGAAGGAGGTGTAGCGGCTGTCGCGGGCCTGCTCGACGTGGAGGCTGGCCACATGCAGATCCTGAAGCGAGGCCTCCTGCAGCTTGTAGTGGGTGAGGATCGCGCCGCGCTCGAGGATGATCTCCTCGACCAGGTTAGTGAAGTTGGCGGCGCCCTCCTCGCCCACGTGGTGCTCGATCACCGTGGCCTCGCTACGCCCGGCCATCTGGATCAGGATGCGCGGATGGCTCATCACCGCCTGCTCGCCGGACCGGGAGAGGAACTGCAGCACGATGGGCTTCTCGACCACGGTGCCCGGCGCGAGCCGCAGCACCGCACCCTCCTCCATGAAGGCGGTATTGAGGGCGGCGAAGGCGGAGAACTCGACGCCGGTCAGCCGGCCCAGCGGCCCGCCCACGGCCTCGTGGTTCTCCTCGAGGGCCGCCGAGAGTGGCATCAGCGCAACGCCCCCGGGCAGCTCGTCGAGCCGCGACAGGGCCGGGGCGAAGACGCCGTCGACGAAGGTCAGGCGGTGCGCCTCGATCGGCAGCGTCAGCGCCGCCGCGCTGGCGGGCGAGAACTCGGCGTCGCCGGCCAGGGCGAAGTCGCCCCGGGCGATGGCGCGCACGTCGGTGTACTTCCACGCCTCGACCCGGCGATGGGGAAAGCCCATGGCCTCGAAGCGCGCGGCACCCGCCTGGCGCCGTGCGGCGATCCAGGTGGGCTCCGGCCCGCGGGCGGCGTTGCGCTCGGCCAGGCGGTCGAGGAAGGTCTTCACGTCTTCACTCATGCGGCGGACTCCTCCTGCACCCAGTCATAGCCACGGCTCTCGAGCTCGAGGGCGAGGGCGGCATCACCGCTCTTGACGATGCGCCCGTCGACCAGCACGTGGACCCGGTCCGGCACGATGTAGTCGAGCAGGCGCTGATAGTGGGTCACCAGTAGGATGGCCCGGTCCTCGGCGCGCAGGGAGTTGACGCCGTCGGCGACCACCTTCATGGCATCGATATCCAGGCCCGAGTCGATCTCGTCGAGCATCGCGAGCCTGGGCTGCAGCACCAGCATCTGCAGGATCTCGTTGCGCTTCTTCTCGCCGCCGGAGAAGCCCTCGTTGACGGCGCGCTGCAGGAAGCTGGTGTCCATCTTCATGGAGGCCACCTTCTCCTTGATCAGCTTCATGAACTCCGGCGCCGGGATCTCGCCCAACCCTTCGGCCTCGCGCTTGGCATTCAGCGCCGCCTTGAGCAGGTAGATGTTCTTCACCCCCGGGATCTCCACCGGGTACTGGAAGCCCAGCAGCAGGCCGGCACGGGCGCGCTCCTCGATCTCCATCTCCAGCACATCCTGGCCCTCGAAGGTGATCGAGCCCTTCGTCACCTCGTAGCCGTCCTTGCCGGCGATCACCGCCGAGAGGGTCGACTTGCCGGCCCCGTTGGGACCCATGATGGCGTGGACCTCACCGGCGTTGATGGTCAGGCTGAGGCCCTTGAGGATCTCGGAACCCTCGGCCGTGACGTGCAGATCCTTGACTTCGAGCATGTTGACTACCTTTGATTCGTGGTGAGCCGCCGGCGCGACTCCTTGAATGTCTTGACCTTTTCGCGAATCCGGAGAAACGCGCGAGCGACGCGCAGCCGTTTTCTCAACCAACGGCGCCTTCCAGGGTCACGTTCAGCAACGCCTCGGCCTCCACGGCAAACTCCATCGGCAACTCCTGGAAGACGTCCTTGCAGAAGCCGTTGACGATCATGCTGACCGCATCTTCCTCGGAGATGCCGCGGCTCTGGCAGTAGAACAGCTGGTCCTCGCCGATCTTGGAGGTGGTGGCCTCGTGCTCCACCGTGGCGGTGCTGTTGCCGATCTCCTGGTAGGGGAAGGTGTGGGCGCCGCACTGATCGCCGATCAGCAGGGAGTCACACTGGGTGAAGTTGCGCGCGCCCTTGGCTCGCGGGCCCACCTTCACCAGCCCGCGGTAGGACTGGTTGCTGCGACCGGCGGAGATGCCCTTGGAGACGATATAGGAGCGCGTGCCCTCGCCGATGTGGATCATCTTGGTGCCGGTGTCGGCCTGCTGGCGGCCGTTGGTCACCGCCACGGAGTAGAACTCGCCGATGCTATCCTTGCCGCGCAGCACGCAGGAGGGGTACTTCCAGGTGATGGCCGAGCCGGTCTCGACCTGGGTCCAGCTGATCCGCGAGCGATCGCCGCGGCAGTCACCGCGCTTGGTGACGAAGTTGTAGATGCCGCCCTTGCCGTCCTCATCGCCGGGGTACCAGTTCTGCACCGTGGAGTACTTGATGTAGGCGTCTTCCAGGGCCACCAGCTCGACCACCGCGGCGTGCAGCTGGTTCTCGTCGCGCTGGGGCGCGGTGCAGCCCTCCAGGTAGGAGACCTGGGCGCGGCTCTCGCAGACGATCAGGGTGCGCTCGAACTGGCCGGTGTTGGCGGCGTTGATGCGGAAGTAGGTGGAGAGCTCCATCGGGCAGGTCACGCCTTCCGGCACGAAGACGAAGGAGCCGTCGGTGAAGACCGCCGAGTTGAGCGCCGCGAAGTAGTTGTCGCCCTGGGGCACCACGCTGCCCAGGTACTGCCGGACCAGCTCCGGGTAGTCGCGGATCGCCTCGGAGATGGCGCAGAAGATCACCCCCGCCTCGTGCAGCTTCTCCTTGAAGGTGGTCGTCACCGACACGGAGTCGAAGACCGCGTCCACCGCCACACCGGCCAGTGCCGCCCGCTCGTGCAGCGGAATGCCGAGCTTCTCGTAGGTCTCGAGCAGCTTGGGGTCGACCTCGTCGAGGCTCTGGGGCTTGTCCTCATCGCGCTTGGGCGCGCTGTAGTAGGAGATCGCCTGGTAGTCGATGGGCGGGTAGTCGAGGTGGGCCCAGGAGGGCGGCGTCATCTTGAGCCACTGGTGGTAGGCCTTGAGCCGCCACTCCAGCATCCACTCCGGCTCGCCCTTCTTGTTCGAGATGAAGGCGATGGTGCTCTCATCCAGGCCGGGCGGTACCGTGTCGCTTTCGATGTCGGTCACGAAGCCTTCCTTGTATTCGCGACGGACAAGCTGTTCCATTTCCTGACTTGCCATGATGTCTCCCCTCCCGGGCGGTTGGGTCGGCGAGCGCTGGCTCGCCTCGGGTAGTGAAATACTCGAGTGCGTCAGGCCTCGGCGGCCAGACTCACGCTCTGAATGGGCAGCTGCACCGGCAGCTTGATCGGATTGGTGTCGGCCAGGTGGGCCAGGGTGACGCTGTCGAGCAGGGTGCGGATGGCCAGCGAGACGCGCTGCCAGTTGTCCGCCACACCACAGGTGGCGGCCAGGTCACAAGCACCGCCGGCCTGGCTGCACTCGGTCATGGCCACGGGACCCTCGATGGCCGAGATGATATCGCTGGCGGTGATCCGGGAGGCCGGACGCGCCAGCGAGTAGCCACCCTGGGCGCCGCGTCGCGACTCCAGCAGCCCGGCGCGCACCAGCATCTTCAGCGTCTTGCTGACCGTGGGGTGCGGCAGCTGGACCGCTTCGGCGAGCTCCGCCGCGGCATGGGGCTGCTCGGGATGCCTGGCAATCTGCGCCATCACCACCGCCGCGTAGTCGGTCAGTCTGGAAAGCTTCAGCAAGGCCTGACTCCCCGGGGTTCGACCCCCTCGTGTTCGATTGGGGACCAGTTTAGTCCTGTATGAATTTGATGTGAAGCCCCGCAGCTCAGGAAGCGTCAGAACCGGCAGGATCGCGGCACGTTCGCCACCATTTGCCTAATAATGCCAATCATTCTCATCTAATGGACAGCCGATCTTCCCAGCGACGTGACGCCTCGGTAGCATGTCGCTAATCCCTTCGAGGCCGACACGATGACGATGTCCTTCATGTTGCTGATCGGTGTGGTGCTGGTGGTGCTTGCCGCCCTGCACTGGCTGGTGTTTCGCCTGGTCAAGCGGGCGATCATCCGCTCGGAAGCGAACCGGCAGGACGATGACCCGCGCCGAGAGTGAGCGACGCTGCCCCGCAGCCAGCGGCTCGCGACGTCACCATAGAAGACGACAGGAGAGATGATGATGCGCGAGGCTCCCGTAGTGGTCTTCGGCGGCACCGGCTTTCTCGGTGACGCCATCGTCCGGGAGCTGGTTGAAACCGGCCGGGCCGCGCGCATCGCCGCCCGCCACCCGGCGCTGCCCGCCTGGGCCGAGGAGGGCGACGTCATCGAGTTGGTCACCGCCGACCTGCGTGACGAGGCGAGCGTGACCGCGGCACTGGCGGGCGCCGGCGCCGTGGTCAACGCCGTCAGCCTCTACGTGGAGACCCGCGAGGCGAGCTTCGAGGCGATCCACGTCGCAGGGGCCGGCCAGCTGGCCCGCCTGGCTCGGGCGGCGGGCATCGCCCGGCTGGTGCAGGTCTCGGGTATCGGCGCCTCCCTCGACTCGCCCTCGACCTATGTGCGAGCCCGCGCCCGGGGCGAGGATGCGGTACTCGACGCCATGCCCAAGGCGATCATCGTGAGACCCAGCGTGCTATTCGGCCCCGGGGATGCCTTCCTCTCCGGCCTGGAGGGCCTGACCCGGCTACCGCTGATCCCGCTTTTCGGTCACGGCACGACCCGGCTACAGCCGGTACACGTGATGGACGTGGCGCGGGCTATCGCCACACTCACGGGTCGCTCTGCCACCGCAAGACGTCTCTTCGAGCTCGGCGGGCCCGAGGTACTGAGCTACCGGGAGATTCTCGAGACGCTGCTCACTCATCTGCACCGCGAGCGGCCGCTGGTGCCCATTCCCTTCCTCGCCTGGCGGCTGGTAGCGGCCCTGGCCACGTGGTTGCCCGGCCAGCCGCTGACCCGGGACCAGGTGATCCTGATGCAGACCGACAACGTCGCCGACGAGGATGTCGGAGGCTTCCGTGACCTGAAGATCCTGCCCCACTCGCTGCGCGAGAGCCTGCCGAATTGCCTGACACCCCACGATGCCTGATCCTTCATGCTCGTCAAGCAGAGGGCCCAGCGTCTATGTTGGGAGGCATGAAACTATTCTCTCTCAACGCCAGTAGGCCCTTTGGCGAAAAGGTGGCCCAGGCACTGGGCCACTCGCTTGCCGAACACGAGGAGCGCGACTTCGAGGACGGCGAGCACAAAGTGCGGCCGCTGGAAAGCGTGCGTGGTGAGGATGTCTATGTCCTGCAGAGCCTCAACGGCGCCCCGGAGCAAGGCGTCAACGAGCGGCTTTGCCGGCTACTCTTCTTCCTTGGCGCCGTCCACGATGCGGGAGCCCAGCGGGTCACCGCCGTCATTCCCTATATGGCCTATGCGCGCAAGGACCGCCGCACCAAGTCCCGTGACCCGCTGACCTCGCGCTATCTGGCCATGCTCCTCGAGGCCATGGGCATCGATGGCGTGATGACGCTCGATGTTCACAACCCCGCCGCCTTCCAGAACGCCTTCCGCTGCCCCACCCATACCCTCGATACGCGTCGCCTGTTTGCCGATTACATGCGCGAGCGCTGCGGCAACGGCAAGGTGGTGGTGGCCTCCCCCGACCCGGGCGGCGTCAAGCGGGCGCAGGGCTTCAAAGAGATGCTGGAACCCATGCTGGATCGCGAGATCGGCGCGGCCTACATGGAGAAGCGTCGCAGCGAGGGCAAGGTCAGCGGTACCCTGCTGACCGGCGAGGTCGAAGGCGCCACTGTGTTGGTCGTGGATGATCTGGTCAGCTCGGGGGGCACCCTGCTGCGTGCCGCCCAGGCCTGTCTGGACCGGGGCGCAAAGACGGTCGTCGGGCTGGCGGCACATGGGCTCTTCGTCGGCGATGCCAACCAGGTGGTTAGCGACCCGCAACTGACGAAGCTCATCGTGACCGATACCATCCCGCCGACCCGCCTCGACGCCGAGGTCGTCAGCCAACACCTCGAGGTGGTCAGCGCCGCTCCGCTCTTTGCCGAAGCAATCCGCCGCGTCCATGAGAATGGCTCACTTACCGAGCTGCTCGAAGGCCCCGCGTAAATGGCACGCCTCTACCGGCCTGAAAGGCCGGGAATCCAGGCAGATTAGGGCGCGTCCAGTTCACGGCAGGCCCGCTGCCCCAGAGCCAGGTAGTCCTCGGCCTGCGGCTCCCACTTGTCCGGCGTGCGCGGATCCGGCTCGAGCAGGTGAGCGAGGGACAAGCGAGCCCTGAGACAGGCACGATACGCCGTATAGAAAGCCAGCAACCGCCTGTCTGGCCAATCCAGTAGCGTCTGGGCGCACTCGTTGACCAGCAGCTCGCCAATCCAAGCGGCCCCGAGTCGGTCGCACTCAAGCCCCAGGAAGCTCAGTTCGTCGAAGGGGTCCACCAGCCGCAGAGGGCGACTGAATTCGAGGCAATCGATGACAACGGGGGGCTCGGAGAGGCAGACGTGCTCGGGGCGCAAATCACCATGTCCCTCGACGATTCGCCCCTGCCGGGCTCGCTCTCTCAGCAGGTCAGGCTCTTGGTCAACCAGACGATCGAGGCGGTCGAGCATCGGCGCCACGCCATCCCTCGCCAGCGAGAATCGCGCATCAGTGATGACCTCCCGATTCCTGTCGAGCTCACACTTGAAATGATCCAGGTAGGTCTCTACCGACATCTCAACCGGCTCCAGGCCCTGATAGAAGCTCGAGAGCCGCTCGGCGACCCGGGTGACCCCGGCCTTGGTGACGGTACCCTGCGACAGCGCCACATCCAGCATGAGATGCTCGGGCAGACGCTTCATCACGACCAGCCAGTCGACCACCTCTCCCTCGCCATTGAGCGCCAGCCTGCCCTCGGAATCCAGCCTCAACGATGCCACGCCCAGGTAGACCTCCGGTGCCAGGCGACGGTTGAGCCGAACCTCCTCATGGCAGAGAAACTCGCGGTCGCGAAGAACATGGCAGTCGCGGTGATTGTACTCGACGGGCTTCTTGAGCTTGTAGACTCGGTCTTCAGTCAGGAAGACCCAGGCCATGTGGGTCTCCTTGACATCGACCTCCCCCTCGAAACCGGTGTAAGCCTGGGGACTCGACAGGAACGCGACCTTGCCCCGAAGTGAGATGTCGTTTGTGGCCGCGGCTGAGTTGCGGGATGAATCCTTGGCCATGAGTGCTCTCTCCCAATGTGGCGAGGGGGTATTACACCTTCTTGACGAACCCGGACTTGAGCTTCATCGGCCCGATGCCGTCGATCTTGCAGTCGATGTCGTGATCACCCTCGACCAGGCGGATGTTCTTGACCTTGGTGCCGACCTTCACCACCGAGGAGGAGCCCTTGATCTTGAGGTCCTTGATCACTGTTACGGTGTCTCCGTCGGTCAGCGGGTTGCCATTGGCATCGCGGATCACCGCCTCGTCCTCGCTCGCCGCTGCGGCGTCCTTCGACCACTCGTGGCCGCACTCCGGGCAGACGTACTGCATGCCGTCGTCGTAGGTGAACTCGGAGCCGCACTCGGGGCAGTTGGGCAGATCGCTCATCGAAGATGTCCTGTGCATGGAGAGAAAGGCAGCAAGCCTACACCCGGCGCCCGCGCCGCTCCAGTCGACACCTTGCTGCGGGGCCCGAGCGACGATCCCCTTGAACCTGAGCTCAGCATCCCGCTCGCTGTTACCCTATTGGGCCTTGCCACATCGCCATAGGGGACCCCCATGACCCGGCCGCGGATCACCCTCGATGTCTTCAGCGACTATGTCTGTCCATTCTGCTACCTGGAGGCGCCGGAACTCGATGCCCTGGCCGAGCGCTTCGGGGGCG
This sequence comes from Halomonas urmiana, assembly GCF_005780185.1. Taxonomy (GTDB): domain Bacteria; phylum Pseudomonadota; class Gammaproteobacteria; order Pseudomonadales; family Halomonadaceae; genus Halomonas; species Halomonas urmiana. The sequence goes on along the minus strand of NZ_VBUI01000018.1, from coordinate 37,340 downwards.
AGGTGACGATCCGCTGGCGCGCCTTCGAGCTGCGCCCCGCACCGGAGCCGACCCTCACCCCCGATGGCGACTACCTGCACGATGTCTGGGAACGCGCAGTCTATCCCATGGCCGCGGAGCGCGGCATGACCCTGCGCCTGCCCCGCCGCCAGCCCCGTTCGCGGCTGGCCCACGAGGCCAGTGCCTGGGCCCGCACGCAGGAGGCCATCCGATCCGGGGCCGACGGCGCCATGCGCAGGGCGCTGTTCCGTGGCTTCTTCGAGGAGAGCCTGGACCTGGCCGCCCCCGAGGCACTGGTCCAGGTGGCGCAGACGCTCGAGCTGGATGGCCAGGCCCTGCGCCAGGCCCTGGCGCAGGGCGAGTTTCGCCAGGAGGTACGGATCGACCAGCAGACCGCCCGGGAGCTCGGCATCGGCGGGGTGCCGGGCCTGCGCTTCTCGCTGGACGGCGAGCACGCCGGCGTGCTCGAGGGCGCCCAGCCGCGCCGCCAGCTGTTCTTGGCGGTGGAACGCCTGCGCGATGCCATGCGCTGATGTGACGGGCCATTCTCCCCCCACGGTGATCCCCCTGATATGCTGTTGCCGGGTCTGGCCCGTATGCTGCGCACAACAGGGAGCCTTGCTGTGGCCGAACAGAACAGCGTGATCGCCTTCTATGACGAGCGGATGCTGGCCCATGAGCCGAATATCGAGGTGCCCTTCCTGCCGGGTCGCATGGACAAGCGAGTCCGCTCATTGCTGTCGGGTCTGGGCGTACCCTGGAAGTATCCCGAACACCCCGCCCGGCTCACCGCCATCCGTCACCTGCTGGACCTCGAGCCGATCCCCGGGGTGACCTTCGAGAGGGGCATGCCGGCCACTCGCGAGCAGCTGGGGCGTGTCCACACCAACTCCTACCTGAACAGCATCTACCAGCTGCGCGGCAAGAGCGCCTGGCTGGACGTGGATACCACGGCCGTATCCCCCGGCAGCGTCGATGCCGCCGAGGTGGCCGCCGGCACGTCGATCGCCGCCGTGGAAGCGGTGATCGAGGGGCGCACCGAGAGCAGCTTCGCGCTGGTCAGGCCCCCCGGACACCATGCCGAACCGGTGCGCGCCCGCGGCTTCTGCCTGTTCAACAACGTGGCGGTGGCGGCGGCCCATGCGCGGCCCATGCGCGGGCCGTACTCGGCTGTCAGCGGGTCATGATCATCGATTGGGATGCCCATCACGGCAATGGTACCCAGGACATCTTCTGGGCCGACCCGGATGTGCTGTTCTTCGATATCCACCGAGCCTCCCCCTTCTATCCCGGCACGGGGAGCCTCGAGGAGGTCGGGGTGGGCCTCGGGGATGGCGCCATCATCAATGTCCCCCTGCCTGCCGATACCGGCGACGCCGCCTATCTCAAGGCCTTCCACGAGATCCTGGTCCCGGCGGCCGAGTGGTTCCGACCCGACCTGATCCTGGTCTCGGCAGGGTTCGATCCCCACAGCCATGACCTGGCGCTGAATGTCTCCTATGACGGCTTTGCCGCCATGACCGGCATCCTGCAGGGACTGGCACGCCGGCAGTGCGGGGGCAGGCTGGTCTTCGTGCTGGAGGGCGGTTACAACCTGATATCGCTGTCGCGCGGCGTCAGGTCGGTGCTGAAGGTGCTGGCCGGCGACGAACCACCGGAACCCGGCTTGCGCGGCCTCGCCGAGGTGGAAGCCGCGGCGGCCTTCCATCGCAGTGCCTTCGTCGCCGAAGAGGATACGCCGAGCACTCCAACCGACGCCGGTCCGGACGGGCCATCAGGCACCCCATGAGTTGAGCGGCATCACTGCTCGCCTTGCCACTCGAGCACCAGCCGGTCTGGGCCATCGCGGCGTACCCGGGTGCCGAGCGGCTTTCCCTCACGGTTCAGCATCCGGTACAGCCACTCGGCCTCCTCGCGGGGGGCTCGCTCGAGACGGAAATGGCGGCGCTGCAGGGGCACCATGACCAGCCGTTCCAGGCGGCCGTCCGTGGGGCAAAGGGTCGGGAAGTAGAGCAGGGCCAGGTCGTCGCGGAAGGCCTCGTGGCCGGTGATGCCCTCGTAGTCGTTGATCAGGTCACCGCAGCCGTAGAGGATCAGCCTGCCACGATACACCTCGATGCCCAGCGGATGGTGGGAGGAGTGGCCCCAGACCAGGTCCACGCCGGCCTCGTCGATCAGGCGGTGGGCGAACGCCCGGTGCGCATCGGGGATCGCGTAGCCCCAGTTGCCGCCCCAGTGCAGCGAGACCAGGGCCAGTTCGCCAGGCTCGCGCCCCCGGGCGACGTCCGCGGCAATGGCCGACACGGCGGCGGACGAGAGGTCGGCGAGCACGTTGACCCCGGGGCTGCCGTTACTGGCCGCCCAGTCGAGGGGCACGCCGCTGCTGGGCAGCCCGAAGGCCAGCAGCCGCACCCTCCCGCCGAGGACCTCGAAGCGTGCCGGGCCCCTCGCCTGCTGCCGGTCCAGGCCGGCACCGGCCGTGGCATAGCAGGCCTCCCCGAGCACAGTCAGCGTCTCGCATAGCCCGCGCCGTCCCCAGTCCAGCACGTGGTTGTTGGCCAGCACGCAGGCATCCACTCCCGCCGCGGCAAGCACCGGCAGGTTGGCGGGATGCATGCGGTACTGGATCCCCTTGGGCTCGGCATCGTCGCTGGTGGTGACCGACGTCTCGAGGTTGATCAGGCGCAGGTCGGGCGCCTGGCGCTCGAGCCACGTCAGGGCGTCGCCCCAGATGTAGGCGAAGTCGACGGGATGCGGGATGGGGCCGGTCACTCGCTCGGCCAGCCGGACATAGTCGATGGCCGAGGTCATGCAGGACTCGAAGATCCGGGGGTCGCCGGGATGCGGCAGGACCTGGTCGATGCCGCGGCCGGTCATCACGTCGCCGGTCAGCCAGAGGGTCACGCCGGCCATCGTCTCCCTCCCCGATCCGGGTCCCGGCCCCTACCCCTGCGAGGAGAGAGGCTCCCGGGGTAGCCGCTCCGGCAGGTGGGCCCGGATCTCGTCGCGGCTCAGGGCGGTGAGGTCCTTGTGCAGTTCGAGCACGATGCACGTCGCGACAGCCTCGGGCAGCGTCTCGCGCAGCAGCCCCAGGAAGCGCGGCGTGGCACTGATGATCAGGTGCCGGAAGGCACCGTCGTGCAGGCCGGTGGCCAGGCGCTCCCCCACCTCATGGGCGAAGCGGATCGCCTCCTGCTCCTTGGGCGAATGGTGCTTGCCCATGGCATGGCGCCCCTCGCCCATGGAGTCGAAGGCGCGCCCCGGGCTGTCGGCATTCAGGTCCCGGTCATGCAGGCGGCCCTCGGGATTGGCCAGGTCTTCCACCTCCTCCAGCGGCCCTCTCGGATCGGACGCCGAGAAGAGCCGTGCCCGTGCCTGATCGGCGACCACTACCCAGGTAGTGTCCATGTCGTTCCCTCACGCGAGGGGAGCCGGCAGGCCGGGCGTCCCGGTCTGCCGATCTTCCCGGATGGTTACTTGATCTCGACCTTGCGGCGGTTGGCCTGCTTGAGCTTGGGCAGCGTCAGCTCGAGGACGCCGTTCTTGAAGCTGGCGGCCGCCTTGTCGGCATCGATCTCGCTGGGCAGGGCCACAGTCCGGGTGAAGGAGCCGTGGGAGATCTCGGAGTGGAAGTAGTCGCCCTCTTCCTCCTTGCTCTCCTCGCGGTGGTCGCCCTTGATGGTCACCGCGCCGTCGGTCACCGAGACGTCGAGCTCCTCGCGCTCGAAGCCCGGAACCTCGGCGCGCACCACCACCTCGGTATCCCGATCGATGACGTCGACCTTCGGCATGCCCTTCTCGAAGGCGGCAAAGCGCTGCCAGAGGGGATGCTCCCAGCGCGAGGGCATCCCACCGCGATCAAAGAAACTATCAAGCATCCGATCGAACTCCCGGAACGGGCTCATCGCCCGGGACTCCGATGGCTGGGAAGACTTCTCGGTCGAGACCGGGACATCCTTGGACGCTTTCTTGGCCATGTCGATGACTCCTCGAATGCAGATCAGGAATGGCGAAACCCATGGGAACTGGAGGGACCGGACACCGAGGGGCACCGGTTATCGTTCCCCGAGTAGGCCCGCCTCATCCTCAAAGGTAGTCCAGCCCTGCCCGGCCGACTTGACCCAGATCAGTAGGGTTTTCATCATGCCCTGACGCTACAGGCGCTACTCGCCGATGTCCTCGTGCCACAGTTCGGGCGAGGCGGCGATGAAGCCCCCCATCAGCGCGATGCACTCAGGATCCTGGAGCACCTCCACCTCGACGCCACGCGCCTTCAGCAGGGCCTCCTCGCCCAGGAAGGTGCGGTTCTCGCCGATCACCACCTTCGGAATGCCGTAGAGCAGGATGGCACCGCTGCACATCGGGCAAGGCGAGAGGGTGGTGTAGAGGATGCTCTCGCGGTAGGTCTCGGCCGGATGGCGCCCGGCGTTCTCCAGGGCATCCATCTCGCCGTGCAGCACCGCGCTGCCCAGCTGCACGCGACGATTGTGGCCGCGGCCGATGACCACTCCGCGGTGCACCAGCACCGAGCCGATGGGGATGCCGCCCTCCTCGAGGCCATGGCGGGCCTCCTCGAGCGCGGCCTGCATGAAGCGATCCATTCGTTGACTCCCTGGCGTGACGGTGCCCCCAGCCTACGCCGCCCTGGCCCGAGCAGGCCAGCAGCCAGGCCAACCGGATCACGCTCACCCCCGCGGGCGGGTAAGAGACCCGGTTGGCAAGTGCCAGGAGTCAAGGCGGGCGGGACGGCCTACAGCCCCACGCCGAACAGCGCCTGCGCCAGGTGGCCGGTGAGGTAGGCCAGCCCCGCCGCGGCCCCGCCGATCAGCAGGGTTCGCAGCCCCGACCTCAGCACCGGCTGATGGTAGACCAGGCTCTTGCCCATGCCGATCAGGAAGAACATCAGCCCGGCCACCGCCAGGCTCGCCAGGAACTGCCGAGTGGTATCAAGCCCAGGGATCGCATAGGGCAGCAGCGGCATGGCGCCCACCACCAGGAAGGCGAGGAAGGTGGCCAGCGCCGAGCGCAGCGGGCTCAGCCCCACGGTCTGCAGGCCGTGCTCCTCGGAGACCATGGTCTCCACCCACACCTCGCGATCGCTGCAGATGGTCTCCACCACCCGTTCCAGGGTCTCGCCGGCGAACCCCTTGCGCTGGAAGATCTGGCGGATCTCCTCGCGCTCGCCCTCCGGCACCGCGTCGATATGGTGGTTCTCGCTGCGGCGCACCCCGTCGACATGCTCGCGCTGGGCCTGGATCGCCTCGTAGTTGCTGACCGCCATGCTGAAGCCGTCGGCGAGCAGGTTGGCGACCCCCAGCACCAGCGCCACCGTGGACGAGAACCCCGCGCCGAAGGCCCCGGAGACCACCGCGAAGGTGGTCACGCAGCCGTCGATGCCGCCGAGGATGGCATCGGGCAGGTGCCGGAGCCGGGAGGGGGCGCGCAGCCGCCGCTCGATCACCTCCGGGCGATGCTCGTGCTCCAGCGCCTCGCGCCGCCGATCGTTCATGGAGCCTCCCGTCGATGCATGATTGATCCTGGCTCCAGCTTGGCACAGCCGGCCAGGCTCGGGTAAGGCGCGCCAGCGACGCCCCTCCCCCGAGGATGCACCATACTGACAGCGCAACACGGCACGGCGAGGCATCGGCATGACTCAAGACACACTCAACGGCCCCTTCCGCCACCGCTACCTGAGCCACGCGGCGCTGACCCGCCAGCTCGAGACCTGGGCCCGGGACCACCCGCAGCTGGCCCGGCTGGAGAGCCTCGGCACCAGCCCCGAGGGACGCGAGCTGTGGGTGCTGACCCTCGGCCCCGAGCCCGACCGGCAGCGCCCCGCGGTCTGGGTGGACGGCAACATGCATGGCACCGAGCTGGCCGGGTCCAGCGTCGCGCTGGCCGTGGCGGAGATGGTCCTGGCCCTGCACCTGGACCCCGAATTGCTTCCCGGGGGATGGCCCGAGCATCAGTGCCGAGAGCTGCGCGAGGTGCTGTTCTACATCTGCCCGCGCCTCTCGCCGGACGGTGCCGAACAGGTACTGCGCCAGGGTGGCTTCGTGCGCTCCGCGCCGCGGCGCACCGCCGGCAGTCCCGACCGCCCCCGCTGGCGCGCCGAGAACCTAGAGGGCGACGGCCGCTGCCGCTACCTGCGCCGCCACGACGCGGCGGGCGACTTCGTCGCCTCCCCCGACCATCCCGGGCTGATGCTGCCGCGCCGGGTGGAGGATCCGCCGCCCTACTGGCGGCTCTACCCCGAGGGGGTGATCGAGCACTGGGACGGCGAGACGATCCCCGAGCCCGACTGGCTGGCCGACACCCCGGACTTCAACCGCAACTTCCCCTGGGGCTGGTGGCCCGAACCTGAGCAGGTCGGCGCCGGCCACTACCCCGGTGACGCGCCCGAGACCCGGGCCGTCATCGACTTCGCCCTCGCCCACCCAAACCTCTACGCCTGGCTCAACCTGCACACCTTCGGCGGCGTCTTCATCCGTCCGCTGGTCGATGCCCCGGACAGCCGCATGGACCCGCAGGACCTCGCGCTCTACCGTCAGCTGGCCGCTTGGGGCCAGTCGCTCGCCGGCTATCCCACCGTGAGCAGCTACGAGGAATTCAGCTACCAGCCCGAGACCCCGCTGCATGGCGACCTCATCGAGTTCGCCTATCACCAGCGCGGCTGCGTGGCCCAGGTCTGCGAGCTCTGGGACCTATTCCAGCGCCTCGGCCTACCCCGTCCCGAGCGCTTCATCGACCACTACACCGCCTTGGACCGCGAGCAGTTGGAGCGGCTGGCGCAATGGGACCGGATCAGCAATGGCCAGCGGCTGTTCGGTGCCTGGCGACCGCTGACGCATCCCCAGCTGGGCGAGGTGGAAATCGGCGGGCTGGACGCAAACCTCGGCATCTGGAACCCGCCGCCGGAGATCCTGCCGTCGATCTGTGACGGCCTGGCGGTCTACTGGCTACAGGTCGCCTCGATGATGCCGCGGCTGGTGATCGAGGCGGTGCACTGCACGCCGCTGGCCGAGGGCGTCCATGCGCTGGACGTGACGGTGGCCAACCATGGCTACCTGCCGAGTTATGGCGTCCAGGCTGCCCGAGCGCGCCCCTGGAACAGCGGCGTGGAGGCCGAGGCCACCACCAGGGGCTGCCGGCTGCATGAACCCGACCGGGCCCGCCGGGTGCTGGGCCACCTGGACGGCTGGGGCCGCGGCCTCGGTGACGCCGCCCAGATGCCCTGGTTCCAGCGCTCCCAAGGCAACAGCCACCAGGCCCGTGTATGCTGGGTAATCCTGGGCGAGGGCGAGGTGACCGTGCGGGTCGCCAGCCCGCGGCTGGGTGAGGTGCACCGGACAATCCCGATACCCGGGAAGTCCAGTACACCGGGCCCCAACTGAGCGGCCGCGACGCCGCTGCCCAGGCAACGGGGGTGCCCCCGGAGGGAGGAGAGGCGATGGACATCTCGCTGAAGGACGTCACCCGCGAGAACTTCGAGGCCGTCATCGCGCTGGAAGTCGCGTCATCACAGCGTGACTATGTCGCTGACAACCTCTATTCCATTGCCGAATCGAGCTTGCACCCCACCTACCGGCCTCGCGCCATCTATTGCGACGGCGAGGTGGTCGGCTTTCTCATGTACGAATCCTTCGCCCACGACGACCGGCCGCCGGCCTACAACATCTTCCGTCTCATGGTCGACCGACACCACCAGGGCAGAGGCATCGGGTACGGGGCCATGCAGTGCGTGCTGGACGAGATCCGGGCACAGGGCCCCTTCGAGCGGATCGCGATCTGCTATGTGGCCACCAACCTGGTCGCCCGGGACTTCTATGCCAGCCTCGGCTTCCAGGAGACGGGGCTCAGCGAGGAGACCGGCGAGGTCATCGCCGAGATCCAGGGGTGACGAGCGGCGCATCCTTCACGCCCGGTGTGCGCCACGCTTGACGGACGGCTGCCCGCCGCCCCCAGAATAGGGTATTCCCCCGAGGAGCCCGCCCATGCCCTTGCTGAACGCCATCCTGGCCGTCGCCCTCTCCGCCGCCCCCTGGCTGCTGCTGGGGCTGGTGATGGCCGGGCTGATCAAGGCGCTGGTCTCCGAGGCCCTGCTGCAGCGCTGGGTCGGCGGCCAGGGGCTGGGCAGCATCGCCAGGGCGGCGGTGATCGGCGCCCCCCTGCCGCTCTGCTCCTGCGGGGCCATTCCCACGGCACTGGCCATGTATCGCGGCGGAGCCTCACGCGGCCCGGCCACCGCCTTCCTGATCGGCACCCCGGGCATCGGCGTGGATTCCCTGGCCATTACCTATGCCCTGCTCGGCCCCTTCATGGCCATAGCCCGGGCGACCAGCGCCGTGCTCACCGCCATCGTCACCGGCCTGCTGGTAGGCCGTACCGTGCCGACGGACATGCCGACGAGTGTGCCAGCCGACGTCGAGCCCGAGGCGGAGGATAGCTGCGGGAGCTGCTGCGCCAGCGGCTGCGGCGATGCGCGGGATACGCCTGCCGAGAGCGCCGCGCCGCGGCTCGCCAGCCGACTGGCCGACGGGCTGCACTACGCCTTCACCGACATCCTCGACGACATCAGCCTCTGGCTGCTGGTGGGCCTGCTGGTCGCCGGGGCCCTGATCGCCCTGGTGCCACCACAGCAGCTGGCCGCCCTGGGCAGCGGCCTGGGGGCCATGCTGGTCATGGCAGTGATCGGGCATGTGCGCCACCGCCGCCACCCCCATCGCCGCCGGTCTGCTGCTGGCCGGCGTCTCGCCCGGCACCGTGCTGGTCTTCCTGATCGCCGCGCCGGTCACCAGCCTGGCCACCCTCAGGGTCTTCCGCCGCGAGATGGGCAACCGGGCCCTGGTGGCCTATCTCGCCGGCATCCTGGCAAGCGCGGTGCTGCTGGGACTGGGCGTGGATGCGGTGACAAGCTGGTGGCAGCTCGACATCGCCCGTCAGATCGAGGCAGTGAACGAACTGCTGCCGGCCTGGGTCGAGTGGGTAGGGCTAGTGGTGTTGGTCGGGCTGGCGGTAAAACCGCTGCGCCGCACCCTTGCCGGCCACCTGCCCCACCACGCCTGATCCCGGCGACCCGGCAGGCGGCACCAGCACCGACATTTCCCTGCCGGAGAACGGTCGACCCCGAAGGAGCCTACATGACGGATCGCCAGCCTCACCCCCGCATCCTGGTCTTTGCCGGCAGCAGCCGCGCCGGCTCCTACAACAAGGCGCTGGCGCGCCTGGCCGCCGAGCGCATCGAGCACCTGGGCGGACGCCCCACCTTCATCGACCTGCGCGACCACCCCATGCCGCTCTATGACGGCGACCTGGAGGCCGAGCAGGGCCTGCCCGAGAACGCCCTGGTACTCCGCCGCGGCCTGGCCGAGCACGATGGCCTGCTGATTGCCTCGCCGGAGTACAATGGCTTCATTACCCCACTGCTCAAGAACACCATCGACTGGCTGACTCGCCCTCATGAGGGCGAGAGCGGCCTGGACCTCTTCGCGGGCAAGCTGGCCGGCGTGGTCTCCGCGTCACCGGGAGGACTCGGCGGCCTGCGCAGCCTGTCGCTGACCCGCCAGTTGCTCACCAACATCGGCGTGACCGTGCTGCCCGACCAGCTCGCCGTGGCAAGGGCCGCGCAGGCCTTCGACGATCAGGGTCGGCTCGGCAACGACAAACAGCAGCAGACACTCGACGCCCTCTGCCAGCGGCTGGTCGACACCCTGCACCGACTGAGGGGCTGAACGAACGGCCTGAACAAGAGTGCCGATTCGAAGACTCACCCGAGGCGCTGAGCGGCCATCTCGGATCAGCGCTCATCACGAATCCGGCGCCCTAGCCTTATCATGACAGGGGCCGATGGACTCGCTGCGAAGGGCAGCCAAACGCCTGATTTTCTCCGGTCAAGCGGCGCTTTCAGGCGCCTTCGTGCCGCGCAGCGAGCGCCGAGCACTATACTGATAGAGCCAGCGCCAAGGCGCCCGCGACGGCGACCCGAAGGTCAGCGCAAAGAACCTCGGCTGATGTGTGAGTCAGACCCTTCTTCTTCCCGCGCCCCTCTCTAGCTCAGCACGCCTTGACGACCGGCACCCCCGGTGTCCGCCATGGCACGGCCGCCGTCGACCGGCGATCCCTGCGATCCCTGCGATCCCTGCGATCCCTGCGATGATGGACACTTACGGGTCGGCCCGATAGTTGGCGCCCGACCGACCCGACAGCGTCAGCGCCACGACACGACGAGGCGTCCCATGAAACTCACGACACTGACGGCCATCCTGTTGATCAGCCTGGGCTCCGTGAGTGCTTCCCTGGCGAGTGATTCGACGTATCTACAAGAGCGCACTGCGCGCCTGCATCAGGAGATCGCCGACACGCGCCAGGCGAGGGGCCAAGGGATGATGGGTACCGAACGCATCCAGTCCCGGGAACTCCAGCAGACCTTCCAGAGGGGCCAGCAACTCCGCCAGCAGGAGCGCTGGTGGAAGTAATGTCGGCAGCCACGTAGTCCCCTGTCTCGCTGACCCATGACCGAACACTGACGCCAGGGAGGGTCACGCCGGTCACGACCACCCGTTCGATACGGCTTCTATCGAGACACTCTGCCACTCCCCCGACCCAGGCCAGGCCCCGCGAGGGGCGTGGCCTGCCTGCGCAAACGTCTGCCATGACAGCGTCGCCTCGACGATGGATACTGAGCGTATCGTCCACCATCCGCAGGTCACCGAGCCTCATGACGACCGAGACACCGCGACGCGGGCGCAGCCGCCTGAAGAACGGCCTGCAGACCCTGCTGATCATGGCGGGCCTGGCCCTGGTGTTGGCCGTGCCCGGCTACCTGCTGGCCGGCGGGCTCGGCATCGTCATGAGCCTGGGGGTCGTGGTGGCCGGAGCCTTCGCCGGCAGCTGGGTGCCGGCGCGGGTCATCCTCGCCGATGCCGGGGCCGGTCTGCTCGATCGCCATCAGGCACCCTCGCTCTACCGGCTGCTCGATACGCTCTACCAACGCGCCGGCCTCACACGGCCCCCGCAGCTCTTCTACGCGCCCTCGCCCGAGCTCAACGCCTTCGCCGTGGGGACCCGCCACGACGGCGGCATCGCCGTCACCGAGGGCCTGCTACGCACCCTGACGCTGCGCGAGCTGGCCGGCGTGCTGGCCCACGAGGTGAGCCACCTGCGCCATGGCGATACCCGGGTGATGTCCATGGCCGCGGCCATGACCCGCCTGACCCTCTGGCTGACCACGGTGCTGCAGCTCGGCCTACTGCTGCTAGTGCCGCTGATCCTGGCCGGCGAGCTCCGCCTGCCCTGGAGCCTGCTGCTGGTGGTGGCCTTCGCCCCCAGCCTGAGCACCCTGCTCCAGCTGGCCCTCTCCCGCAACCGCGAGTACACCGCCGACCTGGACGCCGTGGCCCTGACAGGCGACCCTGAGGGGCTGGCCTCGGCGCTGGCCGTGCTGGAACGCCACCACGGCCGCTGGCTGGCCGCGCTGTTCGGCCGCCATCCGCCCGCGGGGCCCGACTGGCTGCGCACCCACCCGCCGACGGAGGAGCGCATCCGCCGGCTGATGGGCGTCGAGGCGACAAGGGACACCTCCCTGCATGACCATCACGACGACAATCACCACGCGCCACCGGAAATCCTCGAGCGCCCGGGGGCCATGGGCCGGCGCTACTGGATACGCCGCCGGCGCTGAGGCGCTCGCCCCCTCCCCCACTTTCCTGAACGAGCAAGAGAGACCGCCATGAGCGATACGCAAAAGCCCTGGAACAGCCCCATGCCCGAGCCGCAGTTCGACCTGATGCGGCGCATCCTCGCCGCCCCCAGCCCGGTGGGGCTCGAGGCCGCCATGACCTACGGCGTGCTCAAGCCCCACTTCGAGGGCTTCGCCCCGGATAGCTGGCAGCTGCACCAGTTCAAGGGCCACGCCGGCGTGGTGCTGGACACCCATCCGGGCCGCGACGACCTCTTCAAGGTGATGATCATCGGCCATGCCGACAAGATCCGCATGCAGGTGCGCTCCATCGGCGAGGACGGCAAGATCTGGATCAACAGCGACTCCTTCCTGCCCAACGTGGTGATCGGCCACGAGGTCACGCTGTTCAGCGAGGACCCCGAGGCGCCCGGCAGCTACCGGCGCATCGAGGGCGGCACCGTGGAGGCGCTGGGCGCCATCCACTTCTCCGACCCGGCGCAGCGTTCCGGCGAGAAGGGCATCAAGAAGGAGCAGCTCTACCTCGAGTTGCAGATCCACGGCGAGAACAAGAAGCAGCAGGTGGAGAACCTGGGCGTGCGGCCCGGGGATTCGATCCTCCTCGACCGGCCCATCCGCCACGGCTTCAGCCCGGACACCTTCTACGGCGCCTACCTGGACAACGGCCTGGGCTGTTTCGTCACCGCCGAGGTGGCGAGGCTGATCGCCGAGGCGGGCGGCACCGAGAAGGTGCGGGTGATGTTCGCCATCGCCAGCTACGAGGAGATCGGCCGCTTCGGCAGCCGGGTGCTGGCCGGTGAGCTCGAGCCCGACGCCATCATCGCCGTGGACGTCAACCACGACTACGTGGCCGCCCCCGGCATCGGCGACCGGCGCATGCAGCCGCTGGAGATGGGCAAGGGCTTCACCATGTCGGTGGGCGCCATCGCCAGCGAGCAGCTCAACCGGATCATCGAGACCACCGCCCGGGAACAGGGCATCCCCATGCAGCGTGACATCGTCGGCGTGGATACCGGCACCGACGGCATGGCCGGGGTGCTCGCCGCCGTGGACTGCGTGGCGACCTCCATCGGCTTCCCGATTCGCAACATGCACACCATCTCCGAGACCGGCTATACCCGGGACGTGCTGGCGGCGATTCACGCCATCACCCATACCGTGCAGGCGCTGGACGCCCTGCCGGACCCGCACCGCGAGTTCCTCGACCACCATCCGCGCCTGGATCATGCCGGGGCATTGGGTCACCAAGGAAGTGACAAGCCCGAAACGGGGCAGGACAAACAGTAGGCCACCGGCGGAGGGCGACTCATGGCAGTCGCCCCTGCCGCGCCAGGCGCCGCCTGACCCAACGCCGATAGGCCCTGGCCAGCAGCGGCCTCACGACGGGCAGTCCGATCAGCCATGTCAGCGGCCGAAGGCGTGGCACGCGACTCATCAGCAAGATATAGGCATCGATACCGTCGACGATCCGACCCTCGGCATCCTCCACGTGCAGCGACAGCAGCGCGGCCTTGGGCGCCACGCCGCGTCGTCGCAGCCGTTCATCGTGGCGATTGACATCGATCCACTCCACCGAGGCGGACGCCTCACCGGCCCAGCGCTCGTAGCGCGCCCTGTCGCGCCGGCAGATGGGGCAGTCGGCGTCATAATAGACCTTGAGCATGGAACGGTCGGACATCTATCCCCCTGTCGTCGCTACCCCTTTCAGCGCCTCCCCCAGCACCGGCGCCATGGCGATGGCGTTGCTCTCATGAGCGATGCAGTCGGTGCTCCAGACCTCTCCCACTCCGGCGGCGCGAATCACCGCCAGGGCATTCCCGGCGAAGAGCGCATGGGTGACGGCCACGTCCACCGAGGCCGCCCCGGCATGGAGCAACGCCTCGGCGGCGCGAGCGAGGGTATGGCCCGAACTCGCCACGTCGTCCATCAGCACCACCTGGCGGCCGGCCACGTCGAGCTCCGGCAGCGTGATCGCCACGTTGCGGTCGCCATGGCGGGTCTTGTGGCAGACACCGACACCGAAGCCGGTCACGGCGGCCGCACTCTGCACCCATTGATGCGCCTCGGCATCGGGGCCGACCAGCAGCGGGTTCGCGCGCTTCTCGGCGATCAGCTCGGCGAGTCGCGGCGCGCCAGAGAGCGCGACGGCGTGCTCGAGGGGAATTGCCTGGTCGAGGCGCTCGATACGGTGCAGGTGGGGGTCGACGGTGATCACCGCGTCGAACAGCTCGGCGAGGAAGTGGCCGATCAGCGGCTGGCTGACGACCTCACCGGGATGAAAGGCGATGTCCTGGCGCATGTAGGCGAGGTAGGGCGCCACCAGCACCAGGCGGCGTACGCCCTGGGCTCGGGCATGGCGGGCGATCAGCAGCAGCTCTACGAGCTTGTCGTTGGGACGGTCGAGGCTGCGATAGATCACCAGGGTCTCGGGAAAGGCCGCGGCGGCATGCAGGGGCAGCGTCAGGCGCAGCTCCTCGTCGGGGAAGCGGTGGCACTCGATGGCGGCAGCCGTCAGCCCCGCGGTCTCGGCCAGGCGGCAGGCGGCAGCGGCCTCGTCGTCACAGTAGAGCAGCACGGGCGTCATCAGCCCTCCACGTTGAGTCGGGTGATCTGGTCGGACTGGCCGATGGCGAAGCCGCTGTCGCGCTCGCTGGCCCGGCGGGAGAAGGTCAGCTCGTTGGGGTAGGCGGCGTAGACCCGGTACAGCAGCTGGCCGGTCTCCACCGCATCGCCGATCCGCGCCAGCACGTCGACGCCGGCGCCGATGGCCCGGGGCGCCCCGGCGAGCCGGGCGATGCGCGCCAGTTGCAGGTTGTCGATGGCGGTCACCACCCCGCCGGAGCGAGCGATCACTTCCACGCAGTGCGGCGCCAGCGACGGATGCTCGGGGTCGAAGGGCTTGGCGCCCTGGGCCACGATGATGGCCTGCATCTTCTCCAGGGCGCGACCGGCATCGAGGATATCCCGGGCCAGCCCGAAGCCGTCGCCGCCGCGCACGTCGGGATCGAACTCCAGCATCCGCCCGGCCAGGCGCAGGGCCTTCTGGCGCAGGTCCATGGGGGCGTGCGGGTGGTTGGTGAGCACTCGCATCACGTCCCGGGCCTCGAGCACGGGGCCGATGCCCCGCCCCACCGGCTGGCTGCCGTCGGTGATCACCACCTCCAGGGTCAGGCCCATGCGGCCGGCCACGAACTCGAACAGCTTGCGCAGCCGGCGGGCCTCGGGCATGGAGCGCACCTTGGCGTGGGGGCCGATGGGGATGTCGAGCAGCAGGTGGGTGGAGCCGGCGGCGACCTTCTTGGAGAGGATCGAGGCGACCATCTGCCCCGGCGAGTCGATGGAGAGCGGGCGCTCCACCGAGATCAGCACGTCGTCGGCCGGCGAGAGCTGGCTGGTGCCGCCCCAGGCCAGGCAGCCGCGGTGAGTGCGCACTAGCTGACCCAGCTCCTCGAAGGGCAGGTCGACGTTCGCCAGCACCTCCATGGTGTCGGCGGTGCCCGAGGGCGAGGTGATGGCGCGCGAGGAGGTCTTGGGGCACAGCAGGCCGTGGGCGGCGACGATGGGCACCACCAGCATGGAGGTGCGGTTGCCCGGGATGCCACCGATGCAGTGCTTGTCGACCACCGGATGCTCGTGCCAGTCGAGCCGACGCCCTGCCCGGCTCATGGCATCGCTCAGGTAGAACACCTCCTCTCGGTCGAGCTCGTTGCGATCGCAGGCCACCACGAAGGCGGTCAGTTCGATCTTCGAATAGCGCCGCGCGGCGATATCCTGAACGATCTGGACAAAGTCGTCGCGGGTCAGGCGCTCGCCGGCGAGCTTGCGATGCAGGGCGGGAATCGAGGGTGGCGGTTCGGCCTGCAGGATGCTCACCGGATGGCCCTCGGCCACCCCAAGGGTGGCGAAGGCATCCTCGGAGAGCCCCAGCTCCCCGCAAGAGACGATCGAGGCATCGTCCACCACGTTAAGCGTCGCCAGGATGCGCTGGCCATTGGCCCGCACCTCGACCTTGGCCAGCGCCTGGAAGCCCTCGGCCCGGTAGCGGTCACACTCGCGGTGCATGTAGGCCACGTTCTCGCGGTAGGTATCGATGCCGACGCGTTTCAGCTTGAGCGGCGAGAGGCGATCCTGAGCGGGTGCCGCCTCGGCGGCGGATCGGGTCATCGTGTCGTCCTTGCGGGGTGGCGGGCCGGTGCCGCGCCCGGGGCGCGCGGGCAGGTTACCCGAATGTAGCGGTGGTTTTATCCTAGCAGCGCCCCGGGGTAGCGTCATCGCGGCGCGGCGAGCATCGTCGCCGCCACTCCAAAGGGCCGCCGCCATCTTCTCCGGCTCTTGCAATGGCTGGTGATAGACGACGGTGCGGCGAACATCGTGCGGCGGTCACAGGGCGCCCACGAGCGTATCCAGGCCTCAAGCTCGCGGCGCGGGAGACAGGCTCGTGACGCTGAGACAGGGATCGCGCTAGGCTTGCCCTCTATCCGCTCAAGGGAAGGCCCATCGTGCTCGTTGCCACTCTCTACAACGGTCACCTCTGGGCGGTGGCGATCACCCTGGTCACCGTCCTGATCTGCATCCTGATGCACTACGAGGTATCGCTACGCCTCTGGCAGCGACTGGAGCGCTCGCGAAGCTCCCTGCGTGCTCGCTTCCTGATGCTGAGCTTCGTGCTGTTCAGCACCCATGTCGCCCAGATCTGGCTCTTCGCCCTCGCCCTCGCCCTGCTCGGCGCGCATCCCCTGACCGGCGACCTGGTCGGCATGGCGAGCCTCGACTTCCTCGACTATGTCTACTTCTCGGCGATCACCTACACCACCCTGGGCTACGGCGACCTGGTCCCGACGGGACCGATCCGCTTCATCACCGGCACCGAGGCGCTGATCGGCCTGATGCTGATCACCTGGTCGGCCTCGATCATCTTCCTGGAGATGCAGCGCCACTGGTCCGCCCGCCGCGAGCGGTAACGGATCCTGAGCGGAGAGGGGATCCGAGCGACGACGGCGACGCGGACTCGACACCCTGTCGGCGAGCTCGCCCCGTGGCATGATGTCAGGCGACACTCATCCCCGGGAGATCACCATGCCTCGCCTGCTGATCGTGGCCCATGCGCCCTCACCCAATACTCGCCGACTGCGCGAGGCCGCCGAGCGCGGCGCCCGCCACCCGGACATCGAGGACGTGGAGGTGGTGGTCAAGCCGCCGCTGGAGGCGGGCCCCGATGACGTGCGGGCCTGCGATGCCATCCTGCTCGGCACCACCGAGAACCTCGGCACCATGAGCGGTGCGCTCAAGGACTTCTTCGATCGCAGCTACTACCCGGTGCTGGAAGTGCAGCAGGGGCTGCCCTGCGCACTCTATGTTCGCGCCGGCCACGACGGCACCGGCACCCGGCGCGCTGTGGAAGGCATCGTCACCGGGCTGCGCTGGAAGTGGGTGCAGGCGCCGCTGATCCTGCGCGGCGAGTGGCAGGAGGGCTTCGTCGACCGGGTGGAGGAGCTGGGCATGGCGATGGCGGCGGGACTCGACGCCGGCATCCTGTAACGTTGATCGACAAAAAGCATGATGTTTCGCCCTCAAAGCACCAGAAACATCATCCCTCCTCTTGGGCACGTCATGCTATACCTCAAGAGTGTCTCGGCAGCATCCCGAAGCAAAAACACGACTTATTGAGCATGAACTCAATAAGAACAATAACGATGCAGGCTCGACCCTCTCGTCCAGGCCTCCACGGGCAGCCCCCGGCCACCCCCCGGTCCCGCCCTTGGCTCAGGGTGCCCAAGTCGGCCATTTCGCATGAGGTCCGTCATGAACGTATCCACCAGACTCTTGGCTGCCTTACTGGTAGGCCTGCTGCTCTCGGGCCCGGTCGCGGCACAGGACGAGGCCCCCCTGGTCATCGCGACCGCCAGCCCGGCCGGGGTCTACCACGTGGTCGGGCGGGCGCTGTGCCGTACCATCGAGACGCCCTGCCGAGCGCAGCCCACCGAGGGTTCCAGCGCCAACCTGAGGGCCCTGCGGCGGGGCGAGCTGGAGATCGCCCTCGCCCAGTCCGACCTCCACCTCTACGCCACCCTGGGCACGGAGGGATTCCAGAAGGACGGGGCGGACGACTCGCTGCGCTCAGTGTTCTCGCTGCACAACGAGCCCTTCACCCTGGTGGTGCGACGGGACGCCGGCATCCATCGCCTGGAGGACATCACCGGGCGCGTCGTGAACATCGGCAACCCGGGCTCGGGCCAGCGGGGCACCATGCTGAGGCTGATGGACGCGGAGGGCTGGAGCCGTAGCGACTTCCGCTCGCTCCACAACCTGCCGGCCGACCAACAGGCGCTGGAGCTGTGTCACGGCAACATCGATGCCATGGTCTATACCGTGGGCCATCCCAACGCCTCGGTGGCCAAGGCCATCCGGCTGTGCGATGCCGTTCTGGTCGACGTGGAGGGCGACATCATCGACCTGCTGGTGGATGCCTATCCCTACTTCACGCGCGCCTGGATCCCCGCCGATATCTACGGCCCCGACCAGCCGGCGGTGCACACCTTCGGGGTCAAGGGCACCCTGGTCGCCTCGGCGGATACCGATCCCGACCTGGTCTACCGGCTGGTGGCCGCGGTCTTCAACGACTTCGAGCGCTTCAAGGCCGCACATCCGGCGCTGGGGGTGTTGACCCCGGAAGAGATGATCCGGGACGGCCTCACCGCGCCGCTGCACGAGGGGGCCCTGCGCTACTACCGCGAGCGTGGGTGGCTCGAGCCGACCGAGGCCGACTGACCGCCTCCGCGCACGACCGTCGAACCGGCACCGGAACGCGTGACGCCGCCCCGAGGGGCGGCGTCACGCAAGGCCAGATCAGGCCAGGAGAACGTAACGGCTATTTCAGCCGCTCGAACACCGTGGCCACGCCCTGCCCCATGCCGATGCACATGGTGGCCAGACCCAGGGTGGTGTCACGCTCCTGCATCACGTTGAGCAGGGTGGTGCTGATGCGGGCGCCGGAGCAGCCCAGCGGATGGCCCAGGGCGATGGCGCCGCCGTGGAGGTTGACTTTCTCCTCCATGGCATCGCGCAGCCCCAGGTCCTTGAGCACCGGCAGGGCCTGGGCGGCGAAGGCCTCGTTGAGCTCCACGGTCTGGATGTCCTCGATGGACAGACCCGCGGCCTTCAACGCCTTCTTCGAGGCCGGCACCGGCCCGTAGCCCATGATCGAGGCATCGCAGCCGGCGACGCCGGTGGAGAGGATGCGGGCAATGGGCTTGAGCCCCAGGGCCTGAGCCCGTTCGCCGCTCATCACCATCAGGCTGGCGGCGCCCACGGAGAGCGCCGAGGAGGTGCCGGCGGTCACCGTGCCCCCGCGCGGGTCGAAGGCCGGCTTGAGCCCGGCCATCTTCGCCAGGCTGGCATCGCCGCGGATCACCTCGTCGCGATCCACGCGAACGCGGAAGCCACGTGCATCGTGGCCCTCGATACCGACGATCTCGCGGTCGAAGCCGCCGTTCTCCATGGCCGCCTGGGCCCGCTGGTGGGAGCGCACGCCGAAGGCGTCCTGATCCTCGCGGGAGATGCCGTGCATCTTGCCCAGCAGCTCGGCGGTCAGGCCCATCATCATGGCCGCCTTGGCCACATGCTGGCTGGCCGCCGGATTGACGTCGACGCCATGGGTCATGCCGACGTGCTCCATGTGCTCGACGCCGCCGATGAGGTAGACGTCACCCATACCGGCGCGGATGTTGGCGGTGGCGATGTGCAGCGCGCTCATGGAGGAGCCACACAGGCGGTTGACCGTCTGGGCCGGCACGCTACGCGGGATGCCGGTCAGGATCGCCGCGTTACGGGCGATGTTCATGCCCTGTTCCAGGGTCTGGTTGACGCAACCCCAGATCACGTCGTCGACCTCCGCCGGGTCGAGCCCCGGGTTGCGATCGAACAGCGCCTGCATCACCGCGGCGGAGAGGTTCTCGGCGCGCACGTGGCGGAAGGCCCCCTGCTTTGCCCTGGCCATGGCGGAGCGGGCACAGTCGACCACCACCACGTCTCTCGGATTCAAGCTCATCGATTACTCCTTGGAATTCTGTCCGACACTCGCGGGTCGTGGCATCAGGCCCGGGACGGGGCGGGATAGAAACGCTCGCCGGCGGCGGCCATCTGGCGCAGCTTCTCGGTGGGCGCGTAGAGCGGGCCGAGCTCCTCGGCCAGGCGCTCCGCCTGGCTGACGAAGGCGTCGACGCCCATGGCGTCGATGTAGCGAAGCGCGCCACCGCGGAACGGCGGGAAGCCGATGCCGTAGATCAGCGCCATGTCGGCCTCGGCCGGGCTTGCCACGATGTCGTCCTCGAGGCAGCGCACGGCCTCCAGGCACAGCGGCACCATCATGCGGGCGATGATCTCCTCGTCGGAGAACTCGCGGCGCTCCCGGGCCACCTCCTTGATCAGCGCGGTGGCGGCCTCGTCGGTGACCTTCCGGGGCTT
This sequence comes from Halomonas urmiana, assembly GCF_005780185.1. Classification (GTDB taxonomy): domain Bacteria; phylum Pseudomonadota; class Gammaproteobacteria; order Pseudomonadales; family Halomonadaceae; genus Halomonas; species Halomonas urmiana. The sequence continues at coordinate 17,179 of NZ_VBUI01000018.1, read as the reverse complement.
GCCCTTGCGGTCCTCCTCGTAGGCGTAGAAGCCCTTGGCATTCTTCTGGCCCAGGCGGTCGTTCTCGAACATCACCTGGATGGCGCTCTTGCCCTGGCCGTCGCCCCGCTCACCGGCCATGCCGGCCATGCGCTCCGGGAAGCCCTCGGCCATCACCTCGCCGGCATGCACCGCGGTATCCATACCCACCACGTCGAGCAGGTAGGCGGGCCCCATCGGCCAGCCGAAGCGCTCCATCACCTTGTCGATGCGCTGGAAGTCGGCGCCCTGCGCCACTAGCTGGCTGAAGCCGCCGAAGTAGGGGAACAGCACCCGGTTGACCAGGAAGCCGGGGCAGTCGTTGACCACGATGGGGCTCTTGCCCATGGTGCGGGCGTAGGCCACGGTCGCCGCCACGGCGGCGTCGCCGGTCTTCTCGCCGCGGATGACCTCGACCAGCGGCATGCGGTGCACCGGATTGAAGAAGTGCATGCCGCAGAAGTTCTCGGGGCGCTTGAGGTTCTCGGCCAGGCGCGTGATGGAGATGGTCGAGGTGTTGGAGGTGAGCACGGTGTGCTCACCGACCTGCCCTTCCACCTCGGTCAGCACGGCGTCCTTGACCTTGGGGTTCTCGACCACCGCCTCGACCACCAGGTCGACCCGCTCGAAGTCGCCGTAGGAGAGGGTCGGTCGGATGTTGGTCAGCTTCTCGGCCATCTGGGCGCTGGTCAGCTTCTTGCGCTCCACCTGCTTGGCGAACAGCTTGCGCGCCTCCTTGAGGCCGAGCTCGATGGCCTCGTCCTTGATGTCCTTCATCAGGATCGGCGTGCCCTTCGCGGCGCTCTGATAGGCGATGCCGCCACCCATGATGCCGGCGCCCAGCACCGCGGCCTGCCCGACCGGGCGGGCCTGCTGCGCATAGCGGCTGCCCTTCTTCTTGACCACCTGATCGTTCAGGAACAGTCCGACCAGGTTGAAGGCCACGTCGGAGAGCGCCAGCCGGGCGAAGGCCTTGCTCTCGATGGCCTGGGCCCGCTCGCGGGTCTCGCCGGCGCCCTTCTGGATGACCTTGATGGCCTCCACCGGGGCCGGATAGTGCGGGCCTGCCTTACCGGCCACATAGCCCTTGGCCGTCTCGAAGGCCATCATCTGCTCGATGGGGCCGAGGTTCAGCGGCGCCTGCTTCTGCGCCCGGCGCCGGCGATAGTCGAGCTCACCGTCGTTGGCACGTGCCAGGATGTCCAGCGCCGCCGCCTCGAGCTCTTCCTGGGGCACCACCGCATCCACGACACCCATCGACAGGGCCGCCTCGGCGCGGCTCTCCTTGCCGCCGGCGATCCACTCCACGGCGTTGTCGGCGCCGATCAGCCGCGGCAGACGCACGCAGCCGCCCCAGCCCGGTAGGATGCCGAGCTGGGTCTCGGGCAGGCCGATCTTGGCCGACTCGGCCATGACGCGAAAATCGGTGGTCAGGGTCAGCTCGCAACCACCGCCCAGTGCCAGGCCGTTGATGGCGGTGACGGTGGGAAACGGCAGGTCCTCGATGGCGTTGAAGATCCCGTGCACGCGCTCGAGCATGGTCGCAAGCGATGCTTCGCCCTGCTCGAACATGGCGTGAAACTCGGTGATGTCGGCACCGACGATGAAGACCTCCTTGGCGCTGCCGATCACAAGCCCGGTGAGGCCCTGCTCGGCGCGGATCGCCTCGACGGCGTGGCCGAGTTCCTCGATCACGGCGCTGGAGAGCTTGTTGATGGACTCGTCCTTCAGATCGAGGGTGAGCCGGGCGATGTCATCGCCGCCACCCTCGGGACCCCGCGCCACCGTGATGGCATTGCCTTGATAGATCATCCACGAATCTCCCTACAGGAATTCATACGCTCGTTTGATTTTCGACAGCTTGGGACAGTCCCGCATCCACGTCAAGCCCGTTCCACCAGCATGGCACGTGGATGGCGGCTCACCCTGGCCGAGGCCGTGCTGGTAAGATGCGCTCATGACGCAAGCACCCGACATCGATCCCCCATCTCCTTCCGCCGAGCCGCCTGCCGGCGGGCCACCCTTGCGGCTGGCTACCTGGCAGGCTCGCCTCCAGCGCCTGATGGCGCGCCTGCATCCCTGGCGCTGGCTGTGGCCGCCGATGGCGCTGGCGGCGGGCCTGGCCAGCTTCTTCCTGGTGGAGCGCCAGCAGTGGCTGGGGGCCATGCTCGCCCTGGGCATGCTGATGGCCTGGATACTGCTGCTCTCCGAGAGCCTGATCGGCCGCCTGCTGGTCAGTCGCGGCTATCCGGCGCTGCCCCGCGGGGTGACCGCCTTCATCGCCCAGCTGATCCACCAGGAGACCCTGTTCTTCGCCCTGCCGTTCCTGCTGGCCACCACGGTATGGCAGAGCGGGCAGGCGCTCTTCACCCTGCTGATCCTGGCCATGGCGCTGCTGTCGATCCTCGACCCGCTCTACTACCGGATGGCCGAGCGTCATCGCTGGCTCTACTTCGCCTTCCACGCCCAATGCGTGTTCGTGGTGGTGCTGGTCACCCTGCCGACCCTGCTGCACCTGACCACCGGCCAGAGCCTGGTGCTGGCCATCGTGGCCATGCTGCTGTTCAGCCTGCCCAGCCTGATGCACCTGCTGAGCCCGCTGACCACGCCCCGTGTGCTGGCGATGCTGGCCCTGCTGCCGCTGCTGGCGGGCGCCGCCTGGGCCGGCCGGGTCTGGGTGCCGCCGGCCAGCCTGTGGATCTCGGGCAGTGCGCTCTCTCCGGCCTTCGCCCGCCAGGCACGCCATCCGCTGGGCAGCATGCCGCTCACTCCGACGGCCCTGACCGGCCAGGGACTCTATGCCTACACGGCGATCCATGCGCCCCGCGGGCTGAACGAGGAGGTGGTGCATGTCTGGCGGCAGGACGGCGTGGAGGTCGACCGCATACCGCTGGCGATCCGCGGCGGGCGAGCGGCGGGCTATCGGGCCTGGAGCCACAAGCAGAACTTCCCCGAGGATCCGAGCGGCGCCTGGCGCATCGATGTGATGACCGACAGCGGCCAGCGCATCGGGATGCTGCGCTTCACTGTCAGCGACGACAGGGAGGCGGCCACCCTGGCCGACGGCACGATCCAGGCGCCCTCCGGCCTTCCCGGCCTGGACATCCGCCGGCTGCTGCCGCAGCCCGCATCGCCCGACGACGCTCCAGCGTCGACAGAAAAGGCAAGCGCCACGCAGGAGGCGTCGTCACCGACCGATGAGGCGAGCGACGAGGAGACGTAAGCGGGTCGCCATCACCGTGTCGGCTCATGGCGGCGACCGTTGATGGGAGCGCGGTCATCGCAGGGGATAGTCGATGAAGGGGCTGTCGGCGAAGGGCGCTATACGAGGGAGTCACGACAGGAGGGACCAGGGATGCAGGGCGCTGCCGGTGAAATGGTAAGCCTGCTTGCATTTAACGCCGGTGGTTCCGACAATCCCATCAGGCTTCCTGCGGATGCACAGACCCATGCCCCAAAACATCGGCTTCCAGCTGTCTCGCGTGCCACGCCTATGGCGCGCCGTCATCGACCGCCGTCTGGCCCCTCTGGGCCTGACCCAGACGCGCTGGATCACGCTCTACCATCTCTGGCGCCTCGGCGACGGCCAGCCCCAGTGCGACCTGGCCCGCGCCATCGGCGTCGAGGCGCCCTCGCTGGTGCGCACCCTCGACCAGCTCTCCGAGCAGGGGCTGATCGAGCGGCGCGGCTGCGACCAGGACCGACGCACCAAGCGGATCTTCCTCACCGACGAGGCCACCCCCCTGCTCCAGCAGATCGATGCGGTGGTCAGCCAGGCCCGCGCCGAGATGCTGGCCGGCCTCGACACCGACGACGTGGCGCACCTGGCCCGCCTGTTGTCACGCATCGAGGAGAACGGCCTGGCGATCCAGGCCCGCGAAGCCCAGGAGTGAGCGGCCTCAGCGCGGCATCAAGGGCGTGCGCGCCTCACGGCGTGGCCGGTCGCGGCCCGGCCGATCGGGGCCCGGCCGATCGGGGCGCCCCGAGAGGACGTCGCGCAGCGCCGTGAGCCGCGCCAGCAGCAGCGACAGGGCCTCGACCGACAAGGACTCCTCCCACCACAGGGTCAAGGCGTGGCTGGCGGACTCCAGCACCAGCGCGTCTCCGGGCAGCGACGCCAGAGCATCCTCTAGTCGTTCCACGGCCTCGGCCGGCAGCGGGCGCAGCGGCTCGACGCGCCAGCGCCAGCCCTCCCGGAAAGACTTCAGCGAGGCGCTGGCCGCCTCGTCGCGCACCAGCACAAAGTCGGGCCCCGGGTGCTGCTGGGGATAGGACCAACGGTAGGCCGCCATGGGCCCGCCCGCGCCATGCAGCGGCGGCGACTCGAGCCGTACCGCCACGTCCGCCTGGCGAGCCGCCGTGCGCAGCTTGCCCATGCGCTGCTGGGCGGGCGATGGCTTGAGCCACATCACCGGCGCGAAGACCAGGCCGACGATAACGATGATGAGTAACCAGACCATGGGGTCTCCTCGGTGAATATTGACGCAAGTCGTTGTCTTGTCTTACAAGGCGTCCTAGAGTTGAAGCACCATCAGACACGCTGGACGCGGTACGGAGAGTCACACCATGAGCAACGAATATCGTCATGTCCTGGTCGCCGTCGACCTGACCAAGGACTCCCACAAGGTGCTCGAGCGCGCGATGCAGATCGCCGATCGCAACGAGGCCAAGCTATCCATCATGCACACCCTGGAGCCGCTGGGCTTTGCCTACGGCGGCGACATCCCCATGGACCTGACCAGCATCCAGGACCAGCTCGACGAGCACGCCAAGCAGCGCCTCGCCGAGATCGCCGACGGCCACGTCGACCGCGAGAACCAGCACGTGGTGGTCGGCATGCCCGACACCGAGATCCACCGCTTCTCCGAGGAGCAGAACGTCGACCTGATCGTGGTTGGCTCCCACGGCCGGCACGGCTTCGCCCTGCTGCTGGGCTCTACCTCCACCGGCGTGCTGCATGGCGCCCAGTGTGACGTGCTCGCCGTGCGGGTGGGTGCCAAGAGCGAGGAGTAGCCCATCACGCCGCGCTCATCTCCTTGAAAAGGCGCCCGAGGGCGCCTTTTTCGTGGGCGGCCGCGGCTCACTCGCCGGCGGCCATCGCCTCCAGCTCCATCCAGCGCTCCATCGCCGCGTCCAGTGCGGCCTGGGTGTCATTGAGCGACTGCAGGGTGGCGGCGACGGTCTCGGCCTCCTGCTGATAGAAGGACGGCGCTCCCACCCGCTCCTCGAAGGCCGCCACGGCTGCCTCGAGGCGCTCGATCTCGGCGGGCAGGCCGTCGAGCTCACGCTGCAGCTTGTAGGAGAGCTTGACTCGCTTGGGGGCCGTCGGCGACGGGGCCGCCTCGCTCTGTGCCCTGGCCGGCTCGGCGACAGCCGCCGCGGCCGTTGGCTCGACGCCCTGACGGGCCGCCCCCTCCCAGGGCGCCGGCGGCAGCTTGCCGCCCTGGCGCACCCAGTCGGTGTAGCCCCCCACGTACTCGCGCACCCGGCCCTCGCCCTCGAAGGCCAGCACGCTGGTCACCACGTTGTCCATGAAGGCCCGGTCGTGGGAGACCAGCAGCAGGGTGCCGTCGAAGTCGAGCAGCAGCTCCTCGAGCAGCTCCAGGGTCTCGACGTCCAGGTCGTTGGTCGGCTCGTCGAGGACCAGCACGTTGGCCGGCTGGGTGAACAGCTTGGCCAGCAGCAGGCGGTTGGATTCGCCGCCGGAGAGCGCCTTGACCGGCTGACGCACGCGATCCGGGGTGAACAGGAAGTCCTGCAGGTAGCTCATCACGTGGCGGTCGCGCCCCCCCACGCTGATACGATCGCTGCCCTGGGCGACGTTGTCGTAGACGGTCTTCTCGGGCTCCAGGCCGGCACGCAGCTGATCGAAATAGGCCACCTGCAGCTTGGTGCCGAGCAGCACCTGCCCCTCGCTGGGCTCGAGTTCGCCGAGCAGGATCTTGAGCAGGGTGGTCTTGCCGGCGCCGTTGCGGCCGATGAAGCCAAGCCGGTCGCCGCGCTGGATCTCCAGGCTGAGATCGTCGATCACCACCTCGTCGCCGAAGCGATGGGTGACGTGGGAGAGTTCCACGACCCGCTTGCCGCTGCGCGCGCCGCTGTCCACGGAGAGCGCGGCCTTGCCCTGGCGCTCACGGCGCTCGCGGCGCTCATGGCGCAGCTGCTGCAGCGCCCGTACTCGGCCCTCGTTGCGGGTCCGCCGGGCCTTGATCCCCTGGCGGATCCACGCCTCCTCCCGGGCGAGCTTCTTGTCGAACTCGGCGTTCTCCCGCGCCTCGACCTCCAGCTCGTGCTGTTTCTGCTCCTGATAGGCGGCGTAGTCGCCCGGGTAGCGGCCGAGGCGCCCGCGATCGAGCTCGAGGATCGCCGTGGCGAGCTTCGACAGGAAGGCCCGATCGTGGGTGATGAACAGCACGGCGCCATTGAAGTCGGCGAGCTGCTCCTCCAGCCAGGCGATGGTGTCCAGATCCAGGTGGTTGGTGGGCTCGTCGAGCAGCAGCAGGTCGGGCTCGGCGACCAGCGCCCGGGCCAGCGCCACGCGTCGACGCCAGCCACCGGAGAGGTCGGCCATGGCGGCGTCCTCGGGCAGCCCCAGCCGGGTCAGCACCACGTCGATGCGCTGGTGGAAGGACCAGCCATCGATGGCCTCGATGCGGGTCTGCAGCTTGGCCATGCGATCCATGTCCGGATCATCGTCGTGGATCAGGTGATGGTACTCGGAGAGCAGCTCGCCGGCCTCGGGCAGCCCCTGAGCCACCACGTCGAAGATCGTCTGGCCGCAGGCGTCCGGCAGCTCCTGGGCGAGCACACCGATCTTCAGACCCGGCGCGCGCCAGACGCTGCCGCCATCGGCCTGAATCTCGCCCGCCACGATCTTCAGCAGGGTCGACTTGCCGGTGCCGTTGCGCCCCACCAGGGCCAGGCGTTCGCCCTTCTCCAGCACCAGGTCGGCGCCGTCGAGCAGTACATGGGTACCGTAAGCCAGTTGCAGCTGTTCCAGTCGTAGCAGGGTCACGCATTCACCTCGTCGTTCATCAAGGGGGCTAGTGTAACGCATGGTCGAGCCGGCGTGGCCCCACCCCCGCCCTCCCGGGTACAATGCGCGCCCGCTTTCACAGGAGTGTTCCGCCGTGGCCGATGCGACGCCCCCCTTCGATGACGCGCTGCCCGAGGCGCTGAGGTTCCGTTCACCGGCCCCGCTGGTCGACATCGGCGCCAACCTGACCCACGAGAGCTTCGCCCGCGACCTCGAGGCGACGATCCAGCGCGCCCGGGCCGCCAACGTGAGCACGCTGATCCTCACCGGTACCGACCGGGAACACGCCGAGCAGGCCGTGGCGCTGGCGCGACGCTACCCGGGGCTCTACGCCACCGCCGGCGTGCACCCCCACGATGCCAGCCAGTGGTCGCCGAGCCTCGCCGCCGCCATGGGCGAGCTCCACCGCGCCCCAGAGGTGGTCGCGGTGGGCGAATGCGGGCTGGACTTCAACCGCAACTTCTCGACGCCCGCCGCGCAGGAGCGCGCCTTCGAGGCCCAGCTCGGGCTGGCGGCGCAGAGCGGCAAGCCGCTGTTTCTCCACGAGCGCGATGCTGGACGGCGCATGCGCGAGATGCTGCATGCCTGGCGTGACGACATCCCGGACGCCGTGATCCACTGCTTCACCGCCGACCGCGAGACGCTCTATGGCTACCGGGATCTCGATCTGCACATCGGCCTGACCGGCTGGCTCTGCGACGAGCGTCGCGGCCACCATCTGCGCGAGCTGGTCGGCGAGATTCCGCTGGAGCGGCTGATGGTGGAAACCGACTGCCCCTACCTGCTGCCGCGCAATTTACCTGCCAAACTCAAGGGCAGGCGCCACGAGCCCGCCCTGCTGCCCTGGATCGTGCGCGAAATCGCCCACTGGCGGAGCGTGGACGAGGTCGACCTGGCACGGGGCACCACGGCCACCGCCCGCGCCTTCTTCCGCCTGCCGACGGACCCGACACCCCCCGACACCGAACACGAGGAATCCTGACATGGCCGGTTCCGGCATCAACGAGACGCCCGGCTTCATCGCCGTGGAGACCGGCGACGACGATGGCCTGCCGCTGGCGATCGCCTGGACGCTCACCGACGGTCGCATCAAGCATACGCTGATCCAGCCCGACGACGACTGGCTCGACAGCGAGATGCACTCGCTGGGCGGCTACAGCATGGAGGAGCTCAACAGTATCGGCGTGAGCCCGCTGGACGTGATCCGCGAGCTGGAGAACGACCACTTCAACCAGACGCTCTACACCGCGGGCGTCGGCGACGACGAGGCGGCCATCTCGCGCCTCTTCGACACCTACGGCCTCGACCCCTTCGTGGAGCTGGCCCCGGCCGAGAGCCTCTATGGCGACCTGGAACCCGGCGACTGGCCGCGCGCCCGCGGCGACCTGTTCGGCGAGCTGGGACTCGAGCCGCTGCGCCCGGAGCACGAGGTGGAGGTGATGCTGCACCTGCACCAGCGCCTCGCCCCCGATGCCGAGGCCCGCGAGGCGATGCCCTTCGATGGCCGGCTGATGGATGGCGACGACGTCGACGACTGAGCGAGGCGCTTACGAAGCGCTGGTACCAGGCGCTATCGCCCGCCCCACCAGCTGCCGGGCGAGCTCGACGATGCCGTCCACCGAGGGCAGGGTGAGGGTGGCGGCCGGCCCCAGGGCGATGAAGCTGTCCTCGGCGGTCAACCGCGCCAGCCGCTCGCCCGCCATGCCGCGCTCGACCAGGCCGGTAATCAGCTCCTCGCTGAGCGAGCCGCTGCGGCGGCACTCGTCCACCACCAGTACTCGCGCGCAGTCGGCCACACGCTCGTGCAGGGCCGCATGGTCGATGGCGGTGAGCCAGCGCAGGTCGATGATGCGCACCGCGATGCCCTCGGCCGCGAGGCGCACCGCGGCCCGTCGCGACAGAGAGATCCCGTTGCCGTAGCCGACGATCGCCAAGTCGCGCCCCTCGCCCCACTGGCCAAGTGTCCCCACGGGCAGGCGATAGTCCGGGCCCGGATCGACGCCACAGGCGCGCTCGTCGCCCTCCTCCAGCAGGTCGCGGCCGTGATAGCGGGCGATCGGCTCGAGGATCACCACCACCCGCTGCTCCTCATCGGCCAGGCGTACCGCCTCCTGCAGCAGCCCCACCGCCTCGACTCCGCCGGACGGGCAGGCCACCAGCAACCCGGGAATATCGCGCAACACGGCGATGGCGTTGTCGTTGTGGAAGTGGCCGCCGAAGCCCTTCTGGTAGCCGAGCCCGGCGATGCGCACCACCATGGGATTGGTGTACTGGCCGCAGGAGAAGAAGCTCAGGGTCGCCGCCTCGCCGCGCAGCTGATCCTCGGCGTTGTGCAGGTAGGCGAGGAACTGGATCTCGAGGATCGGCACCAGACCGCTCTGGGCGAGGCCGATGCCGAGCCCGAGTATGCTCTGCTCGTCGAGCAGGGTATCGATCACCCGATGCGGCCCGAAGCGCGCCTGCAACCGCTGGGTAACGCCGTAGACCCCGCCCTTGCGCCCGATGTCCTCCCCGGCCATTACCAGATGCGGATAGCACGCCATCAGACGCGCCAGCGTCTGGTTGATCAGCCGGGCCATGGGCGCCGGAGTGGCGTCGACCTCGCCCTGCCAGGCCTGCCGGCTACCGGCACGCGGCGGCGGCACGATGCTCGCCAAGACCTCCTGCGCGCGCGTCAGCTTCGGCTGGCCTACCGCCGCCTCGGCCTCTCGGGCCACTTGCTCGCCGATCGCCCGGTAACGCTCGGCGATCTCGTCTACCGAGAGCAGGCCGTGGCGACGCAGCAGCCCGGCGCTGACCAGCAGCGGGTCGCGAGCCTCATCGGCCGTGATACGCGCCGCCGAGCGATAGGCCTGCTCGGCATCCGACCCGGCGTGACCATAGAGGCGCACGCAGCGCAGGTGCAGGAACACCGGCTGGCGGCGGGACCGGGCGATGTGCGCCGCCGCGCGGGCCGCCCGCCAGGTATCCAGCAGATCCAGGCCGTCGCCGGCGAGGTAGTGAATGCCGGGGCGGGCGCGCATGCTGGCCGCGATCCAGCCGGGCGGCGTGGGCATGGAGACACCCAGGCCGTTGTCCTCGCAGACCAGCACCAGCGGCATGGGCGCGCCCTGGAAGGCGGCCCAGCCCGCGGCATTGAGAGCCCCCTGGGCAGTGGCGTGGTTGAAGGAGGCATCGCCAAAGCTGCAGATCACCACGCTGTCCGCCGGCCACTCGCCGCCGCCTCCCAGGCGCCGCCACAGGCCGAGGCTGTGGGCCGCACCGATCGCCTTGGGCAGGTGGGAGGCGATGGTACTGGTCTGGGGCGGAATGTGCAGGGCCTTCGAGCCCAGCACCTTGTGGCGCCCCCCGGAGATCGGGTCCGCGGCCGCAGCGACGAAGCTCAACAGCAGATCGCGGATCGGCGTCTGATTCGCCACGGCGCGGCTGCGCTCGATCAGGAAGGCGGCGTCGCGATAGTGCAGGAAGGCGGGATCACCGGCGCGAAAGGCGCGGGCGATGGCCGCACTGCCCTCGTGGCCGGCGCTGCCGATGGTGTAGAACCCCTCGCCCCGGGCCTGCAGGCGGCGGGCCTCGAGATCGAGGTGGCGGCTGATCAGCTGGGACTCGAACAGCTCGATGAGCGCCGCGGCGTCGAGCCCGACCTCATCGAGCCCGTGCTCCTGGTCGGAGGCGGGCCAGTCGTCGCGTCGCAGGGCGTCGAGGAAGCGCTGTTCCTGGGGCAGGGCGTCGGCCACGGGCGGCCTCCGGTCGGCGGCGGGTGCTTACAGCCTAGTCGACCGTCTCGAGCCGCCGCGACCCGGCCGATGCTACCGGCTCGAGCAGGGCACGCCCGGCGGCCACGGCGGTCTCTCGGCTCTCGCCCTCGTGGTAGAAGGCCGCCAGCGCACGACGGAAGGCCGCCGCTCGGGGGGGCAGTCCCTCGCGCAGGTAGCGCTCGGCGCGCGCCTCGACCCGCGCTCGGAAGCCCTCGCGATCGACCTGGACCTCGCCCAGGTTGTCGACGCTGACGTTGAAGGGCAGCCCGCAGGCCTCGGCGAAGAGCCGCTCCAGCGCCTGGGGCGCCACCTCCACCGACTCGAACTGGCGCTGCTGGTCGGCATCGCGGCCATCGGGCAGGTACCAGTAGCCGTAATCCTCGAGCTCACGGCGTCGCGCCCCGGCGATGCACCAGTGGCTGATCTCGTGCAGGGCGCTGGCGAAGAAGCCCCGGGCGAAGATCACCCGGTGCCAGGGGCTCTGCGCATCCGCCGGCAGGTAGAGCGGCTCGTCGCCGCCGCGCACCAGCCGTGTCTTGATGGTCGGCTGGAAGAGGCCGTCGAACAGGGCGATGACATCCTCGAGTCGGTGGCTCACGCGCTCTCCCGGGAAGTGACAAAGGGCGCCATTATAGGCGCTGAGCGGGCGGAGCGAAAATCGCCACCTCCTGATAGACTGAGTGCCTTCCCGGCGCTGGTCGCCGATCGACGTCGCCTTCCCTACTGCTGTATGGAGCCGCGCCTTGGTGCCGTTTTCCTCTCGCCTGCTGGCCACCAGCCGCAGGGAAACCCCCGCCCTGATGCGCCTGGCCCTGCCGATCTGCGGGGCCCAGTTGGCCCAGGCCGGCATGAGCGTGGTCGACGTGATGATGACCGGGCGGCTCAGCGCCACGGACCTGGCGGCGGTCTCGGTCGGCGCCAGCCTGTGGCTGCCGCTGATGCTGTTCATGACCGGCACCCTGATGGGGCTGACGCCCATCGTCGCCCAGCTGCTCGGCGGTGGGCGCACCGCGGGCATCCGGCCCAGCGTCCATCAGGCGCTGTGGGTGGCCCTGGCGCTGGGCATCATCGCCGCGCTGCTGCTGTGGAGCGTGGTGATGCCGATCTTCCGGCTGATGGCGGTGCCCGAGGAGGTCGCCAGCCGTGCCACGGCCTATCTGGCGGCCCTGGCCTTCGGCATGCCCGGGGTCGCGCTGTTCCAGGCGCTGCGCGCCTTCTCGGACGGCATGAATCACACCCGCCCCTCGCTGTGGATCAGCCTGGTGGGGCTCGGCGTCAACATTCCCTGCAACTTCGTGCTGATCTACGGTGGCGACGGCCTCACCGGCCTGTTCGGCCCCGGGCTGCCCGGCTGGCTGCAGGATCTACCCGCCCTCGGCGCGCTGGGCTGCGGCATCGCCACGGCGATCTCAATGTGGGTGATGAGCCTGGCCATGTTTGCCTATACCCGCCGCTCGAGGGCCTACGGCGACATCGATCTGTGGCGGGCCCCCTCCCCGCCGCGCTGGCCGCTGATCGCCGAGCTGCTGCGCGTGGGCGTGCCGATCGGGGTGGCGATCTTCGTCGAAGTGACCCTGTTCACGCTGATCGCGCTGTTCGTGGCCAGCCTCGGCGAGACCACCGTGGCGGCCCACCAGGTCGCGCTCAACTACACCTCGATACTCTTCATGCTGCCGCTGTCGCTCGGCATGGCGCTGACCGTGCGGGTGGGCAATACCCTCGGCCAGGACCGCCCCGACCAGGCACGCCTGGTGGCATGGAACGGCATCCTGGTGGCCCTGGGCGTGGCCGGGCTAAACAGCCTGCTGCTGTGGCTTACGGCCGAGCCGGTGATCGCGCTCTACACTCACAATAGCGAGGTGGCACGCCTGACCCTGTCGCTGGTCGGCCTGGCGATGCTCTACCAGGTCTCGGACTCGCTGCAGGTCAACCTGGCCGGGGCCCTGCGTGGCTACAAGGACACCCGGATCATCATGCTGATCACCCTGCTGGCCTACTGGCTGGTGGGGCTGGGGGGCGGTCACTGGCTCGGGCAGGTCGGCCTCTTTGGCTGGATCGACCCGCTGGGCGTCCATGGTTACTGGATCGGCCTGGTGGCCGGCCTGACCACCGCCGCGGTACTCTTGGGTGAGCGACTCAGGCGTATCAGCAAGGCGAGGGTTCATGATAGGTTCGAGACTTCCGTCGATTGAAAGCCGTCACGCACGTCGCCACCACGGGCCTCGCCGGCTGCTGGCCGTGGCGGTGGCACTGTTGGCCGGCTGCGGCGAAGGCGAGAGCGAGGCGCTGTTGGTCGACTACCAGCAGCATCTGGCCGACACCCTGGCCCTCGAGGCCCCGCCCCGTGCCTCCCCGGACAATATCGGCACCTTCCCCGAGCGCGACCAGCGGCTCTTCGAGGTCGCCGAGACCCGCGAGGGAATGCTCGACATCTACGCCCTGCGCGGCTGCCATATCGCCTCCCTGGTGGCCGGACGCAACAATCAGCTGGGGCGGGTGGCGCTGCCCAGCCAGCGCTGGCTCTACGAGCTCGAGCTATGGCGACAGCTCAGCGAGTGCTGGAACACCGAGGTGCCGGCGACGCTCTCCGACACCAGCCGGGAGCGGCTCTCGCGACTCACCGAACTCAAGACCGAGCAGCTGCCGCGAGTGAGCTGGAATGCCCTGTTCGCCTCCGAAGAGTGGGTCAAGAACTTCTCACGGGCCAGTGCCCCCCTCGCGCCCGAGGCCCTCGACGAGGCCCGGCCGCGCAGCGCAGCCCTGGCCTACCTGCGCGAGACGACCCTGCGTCAATTCGATCCCCACTGGAACGCCGATTCCGCCACCCTGGAGGGCCACTTCAAGACACTGCAGGAACGCCCGTTCTCCGCCGAGCTGCTGCGCACCCTGCTGTTGGCCGAACAACGACTGGGCGAGGCCTCAACGCTGATCGAGCAGGCGCTGGCCCGCGCCGACGGGCAGGCCTGTCGCGTCGACCCCGAGCGTCTGACCGACGCCCCCGAGGTCACCCGCCTGAGCGAGTGGCTAGCGACCCTGGAGCGCTCGGCCCGCCACTGGCTCGAGGCCATCGATGCCCTGCTCGATGCTCAGGTGGCGCCGCCGCCGGCGGTCGCCGCGTACCGCCGCGACTGGCTGTCGCTGAGCCATCCCGAGGCTCCCCTGCCGGCCTTCGCCGAGGCCCGCGATCGCCACCAGACACTGCTCTCTCGCCTCCGCCGTCGCTGCCAATCCACCTCCGGGACTTAACCTCGGCAATCACTCTGTGCTATTGATGAAGCTACAGTGACGCAGTGCGCTGCTGACCAGGCCGATGCCGCGACCATGCAGCACTTGGAGGGACATCATGGGAATCCCGCAGTCACCCCGCAGCGCTCGAGTCATCGATCTCGAGGCCATGCGCCAACGCCAGCTGGCACGCCGCCGGCTGGTTCGCCTGTCACCCGAGCTGGACAATCTGGAGATGGTCTATCGCCTCTCCTCGGATGGCGACACCCTCTACGGCATGCCACTGCTGGCGTGGGGGTTGCAGGAGGATGGCGAAGTGGTGGGCCTGGTGCCCTGGATGGAGGCCCTGACGCCCTGCCACCGTCTCGATGACGCCGATCACGGTCATTTCATCGGCTATCGCGACCCGGAGACCGAGGAGCTCTTCGAGCAGGCGCCGGAGCACAAGGTGCTGGAGCTCGAGCACGCCGCGGCCTACTTCGACTACGAGGAGACCGACGAGACCACGCTGATCCAGCAGCTCCCGGAGACGCAGGGCACTCATGCCCTGTGCATGGACGAAGGCGATGCGCCCTGGCAGCTCAAGCAGGTCTTCGGCTGGCGGCTCTACAGCGACGGCGCGGTGGAGGCCCTGCTCGCCGACGAACGCCTCGTCGAGACGACGCCGATCCTGCCCGGCGATCCCTGCCTCTATCCCGGCCACAGCCAGCACCGGGTGGTCTACTTCTTCCAGCGCCAGATTGCCAGCCGCATCCGCCAGGAAGATCCCACGACTCTCGAGGCCCTGGCGCTGATGGTCATGCCCGACGGCGACGCGGCCCCTGAGGCCGAACCTGGGGCCGAGTAAGGGGCCGGGCGCGCCTCAGCCGAGACGGATCAGGTAGCGATAGCGGCCGTCGTCCTCATGCTGGTAGATAAGCTCGTGGCCGAGAAAGCTGCAGAACTTGGGAATGTCACGCGTCGTGGCCGGGTCGCTGGCCACCACCTCAAGCACCTCTCCGGGGCGCATGTCGCGCACCCGGTTGTGCATCAGCATGATCGGCTCGGGACAGTAGAGCCCGGTGGTGTCGAGCCGTGCATCAGTGGGCGGCAAGGAATCCGCGGAATCAACCATCGATGACCTCGTTGCAGGACAGGAAAGTAGGAGCGTAACCGGATGATCAAGATCATTATCGAACGTCGTATCATGCCCGGCCTGGAGGAAGAATACGAGGCGGCCGCCCGGGACGCCATGCGCCACTCCCTCGGCGCGCCGGGCTTCGTCGGGGGCGAGAGCCTCGTCGAGTTCGGCCACAGCGATCGACGCCTGATGATCACCAAGTGGCGCGACCTGCGCGCCTGGAAGGAGTGGTACCAGAGCGAGACCCGCGCCCGCGTCATGCAGGGCCTGCTGCCGCTGCTGACCGAGGAGGAGCGCATCCGGATCTACGAGGCGGCCAGCGGTTGAGACACGATCACGACGAGCGCCGTCAATCCCGCAGTCGCACGTGCACCGTCACCTCTTCCCGGTCGTGGTAGAGGTGGCGACACGCCACCTCCGCCCGCACACCGGCCTCGGCGAGCGCCGACTCGAGGCGTGATAGGCAGCCGGCGACCTCCTGCCAGCGCCGCTTCATCGGCAGCTTGAGGTTGAACACCGCCTCGCGACACCAGAGGCGCACCAGCCAGCGCTGGACCATCGACATTACCCGTGACGGTTGATCGACGATATCGCAGACCAGCCAGTCGAGCCGCCCGGGAGGCACCCAGACGAAGCCGTCCTCGCGCAGATGCTCCACCATCCCGGTGGCCATCAGCCCCTTGTCCATGGGACCGTTGTCGATGGCATAGACATGCATGCCGCGCTGAACCAGCTGCCAGGTCCAGCCGCCGGGCGCCGCCCCCAGATCGGCCGCCTGCATGCCTTCGCCCAGCCGCTCCTGCCACTCGTCTCGCGGGACGAATTCATGCCAGGCCTCCTCCAGCTTGAGCGTGGACCGGCTGGGCGCCGCGTGGGGAAAGCGTAGCCGTCGGATGCCTCCCAGCAGTTCGCTGCGGTTGCCGGGAAAGCTCATGCCCAGCTGGACCCGGTCCCCGTCACTCCACAGCAGGTGCAGCCTGCGACCGCCCGCCTTGCGCCGCAGGCCTCCTCGCTTCTTCAGCATCGATTCCAGCGGACGCTTCAGCGCCTTGATCAGGCCGGCCAAGGCCTTGGCCTCGTTGGTATCCGGGGTCTCCTGCCACAGTGACTCGAAACTCCAGCCGCTGTCGCTCACCTGATCGACGATGGGCGACAGCCGATCCTCCCGGGAGAGCGACAGCGGCGGCAGGGCCACCAGGCTCTGGCGAGCAAATACCAGGCCAGACAGCGGCAGGTCCCGATGCAGCCCGTTGGCCGGCTCGTTTCCTTCGACCAGGAAGCGCACGAAGCCGCCATCGGGGCGATACTCGGTGCTCCCGGGCCGGCCCAGGGCGGAAGCCTTGTCGGTGATCTCGGCGGCCAGGTCCGGCTCGAAGCCCGGACGGCAGTAGAACAGCAGTTCACTCGGCGTGGTCATGGTGTTCCTCGCTCGACGGTGTCCGCCGGGAACCGGAGGCCACCAGCGCCTCGATATCCTGGAGCTGGACATTGAGGGCATTGGTGGATATCTGGATCTCCCAGCAGGAGTAGATCAGTGAGACGGACAGCAGCACCAGGCTGGCACCGAACAGCACCATCCCCGGTAGATCCAGCGACAGGAAGAGCGCAAACATCGAGAGGGTGCAGAACAGGAAACTCAACACACCGGCCAGCTGCATCCGCTTGGTCAGGGAGATGCGCCGACGCAGCAGCACGATCTGCTTGGCATTGCCCTCGTGGTGCTGGGTTCGCTCCTCGTCGGCCAGCTTGCGAATCAGCTGCGCCAGGGTGAGGAAACGGTTGGTATAGGCCAGCAGCAACAGCGAGATGGCGGGAAACAGCAGGGCGGGAGTGGTCAGCGTCACGGGCGATCTCCGGGAGCATGGCGACGTCCATGATGACAGGCGCTGCTGTCACGGACTGAACATGAAAAAACCCCGAGCTCGTTGAGCTCGGGGTTTTCTCGGAATAGGTGCCTGACGATGACCTACTCTCGCATGGGGAGGCCCCACACTACCATCGGCGCTGATCGGTTTCACTGCT
>NZ_VBUI01000017.1 GCF_005780185.1 Halomonas urmiana | reverse complement strand
AATGGCGATATCCGCTATATTGCCATGCAGGTCAGTGGGTTAGAAGCGCTTCAGGGGGCCAGTCTCACGGATTCAGGTAAAAGGCAGCCTCTTTTCCTTAGACAAAGTAATGCTATTAGGCATTTCAATCGATCTTTCTGCGTAAGACTCAATCAGCGCAAGAGTATTGTAAGCCGCAATATACAGTGTTCCTGTTGTCATACCCCTGATAAATGAATCATCCCCTTTTTTTGTCTCAACAGACTCTTCGGTCATATGGCCAAAAAAATCCTAGCCGAGAGGTGCGCCATAGTAGCCACACCACGATCTGCAAAAAAACCTTTCTTTTCAACCTCAAGAAAAATCTCATTGATCGACTTTATAGAATCACTTGAAACTTTGCTTATCGACTCCATCATTCTTGTTTTGAGTATTGCCTCCTGTGCGGATTGGCAATATTCCAAGACATCTTTTTTCTTCTTTCTATTTCATTGAGCTTGTTTGATACTACATCTTTAAGCAAATACAACCTTAACTGTCTTGCCAGCACAAACAAACCAAAAACAGTCAAAGCCGGCGCTTTCAAGCAGTTAAGCCACCACTCTAATGTCAAATTCTCCACGACCCACCCCACATAGAAAGAAAGAATTAAACAACAACATTAAAAGCCAGCAGAACATCAAAAACCCGCACCCATTAGACAACATGCAGACCAGATAATGCACCAGAATATTCATACCCCCCAATCCGAATATCGCCGCAACCAGGGTCACCACCAAATTTCATTTCTTGAGGTTTGATGAGCGTATTCCTGCAAGTCATGCTCTCACCCTAAAGCTCGCGCCTGCCGTGGCCTACCCCCGAGCTGTACAAAATATTCTGAATTAGTGAATCTAAAAATAGAGTGAGGAATTTCTCAGTGGCCACTCAAGCCGTAAAAAAGCTGTTGCTTTTACAGGAAAACCAGATATGGGAGTGGGAATCAATATCGCTTGTCGAGCGAATTGTTGATGCCTTCTGAAGACAAAAGCTTACACGCGCTTGCTGATAGTACGGTTATTTTCGTGAAACGGGGAGGGGTGCTTCAGGGAGGGGTATCACATGCAACTGCTTGATTTTATGCTGGTACCGGCGGTCGGACTCGAACCGACAAGGGCTTTCACCCGGCGGATTTTGAATCCGCTGCGTCTACCAATTCCGCCACGCCGGCAACGCGTAAGGCATTATACGTGGGCGCCGGGGCAGGTCAATCGGCCGGCTGACTTCATCGCGCCGAGACGGTATCCTAGCCGGCTTTGCGCGGCTCATCGCGAGCCGCCCACGACGCCCCTCTTCCGGACCGAAACGTCTCATGCAGCGTGCCGACTTCCACTACGAGCTCCCCGAGGCGCTGATCGCGCGCTACCCCTCCGAACAGCGCAGCGATTGCCGCCTGCTGTGCGTCGATGGCGCGAGCGGCCAGCTGGCCCACCGCCGCTTCCCCGACCTGGTCGAGCTGCTCGAACCCGGCGACCTGCTGGTCTTCAACGACACCCGGGTGATTCCCGCCCGCCTGCACGGTCACAAGGCCAGCGGCGGCAAGGTGGAGATGCTGCTCGAGCGCCCGCTGGACGCTCACCGCGGCCTCGCTCACCTGCGCTCGAGCAAGTCGCCGAAGCCCGGCACCGAGATCCTCTTCGAGGGCGATATCCGCGCCGTGGTGGAGGGCCGCCAGGACGCGCTGTTCGAGCTGCGCTTTCTCGGCGAGACGCCGCTGATCGCGCTGCTCGAGGCCCACGGCCACATGCCGCTGCCGCCCTACATCACCCGCGAGGACGAGCTGGCCGACCGCGAGCGCTACCAGACCGTCTACGCGCGCCGCGACGGCGCGGTGGCCGCGCCCACCGCCGGGCTGCACTTCGACGAGCCGCTGCTCGAGCGGCTGGCCGAGAAGGGCGTGGAGAGCGCCTACGTCACCCTGCACGTCGGTGCCGGCACCTTCCAGCCGGTGCGCGCCGACGACATCCGCGAGCACCAGATGCACAGCGAGTGGATCGAGGTGGACGAGACGGCCTGCGAGCAGGTGCGCCGCGCCCGGGCCGCGGGTCGCCGGGTGATCGCGGTGGGCACCACCAGCGTGCGCTGCCTGGAAAGTGCGGCCAGAGAGAGCGCCTGCCTGAAGAGTGCCGGTGACCGTAACCAGGGGGACGAGATCGCCCCCTACCGCGGCGAGACCGACATCTTCATCTACCCGGGCTATGAATGGCGGGTGGTCGATGCCCTGGTGACCAACTTCCACCTGCCGGAGTCGACCCTGCTGATGCTGGTGTCGTCCTTCGCCGGCTATGACACGACGATGGCGGCCTACCGGGAGGCGGTGGCCGAGGGCTATGCCTTCTTCAGCTACGGCGACGCCATGTTCCTGGAGCGCGCGCGCTGAGCCGCCCGCCCTCACCCGACAGCCACGACATCCGGGCCTCGAGGCGCCGCCAGCGCGGGGCCTCCCCGATGCGCAACGAGACTCCCCATGCGTAAAGAAAGCTTCATGACATTCGAGCGCCTGGCCAGCGACGGTCGGGCCCGGCGCGGCCGCCTGACCTTCCCCCGGGGCACCGTGGAGACCCCGGCCTTCATGCCGGTGGGCACCTACGGCACCGTCAAGGGCATGACGCCCGAGTCGGTCAAGGAGATCGGCGCCGAGATCATTCTCGGCAACACCTTCCACCTCTGGCTGCGCCCCGGCACCGAGGTGATCGAGGCCCACGGCGACCTGCACGACTTCGCCCAGTGGGACAAGCCCATCCTCACCGACTCCGGCGGCTTCCAGGTCTTCTCGCTGGGTGCCATGCGCAAGATCACCGAGCAGGGCGTGCACTTCCGCTCGCCGGTGGACGGCGCCAAGGTGTTCATGGGCCCCGAGGAGTCGATGGCCGTGCAGCGCTCGTTGGGCTCCGACGTGGTGATGATCTTCGACGAGTGCACGCCCTACCCCGCCACCGAGAAGGAGGCCGAGCTCTCCATGCAGCGCTCGCTGCGCTGGGCCAAGCGCTCCCGCGAGGCCCATGGCGACTCGCCCTCGGCGCTGTTCGGCATCATCCAGGGCGGCATGCACCCGGAGCTTCGCGAGGCCTCGCTCAAGGGCCTGCTGGAGATCGGCTTCGACGGCCTGGCCATCGGTGGCCTCTCGGTGGGCGAGCCCAAGGAGGAGATGATCCGGGTGCTCGACTACCTGCCGACCTGGATGCCCGAGGACACCCCGCGCTACCTGATGGGCGTCGGTAAGCCCGAGGACCTGGTGGAGGGCGTGCGCCGCGGCGTCGACATGTTCGACTGCGTGATGCCCACCCGCAACGCACGCAACGGCCACCTCTTCACCGCCGAGGGAACGGTCAAGATCCGCAATGCCAAGCACCGCCACGACACCGGGCCGCTGGAAGAAGGCTGCGACTGCTACACCTGTCAGCACTTCTCGCGCAGCTACCTTCACCACCTCGATCGCTGCGGCGAGATGCTCGGTTCGATGCTCAATACCATCCACAACCTGAGCCACTATCAGCGTCTGATGGCCGGTTTGCGCGGTGCCATCGAAGCGGGTACATTGGCGAACTTCGTGGAAGGCTTCTATACGCAGCGCGACCTGCCGGTTCCTCCCGCACCGAATTGACCCATGGCCGGCCCGCCGGGCCGGCCATCCATACCTCTATACATCACCCAGGAGATCGTCATACATGCTGGACTTCTTCATTTCCCCGGCCATGGCTCAGGATGCCGGCGCGGCCGGTGGTGGCATCGCCCAGATCGTCATGCTGGTCGGCTTCGTGGCCATCTTCTACTTCCTGCTGTGGCGCCCCCAGGCCAAGCGCGCCAAGCAGCACAAGCAGCTGATCGGCAATCTCGCCAAGGGTGACGAGATCGTCATCGGCGGCGGCATGCTGGGCCGCATCACCAAGGTGAGCGACGACAGCGAGTTCCTGAGCATGGAAATCGCCGACGGCACCGAGGTCAACGTGCAGAAGAACGCCGTGGCCTCCGTCCTGCCCAAGGGCACCATCAAGTCCATCTGACCCGGGCGCCCTTCGCCCCCGTCGCCGGCCACCCTGGGCCGCGGCGGGGGCCGCCCTGCGGCCGGTGCGGCAGGAGCCGCGCGACCGGCTCCCTCCTTCATTGCCCGCCTGGTCCGCCTTGTCAGCCTCCAACGTCCGCAACCTGAGGACAGGGCCCCCATGCTCAACCGTTACCCCCTGTGGAAGTATCTGCTGATACTCATCGTCCTCCTCGCCGGCCTGGTCTACTCCCTTCCCAACCTCTTCCCCGAGGATCCGGCAGTCCAGATCAGCAGCGAGCGGGGCGACGCCACCATCGATGAGCGCCAGCTCGAGCGCATCCGCGACGACCTCGGCGAAGCCGGCATCGAGATCACCGAGGCCGAGCGCGACGCCAACCGCGTGCTGATCCGCCTCGACAACGCCGACGACCAGATCAAGGCCCGCGACCGCATCGCCGAGATGCTCGGCAGCGACTACGTGGTCGCCTTGAACCTGGCCGAATCAACCCCCGAATGGCTGCAGTCGCTCTCCGCCTCGCCCATGACCCTGGGCCTCGACCTGCGCGGCGGCGTGCACTTCCTGCTCGAGGTCGACATGGACGCCGCCCTGGAGCAGCGCCTCGAGGTCAACGCCAGCGCCATGCGCGAGCAGCTGCGCGAGGAGCGGATCCGCTACCGCGACACCCAGATCGACGGCCGCACCGTCTCCATGGTCTTCGCCAACGCCGAGGATCGCGACGAGGCACGCCGTCTTATCGGCCGGGAATTCCCCGAGTTTACCTACCAGAGCGAGGGGGACGATCGCGGCGCGCGGCTGGTGATGACCATGACCAACCAGGCCGTGGACGAGCTCCAGGACTACGCCATCAACCAGAACCTCACCACCCTGCGCAACCGGGTGAACGAGCTGGGCGTGGCCGAACCGCTGGTGCAGCGCCAGGGGCCGGATCGCATCGTGGTGGAGCTACCCGGCGTCCAGGACACCGTGGCCGCCAAGCGCATCGTCGGCGCCACCGCCAACCTCGAGTTCCGCCTCGAGGCGCGCCCGGACACCCCGGACAATGAGACCGAGTCCTTCCCGTTCCGCAACAGCGAAGGCCGCCGCGCCGACCTGATGCGCGACGTGATCATCACCGGCGACAGCGTCTCCAACGCCAATCACAGCTTCGACGAGAACGGCCGCCCGCAGGTCAACATCGACCTGGACGGCACCGGCGGCACGCTGATGAACCGCGCTACCCGCACCAACATCGGCCGCAACATGGCGGTGCTGTTTATCGAGCACAAGACCCGCGAGACCACCCGCATGGTCGACGGCGAGGAGGTCGTCGAGCGCACGCCCTACACCGAGCGCGGCATCATCAGCCTGGCCACCATCCAGAGCGCGCTGGGCAACAGCTTCCGCATCACCGGGCTCGACTCGCCCACCGAGGCGGCCGAGCTGGCGCTGCTGCTGCGCTCCGGTTCGCTGGCCGCGCCGATCTACTTCGCCCAGGAGCGCACCATCGGGCCGAGCCTCGGCGCCGAGAACATCGAGCGCGGCGTGCTCTCGGTGCAGATCGGCCTGCTGCTGGTGGTGCTGTTCATGCTGGCGCGCTACAAGGTCTTCGGGGTGTTCGCCAACGTCGCCCTGGCGCTCAACCTGACCCTGCTGGTGGCCGCCATGTCGCTGCTCGGGGCTACACTGACGCTGCCCGGCATCGCCGGCATCGTGCTGACGCTGGGCATGGCGGTGGACGCCAACGTGCTGATCTTCGAGCGCATCCGCGAGGAGCTGCGCACGGGGCTCTCGGTGCAGCAGGCGATCCATGCCGGCTACCAGCGCGCCTTCACCTCGATCGTCGATGCCAACATCACCACCCTGCTGGTGGCGCTGATCCTGTTCTCGATCGGCACCGGGCCGGTCAAGGGCTTCGCCGTGACGCTCTCGCTGGGCATCCTGACCTCGCTGTTCACCGCCCTGATGGTGACCCGTGCGATGGTCAACCTGTGCTACGGCGGCAAGCCCATCAAGAAGCTCTGGATTTAAGAGGTGCCTATGAAATCCCTGATACAACGACAGTTCGACTTCATGGGCAAGCGCCGGATCGCCTTCGCGGTCTCGGTGGCGATGCTGCTGGCCGCGGTGGTCGCGCTGCTGACGCTGGGGCTCAACCTGGGCCTCGACTTCACCGGTGGCACCCTGGTCGAGGTCCGCTTCGCCAGCGCGCCGGCGCTGGAGACGGTGCGCCAGGCCCTCGAGGGCGCCGGCTTCCAGGACGTCGCGGTGCAGACCTTCGGCGCCTCCACCGAGGTGCTGATCCGCCTGCAACATGCCTTCGAGGCCGGCGTCGGCGACCAGGTGGTGGCGCTGCTGAAGGACGCCGGCAACGACGTCTCGCTGGTGCGCGCCGAGTTCGTCGGCGCCCAGGTGGGCGACCAGCTGCGCGACCAGAGCGGCATGGGCATGCTGGTGGCGCTGGGCATCGTGATGCTCTACGTTGCGGCGCGCTTCCAGTACAAGTTCGCCGTGGGCGCCCTGCTGGCGCTGCTCCACGACGTGATCATCGTGGTCGGCGCCTTCGCGCTGTTCGGCTTCGAGTTCGACCTCACGGTGCTGGCGGCGGTGCTGGCGGTGATCGGCTACTCGCTCAACGACACCATCGTGGTCTACGACCGCATCCGCGAGAACATCCGCAAGTCGCGGATCGATGACATGCCGACCATCTTCAACGAGGCGATCAACCAGACCCTGTCGCGCACCCTGGCGACCTCCGGCACCACCCTGCTGGTGCTGCTGGCGCTGGTGATCCTCGGCGGCGACATGATCCACTACTTCGCGGTGGCGCTGATCCTCGGCGTGGTGGTCGGCACCTTCTCCTCCATCTACGTCTCAGGGGCACTGCTGCTGCCGCTGAAGCTCTCGCGCGAGGACCTGATCCCCGCCAAGAAGGAGGATCCGGAGGCCGAGGAGCTGCCCTGACGGCGGCCCTTCTCACGCCCACCTGAAAGCCACCCTGCGGGGTGGCTTTCTTCGCTGTAAGGTGAGGCTCGAAGCCTCAGATCACGCCTCGAGGGATGCCGTCTCGCGGGCACGGCGCACGGCAGCGGAAAGCGAGCGGGTCAGCTCGAGCACGCTGCGCGAGGCCTCGGCGGGGCTCTCGGCCCGGGCAACGCTGTCGGTCAGCGCCGAGCCGACCACCACCGCGTCGGCGAAGCGGGCGATGCACTCGGCCTGCTCCGGGGTGCGGATGCCGAAGCCGACGCCGATCGGTAGCGCGGTGTGCGTGCGGATGGCCTCGACTTCCTGCGCCACGCGCTCGGCGGACGGCGCGGCGGCGCCGGTCACGCCGGTGCTGGAGACGTAATAGAGGAAGCCCGAGGTGTTCTGCAGCACCAGCGGCAGGCGTTTTGCATCGGTGGTTGGCGTCGCCAGGCGAATGAAGTCGAGGCCGTGAGCCCGGGTCGGCAGGCACAGCTCCGCGTCGTGCTCCGGTGGCAGATCGACCACGATCAGCCCGTCCACGCCGGCCTCGGCGGCCTCGGCCAGGAAGGCCTCGACGCCCATGCAGTAGATGGGGTTGTAGTAGCCCATCAGCACCACCGGCGTGGCGTCATCACGCTCGCGCAGGGTGCGCACCATGGACAGCGTCTTGCGCATGTCCTGCCCGCCCTTCAGGGCACGCAGCGTGGCGGCCTGGATGGACGGGCCGTCGGCCATCGGATCGGTGAACGGCATGCCCAGCTCGATCACGTCGGCGCCCGCCTCGGGCAGGGCCAGCAGGGTCTCGAGGCTGGTGTCGTAGTCGGGATCGCCGGCGCTGATGAAGGTGACGAGGCCGGCGCGGTCGGCGGCCTTGAGTTCATTGAAGCGGCGTGAGATACGGTCGTGGCGTTGGGTCATCGCCTTTCTCCTCAGTCGGCCAGCTCGTCGGCCAGGTGGTCGGTGACGGTGGCCATGTCCTTGTCGCCCCGTCCACTCAGGTTCAGCACCATCAGGTGATCGGCCGGCAGGGTCGGCGCCAGCTTGATCGCATGGGCGATGGCGTGAGCGGTCTCCAGTGCCGGGATGATGCCTTCCAGGCGGCACAGGGTCTTGAAGGCCTCCAGCGCCTCGTCATCGGTCACGGCGACATACTCGGCCCGGCCGGCCTCGTGCAGCCAGGCGTGCTCGGGGCCGATGCCCGGGTAGTCGAGCCCCGCCGAGATGGAGTGCGCGTCCGTGATCTGCCCCTCGGCGGACTGCAGCAGGAAGGTCCGGTTGCCGTGCAGCACGCCGGGGCTGCCGCCCTGCAGGCTGGCGGCGTGCTTGCCGGTGTCCAGCCCCTCGCCCGCGGCCTCCACGCCGATCAACCGCACGTCCCTGTCCTCGAGGAACGGATGGAACAGGCCCATGGCGTTGGAGCCGCCGCCGATGCAGGCCACCAGGGAGTCCGGCAGCCGGCCCTCCTTTGCGACCATCTGTTCGCGCACCTCGCGACCGATCACCGACTGGAAGTCACGCACCATGGCCGGATAGGGATGGGGGCCGGCCACGGTGCCGATGATGTAGAAGGTGTCCGCCACGTTGGTCACCCAGTCGCGCAGGGCATCGTTCATCGCGTCCTTCAGGGTGCCGGTACCGCTGGTCACCGGGATCACCTTGGCGCCTAGAAGTTTCATGCGCTGCACGTTGGGCAGCTGGCGGTCGATGTCGGTGCTGCCCATGTAGATGATGCATTCCAGGCCGAAGCGGGCGGCCACGGTGGCGGTGGCCACGCCGTGCATACCGGCCCCGGTCTCGGCGATGATGCGCTTCTTGCCCATGCGACGGGCGAGCAGCACCTGGCCGATGCAGTTGTTGATCTTGTGCGCGCCGGTATGCATCAGGTCTTCGCGCTTGAGGTAGATCCGGGCGCCGCCCAGCTGCTCGGTCAGCCGCTCGGCGAAGTAGAGCGGGCTCTCGCGCCCGATGTAGTCGCGGCGCAGTGCCTCCAGCTCGGCGTGGAAATCGGGATCCTGCTTCGCCGACTCATAGGCCGCCTGAAGCTCGAGGATCAGCGGCATCAGGGTTTCCGCGACGAAGCGGCCGCCGAAGCGGCCGAAGAATCCATCGGCATCGGGGGCGAGTTCGGCAGTCGGGTGCGGCAGACCCATGGTGACGACTCCTGGCTGGTGGGGTTGGCCACCAAGATACATCGCGCCACGGCCCTGTAATAAGCGATCATTGCGCGCTAACCTGTGAGAAAAGCTGACATGTCAGGAGCCCGTCTTGAGTGATCGACTGCCCTCGCTGAATGCCCTGCGCGCCTTCGACGAGACGGCCCGCACGCTGAGCGTCACGCGCGCCGCGGAGGCCCTCCATGTCACCCATGGCGCGGTCAGCCGCCAGCTCAAGCAGCTCGAGGCGCAGCTCGGGGTGACGCTGTTCCGGCGCCAGGGCCGCGGGCTGGCGCTGACTCAGGAGGGCGAGCTGCTGCGCGCCTCGACCTCACCGGCCTTCGAGCGGCTCGGCCAGGCCTGCACCCAGCTGCGCCGACGCGCCTCGGAGGCGCCGCTGGTGCTCGGCTGTCCCGGCAGCTTCCTCGCCCGCTGGTTCATCCCCCGGCTGGACCGGCTGAAGGCGCAGTGCCCGGAACTGAACCTTCACCTCACCGCCGACGAGGAGGTGGCAGGCCGTCTCGGCACCGAGGTGGACGCCGTGCTGCGCTTCGCCGAGCCGCCCTGGCCCACTGAGGTGCGGGTGGTCGAACTGGCGCCGGAGCGCATGGGGCCGGTGCTGGCGCCGGAACGGCTCGACGTCCCCGATCCCGCTACCACCGACCTGACGAGGCTGCCGATGCTGCATACCCAGTCGCGCCCCCAGGCCTGGTCGCAGTGGTTCGCGGCCCAGGGGCTGGACCCCGCCGCGATGCGCCATGACCAGTCGTTCGAGCACCTTCACTACATGCTCGAGGCGGCCCTGGTGGGCCTGGGCGTCGCCATCGCACCGTCCTACCTGGTGGAGGAGGACCTGCGTACCGGGCGGCTGATCGCGCCCTGGGGCTTCATCGAGACACCGGCCCGGCTCGGCCTGTGGTTGCCGCCGGGCGCGCCTCGGCGGGACCTCGCGCGGCTGGTCGAGTGGCTGACACGGGAACTGGACCGCTCCCCCGCCTGACGACCCGACAACGCACCGCCCGCCATCCCGCCTCGCCGGCCGCATCGGGGCACGTCGTGCGTCTGTAGGCCTCCTTACAATGATCGCCCTTCTCACAACGCAAGACGCCCCCACGGCAGGGCCATGGGGGCGTCTCGTCATCCGCCGACGTGGTCAGGCGCCGCGGCTCAGAAGTGCGGCTTGAGCTGCTGCACCAGGGCCTTGTAGAGGCGCGGGCCGGCGGCCATCAGGCGCCCCTCGACCTCGACGCTGGGCTGGCCATCGGGCGTGCCCATCAGCGCGCCGCTCTCCTTGAGCAGCAGCGAGCCGACGTGCAGGTCCTGCTCCTCGAGGCCCAGCACGAAGGCGGCATCCGCACGCCCCGCGGCCAGGTCGGCCAGGTCGAGCAGGCCGCTGCCGGAGGCGCGCTGCTGCTCGATCTGCGGGCCGAGCTGCTGGACCAGGGTCAGGTAGGAGGGCAGATAGCGCGGACGCAGCCAGGTCTCGGGCAGGCCCATGGCGACGCGGGTGCCGCTCACGGCAGTGGGCTTGGTCACGCGGAGGCGCTTGCCGTTGAGCTGGGCACCGCGACCGCGGCTGGCCAGATATTCGTCGTCGCTGAAGGGGCAGATCACCACCGCGTGCTCCGGGCGGCCCTTGACGAGACACACCACCGACATGGCGAAGCCGGGGGCGGCAACGGTGAGATCGGAGTAGCCGTGGAAGGGTTCGATCTTCCAAAGGGTGTCAGCGCCTTCGCCCTCGCCGGGGCGATGGGGCGTGAAGCGCCCCTGGACGCCGTGCTGGGGGTAGCCGCGGGCGAGCTGACGAACGATCAGCGTCTCGGCGTTGCGGGCGGCGTCCTCGAGCAGGCGGTCGAGGCTGGGCTCCTGGTGGGAGTTCTCGATTCGCTCGCGGATGCGCAGGAATTGTTCGCCGGCACTGCGTGCGGCACGCAGGGCGAATTGGACCATCGGATGCATGATCGGGCCTTGGGGAGTCGGTGGTGTTAAAGAACGGAACGGCGCGAATCCTAGCAGAAGCGCATCGGATGCGCCATTCGTGGCGACCGGCCGCCATGCTAGAATCGCCGCTCCCCGTTTCTCCCAGGATCCACAGGCCCCCACCATGCTCGAGCGCATCCGCATCGTCCTGATCGGCACCAGCCACCCCGGCAACATCGGCGGCACCGCCCGCGCCATGCACAACATGGGGCTTTCCGACCTGGCCCTGGTGGCGCCGCGCTGCGAACCGCTCACCGCCGACACCGTCTCGCGGGCCTCGGGGGCCGACCATATCGTCCACGGCGCGCGCACGGTCGAGACCCTCGAGCAGGCGGTGGGCGATTGCACCCTGGTGGTCGGCGCCAGCGCCCGCTCACGCACCCTGCCCTGGCCGATGATCACGCCGCGGACGCTGGGCGAGCGGCTGCCGACGGAGCTCGCCGACCCGGCGGCTCGGGTGGCGCTGGTCTTCGGCCGCGAGGACAGCGGGCTCACCAACGCCGAGCTGCAGCGTTGCCATGCCCACGTGCACATCCCCACCAACCCCGACTTCAGCTCCCTGAACCTGGCCGCCGCGGTGCAGGTGCTGGCCTACGAGTGCCGCCAGGCCTGGCTCGGCCAGCAGGCGAGCGAGCCGGCCGAGGCGGCTCCGCCCCAGCCGCTGGCCAGCCACGAGGAGCTCGAACGCTACTTCGAACACCTCGAGCGCACCCTGATCGGCATCGGCTTCCACGACCCGGCCATGCCGCGCCAGCTGATGGCCCGGCTGCGCCGCTTCACCCTGCGGGCGCGCCCCGAACGCATGGAGCTCAACATCCTGCGCGGCATCCTCACCGCCACCGAGCAGCAGGCCGAGCGCCCGCCGGGCGACGACGCCCGGGGGCAATGAGCCGCGCGCCTTGAAGCCGGCGCGGCGCGCCCCCACTATGAAGGCCATTCCCCGTTCGCCACGCCACCCAAGGACCGCTGCATGCTTCAACGTCTGCGCGAGGACATCAACAGCGTATTCGCCCGCGACCCGGCGGCCCGTAACTTCCTGGAAGTGCTGACCAACTACCCGGGGCTGCACGCCTTGCTGGCGCATCGGTTGAGTCATTGGCTGTGGCGCAAGAACCTCAAGTGGCTGGCGCGCACCCTGTCGCAGCTGGCGCGCCTGCTGACCGGCATCGAGATCCATCCCGGCGCGACGATCGGCCGGCGCTTCTTCATCGACCACGGCATGGGCGTGGTGATCGGCGAGACCGCCGAGGTGGGCGACGACGTCACCCTCTATCAGGGCGTGACCCTGGGCGGCACCAGCTGGAACAAGGGCAAGCGCCACCCCACCCTCGAGGACGGCGTGATCGTCGGCGCGGGCGCCAAGATCCTCGGCCCCTTCAGCGTCGGCACCGGCGCCAAGATCGGCTCCAACGCGGTGGTCACCAAGGAGGTGCCGGCCGGCGCTACCGTAGTCGGCATCCCGGGCAAGGTGGTCCAGCGCAGCGAGCCCGACGACGCCGAGGCGATCGCGGTAGACCCCGAACGCCGCGAGGCGATGCGGCGCAAGTTCGGCTTCGACGCCTACGGGGTGAGCCAGGACATGCCCGACCCGGTGGCCCGCTCGATCCAGGCGATGCTCGATCACATGCACGCCGTGGATGAGCGCATCGAGCGCATGTGCACCACCCTGCGCAAGGTCGACGCCAGCTACCGCGACGGTCGCCTGCCGGAGCTGCGCGACGAGGACTTCGCCGACATCCTCGACGACGTCGACGGCGGCTGCCCGCCGGCCCGGGGGCCGGACGACGACGCCGCGCCCGGGTCACGCACACGGCAGGAGCAAGACCAGCAGGAACAGGACCAGCCGCAGGAGACGCCCCCTCGCCGGCGTAATGGTTGACCATGATACTCGGCCTTTATCATAATGGCCGATCACGTACATTGACTGCCGACCCGCGCGTCGGTGCCGAGGTGAGTTCCTCATGCGCCTGACCACCAAGGGACGCTACGCCGTCACCGCCATGCTCGACCTGGCCATGAACGCCGAGTCCGGCCCCATCAGCCTCGCCGACATCTCCAAGCGCCAGGAGATCTCGCTCTCCTACCTGGAGCAGCTGTTCGCGCGGCTGCGGCGCGACGGGCTGGTCGGCAGCGTGCGCGGGCCGGGCGGCGGCTACCTGCTGGCCATGGCGCCGGAGGAGATCACCGTGGCCCGGGTCATCCAGGCCGTGAACGAATCGGTGGATTCCACCCGCTGCGGCGGCCTCTCGGACTGCCAGCAGGGCGACACCTGCCTGACCCACCACCTGTGGTGCGAGCTGTCCGAGCATATCCATGACTTCCTCGAGAAGGTCACCCTGGGACAGCTGGCCGGACGCGAGGAGATCCTCGAGATCGCCAGCCGCCAGCGCGGCCGCCGTGACGACGGCATCCTGGCCTCGACCCTTTGAGCCGCCGCCCCTGTCACCCAACCCCGGAATCGACTGCGAGCCCATGAGCGCACACGTCTACCTCGATTATGCCGCCACCACCCCGGTCGACCCGCGGGTCGCGGAGGTCATGAGCCACTACCTCACCATGGACGGCATTTTCGCCAACCCCGCCTCGCGCAGCCATATGCTGGGCTGGCAGGCGGAGCAGGCGGTGGAGAGCGCGCGCCGCCAGGTCGCCGACCTGATCGGCGCCGATCCCCGCGAGATCGTCTGGACCAGCGGCGCCACCGAAGCCGACAACCTGGCGTTGACCGGCTTCATGCGCGCCAATCGTGCCCGGGGGCGCCACCTGGTGACCTCCACCATCGAGCACAAGGCAGTGGTCGATACCGCCAAGGCGCTGGAGGACGAGGGCTTCGAGGTGACCTGGCTCGCCCCGGGCCACGACGGTCGCATCACACCCGCGCAGCTCGGCGACGCCATGCGCGAGGACACCGTGCTGGTCTCGCTGATGGCGGTGAACAACGAGCTCGGCGTCATCCACGACCTGGCGGCGCTCTCCGAGGTGGCCCACGCCGGCGGCGCGACCTTCCACGTCGACGCCGCCCAGGCGGTGGGGCGTATCGCGCTCGACGTGGCGCGCCTGGGCATCGACCTGATGTCGCTCTCCGGCCACAAGGCCTACGGCCCCAAGGGCATCGGCGCGCTCTACGTGCGCCGCGACCCGGACCTGCGCATCGAGCCGCTGATCCACGGTGGCGGCCATGAGCGCGGCATGCGCTCGGGTACCCTGCCGACCCACCAGATCGCCGGCATGGGCGAAGCCTTCGCCCTGGCCGCCGCCGAGGGCGAGGCCGACCAGGCCCGCATCACCGCGCAGCGTGACCGCCTGCTGGACGGCCTCGGCGATCTCGATGGCATCCACCGCAACACCGCGGTCGAGGCGTCGGTGCCCAACATCCTCAACCTGGCCTTCGAGGGCGTGGACGGCGAGTCGCTGCTGATGACGCTGCGCGACATCGCGCTCTCGACCGGCTCGGCCTGCAACTCGGCCAGCGTCGAGCCATCCTATGTACTGAAGGGTATCGGTGTGCCGCGCCCGCTGGCGCTGGCCTCGCTGCGCTTCAGCTTCGGCCGCTTCACCACCGAGGCCGACATCGACCGCACTCTAGACGCCCTGCGACACGCCCTCACGGGGCTGCGTCGCCGGGCGGTCTGACCCTATCCCGACCAGGAGAGAGACCATGGCGCATCTTTCGATCAGCACGTCCGCCGCCGAGCAGATCCACCGGGTGCTCGACGAACGCGGCCACGGCCTGGGCCTGCGGGTCTCGGTCAAGCCCAGCGGCTGCTCCGGCTACAGCTACGTGCTCGACTTCGCCGACGAGGCCGCCAACGACGACGTGAGCTTCGAGGAGCACGGCGTGACCGTCTTCGTCGCCCCCGAGGCGCTGGAGATGCTCGACGGCAGCGAGGTCGACTACGTCACCGAGGGGCTCAACCGCTTCTTCCGCTTCAACAACCCCAACGTCAAGGACGAGTGCGGCTGCGGCGAGAGCTTCAGCGTGTGATCGGCGTCGGGATCTGAACGATTGTTCAACGTCGGCTCGGGGCGGTATAATCTTCGCCCCATCGGCGAACCGCGCCGGATCGCCGGCCGCCGGTCACTTTATCCGATTCGCCGCGCCGTCCCACGCTCCCGACAGCGGAGCCGCGGACGGCGCGGCGCTATCCCTCGTCGCAAGACGCCGATGTCGCGTCCCACGACGACCACAGCTTCCATCCTACGCTAGCCCCATCCGTGGCTAGCCCGATTCCAACCGGAGACATGCCCCATGGCTAACCAGCGCACCCTGTCCATCATCAAGCCCGACGCCGTTGCCAAGAACGTGATCGGCGAGATCGAGAGCCGTTTCGAGAAGGGCGGCCTGAAGATCGTGGCCGCCAAGATGATGCAGCTCTCCGAGGAGAAGGCCGGCGGTTTCTACGCCGAGCACAAGGAGCGCCCCTTCTTCAAGGATCTGGTCGGCTTCATGACCTCCGGCCCGGTGATCGTGCAGGTACTCGAGGGTGAGGACGCCATCGCCAAGAACCGTGACCTGATGGGCGCCACCAACCCGAAGGAAGCGGCCGCCGGCACCATCCGCGCCGACTTCGCCGAGACCATCGACGCCAATGCCGTGCACGGCTCCGATTCCCCGGAATCCGCCGAGCGCGAGATCGCCTACTTCTTCGAGGCCGACGAGATCTGCGCACGCTGATCCCGCCTCTCCCGCGGGGGTGTGCTCACCCCCGCCCTGCCCCACCGAAGCGCTGACCACCATGACCGCCACCACTGCTCCCCGACTCACCAACCTGCTCGGCATGACGCGCGAGGAGATGGAAGCCTTCTTCCTCTCCATCGGCGAGAAGAAGTTTCGTGCCGCCCAGATGTTGAAGTGGATCCACATCGAGGGCTGCGACGACTTCGCGGCCATGACCAACCTCTCCAAGGCGCTGCGGACTCGCCTGGCCGAGGTCGCCGAGATTCGCGGCCCGGGCGTGGTCTACGAGGGCTCGTCGAGCGACGGCACCCGCAAATGGGTGCTCGAAGTGGAAGACGGCAGCTACGTGGAGACGGTGCTGATCCCCGCCGACAACGGCAAGCGCCGCACCCTGTGCGTCTCTTCCCAGGTCGGCTGCTCGCTGGACTGCAGCTTCTGTTCCACCGGCAAGCAGGGCTTCCAGCGCAACCTCACCGCCGCCGAGATCATCGGCCAGGTGTGGGTGGCTCAGCGCAGCGTGGGGCCGCGCCGCGACACCGCCAACCGCCCCGTCACCAACGTGGTGATGATGGGCATGGGCGAGCCGCTGATGAATTACGACAACGTCGTGCCGGCGATGAAGCTGATGCTCGACGACGACGGTTACGGCCTCTCCAAGCGCCGCGTCACGCTCTCCACCTCCGGAGTGGTGCCGATGCTCGACAAGCTCGGCGACGAGCTCGACGTGAGCCTCGCCGTTTCGCTGCACGCCGCCAACGACGAGCTGCGCAACGAGCTGGTGCCGCTCAACCGCAAGTACAACATCCGCAGCTTGCTCAATGCCTGCCAGCGCTATCTGGCCAAGTGCCACGACACGCGCCAGGTGACCATCGAGTACACGGTGATCAAGGACGTCAACGATCAGCAGGTGCATGCCGAGCAGCTCGCCGCCCTGCTCGAGGAGCTGCCGTGCAAGATCAACCTGATCCCGTTCAATCCCTTCCCGCACTCGGGCTACGAGAAGCCGTCACGCAACCAGGTGATGCGCTTCCAGCAGTGGCTCTATGAGCTGGGCTACACGGCCCTGATCCGCTCCACCCGCGGCGACGACATCGATGCCGCCTGCGGCCAGCTGGTGGGCCGCGTCAAGGATCGCACCAAGCGCCACGCACGCTACATCCAGTCGATCCAGATCGACGCCGACTGAGCGGGGGCGCCTTGACTTCACCCGGTCTCGGCGCTTTGATGGACGGGCTTTTTTTCACCATCGGCCGCGTGTCGAACGCCTCCCGCGGCCGTCGGTTGCGTGTCTATCTAGAGAGGATGCCATGACCCCTTGCCCGTGCATGATCGGCCTTCGGCAGTTACCCGCCGCCCTCATGCTGCTGGGCACGCTGTGGCTGTCCGGCTGCGCCACCCAGACCAACCTGCCCGCGGACGACGGCGGCGACGCCGCCGAGGCCTACACCCGTCTCGGCGCGGCCTACCTGGAGCGCGACAACCTGCCCCGCGCCATGAACGCCCTGGACCGCGCCCTTCAGATCGACCCCGGCGATGCCGAGGCGCTGCAGGCCATGGCCATGGTCCACCAACGCCAGGGCGAGGGCGCACTGGCCGGCGAGATGTTCCGCCGCGCCATCGAGGCCGACCCGACATTGACCCGTACGCGCAACAACTACGCCGCCTTCCTGTATGATCGGGGCCGCATTGCCGAGGCCTGCGAGCAGCTCGAGCGCGCCTCAGAGGACACCCAGTACGCGAATCGCGGCCAGCTGTTCGCCAACCTCGGCCAGTGCCGCCTCGAGATGGGCGACGTCACCGCCGCTCGCCAGAGCCTCGCCCGCGCCCAGGCCATCGATCCGCGCGCCGCGCGCAGCTACCTGCTGCTGGCCGAACTCGAAGCCGCTGAAGGCAACCTCGAGCGCGCCGAACAGCAGCTGGAGCGCTACATGCGCCTGGCCGGCCCCCGGGTCGAGGCCCTGCGCCTGGCCCGCGACGTGGCCCGCCGCCGCGGCGACGCGGCGACCGCCGACTTCTACGCCGATCAGCTGGAGGGCACCCGTGCCGGGCCCTGACCACCGTTTCCTGACGAAGGATGCTCAGACATGAGCGACATTCATAACGACGATGCCGCCGAGACCGCGCCCCGCCTGGCCTCGCCCGGCGAACTGCTGCGTCGCGAGCGCGAGGCCCAGGGCCTCGATCGCGAGGAGGTGGCCGATGCCCTCAACCTGCGCCCGGCGGTGATCCAGGGGCTGGAGAACGACCACTACGAGGAAGTGCCCGTCCCTGCTTATCGCCGCGGCTACCTGCGCAGCTACGCCCAGCTGCTGGGCATCGACGACCTCGCGGTGCTCGACGCCTACAAGACGCACTTCGGCAGCGCGGACGTCGAGCAGCGGGTCACCCCCGTGCAGATCAACCGGCCGCCCTCGCGGCTCGGCGCCTGGCTGTTCCGCCTGGTCACCCTGCTGGTGATCGCCGGCATGATCGGCCTGACGCTGATGTGGTGGCAGAGCCGCGGCGGCAGCCAGCCGCCCACCCCCGGCGACAGCGGGCCGGTGGCGGTGGACAGCCTCGACGGCAGCACCACCATCACCGAGGATCCCGCCGCCGACGAGTTGCCGCCGCTGCCCGAGCAGGATAGCGACCTCGGGCTGGTCGATGAGAGCGCCTCCGACGCCGCGCCGGCGCAAGCGTCTACCCCGGCCGACGACGCGGCTCAGGCGCCCGCCGAGGGCACCGACGAGTCGACCGCCGGCGGCGAAGCGAGCTCCGTGCAGAGCGCGTCCGAGGGCACGACGCAGGCCACCGAACCGGGCGATGCTCCGGCAAGCGATGTCGCTGCCGCCAGCGATGCCGACGAGGCGACCGAGGCCGTCGACACCAGCGTGCTGGAGCTGACCTTCAACGAGCAGTCCTGGACCGAGATCTTCGATGCCGACAACCAACGTATCTTCGTCGGCCTCCAGCAGCCCGGCACCTCGGCCCGGGTCGAGGGCACGCCGCCGTTTCGCCTGACCGTGGGCAACGCCACCGGCGTCGAACTGAGCTGGGGCGGCGAGCCCGTCGACCTTACGGCCCGGGCCGGCGCCAACAACGTCGCCCGCTTCACTCTGGGAGAATGATTCCGTCATCATGCACGCACAATCCCCCATCGTTCGTCGCAAGTCGCGCCAGATCCACGTCGGCAAGGTGCCGGTCGGGGGCGACGCTCCCATCTCCGTCCAGAGCATGACCAACACCGATACCCTGGACGTGGCCGCCACCGTGGCCCAGATCCGCCAGCTGGAGGCCGCCGGCGCCGACATCGTGCGCGTCAGCGTGCCCGACATGGACGCCGCCGAGGCGTTCGGGCGCATCAAGCGCGAGGTCGAGGTACCCCTGGTCGCCGACATCCACTTCGACTACAAGATCGCCCTGCGCGTCGCCGAGCTCGGCGTCGACTGCCTGCGCATCAACCCCGGCAACATCGGTCGCGAGGAGCGCGTGCGCGCCGTGGTCAGCGCCGCCCGGGACAACGGCATCCCGATCCGCATCGGCGTCAACGCCGGCTCCCTGGAGAAGGACCTGCAGAAGAAGTACGGCGAGCCGACCCCCGCGGCACTGGTCGAGTCGGCGATGCGCCACATCGACCACCTCGACCACCTGGATTTCCAGGAGTACAAGGTCAGCGTCAAGGCCTCCGACGTCTTCATGGCCGTGGCCGCCTACCGCCAGCTCGCCACCCGCATCGAACAGCCGCTGCACCTGGGCATCACCGAGGCGGGCGGGCTGCGCTCGGGCACCGTCAAGTCATCGATTGGCCTGGGCATGCTGCTGATGGACGGCATCGGCGACACCATCCGCGTGTCGCTGGCCGCCGATCCGGTCGAGGAGATCAAGGTCGGCTTCGACATGCTCAAGAGCCTCAAGCTGCGGGCCAAGGGCATCAACTTCATCGCCTGCCCCAGCTGCTCGCGCCAGAATTTCGACGTCATCGGCACCATGAACGCCCTCGAGGAGCGCCTCGAGGACGTCATGACGCCGCTGAACGTCTCGGTCATCGGCTGCGTGGTCAACGGCCCGGGAGAGGCCAAGGAAACCGACGTCGGCCTGACCGGTGGCTCCCCGGCCAACCTCGTCTACCTCGACGGCAAGCCGGCCAGCAAGCTGCGCAATGACCATCTGGTCGACGATCTGGAGCGGCTGATCCGCGACAAGGTCCGCGAGAAGCAGCAGGCCGAGCAGGACGTGATCGCCCGGGACGCCTGAGCCGGCGCCCCCACAAGGAGCAAGCAGTGAGCAAGACCGACACGAATCAGAAGAAGATCCAGGCCATTCGTGGCATGAACGACCTGCTGCCCGAGCAGTCCCCGCTCTGGCAGTATTTCGAGGGCCAGGTGCGCGCGCTGATGGGCCGCTACGGCTATGACGAGATCCGCACCCCGGTCGTCGAGCAGACCGCGCTGTTCAAGCGCTCCATCGGCGAGGTCACCGACATCGTCGAGAAGGAGATGTACACCTTCGACGACCGCAACGGCGACAGCCTGACGCTGCGCCCCGAGGGCACGGCGAGCTGCGTGCGGGCCGCCATGGAGCACGGCCTGCTGCACAACCAGACCCAGCGGCTGTGGTACCAGGGGCCGATGTTCCGCCACGAGCGCCCCCAGAAGGGCCGCTATCGCCAGTTCCATCAGATCGGCGTGGAGACCTTCGGCCTCGAGGGACCGGACATCGACGCCGAGGTGATCCTGCTCTCGGCGCGGCTGTGGCAGCAGCTCGGCCTCGACAAGCACGTCACCCTGGAGCTCAACTCGCTGGGCTCCATGGATGCCCGCGCCGCCTATCGCGACCTGCTGGTGGCCTACTTCGAGCGGCATGCGGAAGTACTGGACGAGGATTCGAAGCGTCGCTTGGGAAGCAATCCGATGCGCATCCTCGACTCCAAGAACCCGGCGATGGCCGAAGTCATCGAGGGCGCGCCCAAGCTGATGGATCACCTCGACGAGGCATCCCGCGAGCACTTCGAGCGGCTCTGCGCGATGCTCGACGCCGCCGGCATCGCCTACGTGATCAACCCGCGGCTGGTGCGCGGCCTGGACTACTACGGCCGCACCGTCTTCGAGTGGACCACCACCGCGCTCGGCAGCCAGGGCACCGTCTGTGCCGGCGGCCGCTACGACGGCCTGGTCGAGCAGCTCGGCGGCAAGCCGACCCCGGCGGTGGGCTTCGCGCTGGGCATCGAGCGGCTGATCCTGCTGCTCGAGACCCTCGAGCTCGTGCCCGCCGAGGCCCGCGGCGCGCTGGACGTCTACCTGCTGCCCATGGACGAGGCCGCCACCGGTCCGGCCCTGCTGCTCGGCGAGCGCCTGCGCGAGGCGCTGCCCGAGCTGCGCGCCCAGCTGCACTGCGGCGGCGGCAGCTTCAAGAGCCGCATGAAGAAGGCCGACAAGAGCGGGGCCCGCCTGGCTCTACTGCTCGGCGAAGACGAGCTGGCCGAGGGCAGCGTGACCCTGAAGTTCCTGCGCGAGGAGCGCGAACAACAGCGCCTGCCCCGGGCCGCGCTCGTCGACACCCTGACATCCCTGCTGAACGGCGAGTCACTCGCCTGACGGACACCCGCATCAAAGGAGACCGCCCGTGGCGGAGCTGAGAACCGAGGAAGAACAGCTTGAGGCCATCAAGCGCTGGTGGAAGGAGAACGGCACCTCGCTGATCGCCGGCGCCGCCATCGCGGCGGCCGGCGTGTTCGGCTGGAACGCCTGGCAGGATTACCAGGCCGGCCAGAGCGAGGCCGCCTCGCTGCGCTACCAGCAGCTGGTCGACCTCACCGGCCGCGACGAGCTGGGCGACGACGCCCGCCGTCGCGCCGAGGAGCTGGTGACCGAGATCACCGACGAGCACGGCACGACCCTCTACGCCGACCTCGCCCGGCTGCTCGACGCCCGCCTGGCCGTCGAGGCGGACGACCGGGCGCGCGCCCGCGCCGCCCTGGAGGCGGTGATCGAGGAGAGCGAACGCGGCTATCTCGAGGGCCTGGCCCGCCTGCGCCTGGCCCGCCTGCAGCTCGTCGAGGGCGAGGCCGAGACCGCCCTGACCACCCTGGAGGGCGTGCCCGAGGCCCTCGCGGCGCAGCGTGCCGAGGTGGTCGGCGATGCCCAGCATGCCCTGGGGCGCGTCGATCAGGCGCGCCAGGCCTGGCAGGAGGCCCTCTCCCTCGCCGAGCAGCACAATCAACCGCTCTACGGCGTCCAGCTCAAGCTGGATGACCTCGGCACCGAGGAGGTCATCCTATGAGAGCCACCCTGCTGATCGCCGCCGGCGCGGCCCTGGCCGTGCTGGCCGGCTGTGCCGGGACACCCGAGCCCGAGTACGCCCCGCGCGAGCTCACCGACATCACGGTCACCACCGAGATGGACACCCTGTGGAGCGAGCGCGTCGGCAAGGGGCTCAGCGACGCCGGCTACCCGGTGGCGCCCGCCCAGGAGGGTGACACGCTGTTCGCCGCCGACGGCCGCGGCCTGATCGAGGCCCTGGACGCCGACACCGGCGAGACCCGCTGGGAGGTCGAGCTCGACACCCCGGTCTCCAGCGGCCTGACCGCCATGGCCGACAGCCTCTTCCTGGCCACCCGCAACGGCGAGGTGCTCGCCCTCGACCAGGCCGACGGCCGTGTCCAGTGGCGCGCCCGGGTCACCAGCGAGGTGCTCGCCGCCCCCCAGGCCAGCCGCGAGCTGCTCGTGGTGCAGGCCGTCGACGGGCGCGTCACGGCCCTGGATCGCGACAGCGGCGACGAGCGCTGGGTCTACAGCGGCCCGCGCCCCTCGCTGAGCCTGCGCGGCACCGGCACGCCCACGGTGATCGATCAGGTGACCTTCGCCGGCTTCGCCAACGGCCGCCTGGTGACCCTGGACAATCGCAGCGGCCAACCGCTGTGGGATCGCCGCATCGCCGTCCCCCAGGGGCAAAGCGAGATCGACCGCCTGGTCGACCTGGCCGGCCAGCCGGTCCTGACCCAGGATGGCCGCCTGTTCGTCACCAGCTACAACGGCCGCCTGGCCGCGCTGGACGCCCGTTCCGGCGAGGTGCTGTGGTCCCGGGAGCTCTCCAGCTACCTGACCCCGATCCTGGTGGGCGACTTCCTGTTCGTGATCGACGAGGCCAGCCACGTCATCGCCGTGGATGCCGGTAACGGCAACGAGCTCTGGCGCAACGAGGCCCTCGAGGGTCGCTCGCTCACCGCCCCGGCCTTCGCCACCGACCACCTGGTGGTCGGCGACGCCGAGGGCTACCTGCACCTGCTTGACGCTCGTGAGGGCAAGATCGTCGGTCGCACCCGCATCGACGGCTCGGGCCTCAGCGTGCGCCCGCTCACCGATCGTCGCCGCGTATACGCGCTGGCCGACGACGGCACCCTGGACGCCCTGGAGCTTCGCCCATGACCCCGGTGATCGCCCTGGTCGGCCGTCCCAACGTCGGCAAGTCGACCCTCTTCAACCGCCTGACCCGCTCGCGGGACGCCCTGGTGGCCGACTTCCCGGGCCTGACCCGTGACCGCAAGTACGGCAACGGCATGCTCGGCGACAAGGCCTACACGGTGATCGACACCGGCGGCATCAGCGGCGACGAGGAGGGCATCGACGCGGCCATGGCCGAGCAGTCGCTGGCCGCCATCGACGAGGCGGACATCGTGCTGTTCCTGGTCGACGCCCGCGCCGGTCTGAACGTCGCCGACGAGGCCATCGCCAACCACCTGCGGGTCAACCAGAAGAAGACCTGGCTGGTGGTCAACAAGGTCGACGGCCTGGAAGAGCACAGCGCCATGGCCGACTTCTGGCAGCTGGGGCTGGGCGATCCCCACGCCATCGCCGCCGCCCACGGCCGCAACGTCACCACGCTGATCGAGGAGGTGCTCACGCCCTTCCCGGCCCGCGACGAGAGCATCCCCGCCGACACCGGCACCAAGGGCATCCGCATCGGCGTCATCGGCCGCCCCAACGTGGGCAAGTCGACCCTGGTCAACCGCCTGCTCGGCGAGGAGCGGGTGGTGGTCTTCGACGAGGCCGGCACCACCCGCGATGCCATCGAGATCCCCTTCGAGCGCCGCGGCAAGCCCTACGTGCTGGTGGATACCGCCGGGGTGCGTCGCCGCAGGAGCGTGCGAGAGACCTATGAGAAGTTCTCGATCATCAAGACCCTGGAGGCGATCAAGGAGTGCCATGTCGCCGTCATGGTGCTGGATGCTCGCTCCGGCCTGGTCGAGCAGGACCTGCACCTGCTCGACTACGTGCTGACCAGCGGCCGCGCCCTGGTGCTCGCAGTCAACAAGTGGGACGGCCTGGAGAGCGAAGCGAAGGAGAAGATGCGCGCCGAGATCAAGCGCCGCCTGGGCTTCGCCGACTACGCCGACCTGCACTTCATCTCGGCTCTTCACGGCACCGCCGTCGGCGACCTATACCCCTCCATCGAGCGCGCCTTCGCCTCGGCCAACTGCCACTGGTCGACCAACCGCCTGACCTCGATCCTGCAGGACGCGGTGGAGCAGCACCAGCCGCCCATGGTCCACGGCCGGCGCATCAAGCTGCGCATGGCCCACCAGGGCGGCAGCAATCCGCCGATCATCGTGGTTCACGGCAACCAGACGAGCTCGCTGCCCGAGGCCTACAAGCGCTACCTGACCAACACCTTCCGCAAGGTGCTCAAGGTGCGCGGCACGCCGATGCGCTTCGAATTCCGCTCCGGGGACAACCCCTACGACAACATGGCGGGGGCCAGCGACCGAGAGAAGGCCAAGAAGCGTGAACTGGGCCGCACCAAGGAGGCGCGCAAGAGCCGCCGCTGAGCCCTGGCGCCGTTCTCCGATCCTGCCACCGCCCGGCCCGTCATCACTGACGGGCCGGGCGGTGTCGTTTACGGCCGACAGGTCCGCTTCCGAGACGCGCAGAGAGGAGTGCCGATGCCTTGACGCGGCGAACCGCTGGCCCTGAAATACGCATCCGCGCTGCACTGCAGCACCGATCTCCCGGAGGATCCCTCGATGCGTTTTCGCCACTTCGT
Organism: Halomonas urmiana; assembly: GCF_005780185.1. Classification (GTDB taxonomy): domain Bacteria; phylum Pseudomonadota; class Gammaproteobacteria; order Pseudomonadales; family Halomonadaceae; genus Halomonas; species Halomonas urmiana. The sequence goes on along the minus strand of NZ_VBUI01000017.1, from coordinate 80,589 downwards.
GCGCCGCTGGCGCCTACTCGCCCCGCTCTGCCTGGCCGCCCTGCTCGGCGGCTGCCTGGCGCTCCCCCAGACCGGCCTGTTCGCCTTCCGCCTGGCGGTGACCTCGCTAGGGGTGGAGGAGGTACGCATCGGCCCCTTTGCCGTGGATGCGCGCCTCGACACCAGCGACCTGACCTCGCTGATCGCCTCCGGCCTCGGCGCCGGCAGCCTGCCGGTGCAGGCGACCCTGGCCATGGGCCTGGGATTGCCCACCGGGATGCCCCCGGTGGAGATGGCCGGCTTCCGCTGGAGCCTGGATATGCCCGGGGTGGAGCCGGTGAGCGGCGACTACGAGGAGTCGGTCACCCTCACCTCGGGCGATGATGCCAAGCTGCGCCTGCCGGTGGCCTTCGACCTGCTGGGCGGCGACCGGGAGCAGCTGGCACCCATGGTGGAGCTGGCTCGCCAGCTGGCCCGTCAGGGCGAGCTGCCCGCCGGCAGCGAGCTGGCCATTACCCCGGGGGACCTGAGCGGACTCGGCATGACCCTGCCCGCCGGGCTGCTCACCCCCACTGTGCGCCTGGGCGTAGGCGAGGACGGCAGCCTGATTCCCCAGGGATAGGGCTGGCACCGGGCCAACTTGGTGCTGCACCGTCGACACTTACCGCTACCACCGATCGCTACTCGCCGTGCAGGCGCCGCCGGCCCACCCACTGGGTGGCGAACTGCCAGGCGCCCCGGCCGCTGCGCCCGCCGCGCAGGGTGGCGAAGCGGATCGCCTCGGCGCGGGCATCGGCGTTCCAGTCCTCGCGACTGCCCAGCTGGGTGACCCAGTGACAGCAGGCCTCCAGGTAGACGTCTTGATTGAAGGGGTGAAAGCCCAGCCACAACCCGAAGCGGTCGGAGAGCGAGATCTTCTCCTCGACGGCGTCGCCGTGATGCAGCTCGTCGCCCACCAGGCGCGAGGCGTCATTGTCGCCCATCGACTCCGGCAGCAGGTGGCGACGGTTGGAAGTGGCATAGAGCAGCACGTTGGGCGGCGGGCCGGTCAGGGCGCCGTCGAGCAAGCTCTTCAGCGCCTTGTAGGCATCGTCGTGGCCCTCGAAGGAGAGGTCGTCGCAGTAAACCACGAAACGCTGGGGCTGGTGGCGCAGCTGCTCCACCAGCGTCGGCAGTGCCGCGAGATCGTGACGATCGACCTGCACCAGGCGCAGACCCTCAGGCGCCAAGCCGTTGATCAGGGCGCGGATCAGCGACGACTTGCCGCTGCCCCGCGAGCCCCACAGCAGGGCGTGGTTGGCCGGCAACCCCTGCAGGAAGGCACGGGTGTTGTCGACCAGCGCGAGCTTCTGGCGCTCGATGCCCAACAGGTCGTCGAGCCCCAGGGCGTCCCGCGGCGGCACCGGCAGCAGCCGGCCGCCAAGGGCATGGCGCTGCCAGAGCGCGGCGACGTCACGCGCCCAGTCGACCTCCTGGGGCGGCGGTGGCAGCCAGGGCTCGAGGTGATCGAGCAGCTTGAGCAAACGACGCGACAGCTCGGCGTCCATAGGGCTTCCTCCGGGTGTGCATGTTTCGCGGTTGACCTCACCGGCGTTCGGGGTATCTTGTGGCGAACCTCGACGCCCCGTCCAGAGTCTCAGTGATCTGGAACCGATAGGAGCTCTCCATGCGCTGGACCCATTTGCTTGCCGTTGGCGCCCTGAGCGTCAGCCTCGCCGCCTGTACCACCTCGCCCACCGGACGCTCGCAGCTGACCCTGATGTCCGACGAGCAGCTCGACCAGATGGGGGCCCAGGCCTTCGCCCAGTACCAGCAGGAGCTACCGACGGTGGGCGGCACCCCGCTGCGCTATGTGCAGTGCGTGACCGAGGCGGTGGTCCGTGCCCTGCCCGAGCGGGAGCGCAACCAGAACTGGCAGGTCAAGGTCTTCGCGTCCGAGCAGGCCAACGCCTTCGCGCTGCCCGGCGGCTACGTGGGCATCAACACTGGCCTGCTCCAGGTCGCCCGCAACCAGGACCAGCTCGCCGCGGTGATCGGCCACGAGATCGCCCATGTGCTGGCCCGCCATGCCAACGAGCGAGCCTCCACCGAGACCGCCACTCAGCTCGGCCTGTCGGCGATCTCGTCGGCTGCCGGCATGCAGGGCGCCGGGGGCGAAACCATGATGGCGGCGCTGGGCATGGGCGCCCAGTACGGCATCCTGCTGCCCTTCTCGCGGCGTCACGAGAGCGAGGCCGACACCCTGGGCCTGACCCTGATGGCCGACGCCGGCTTCGACCCGCGGGAAAGCGTCGCGCTGTGGAACAACATGAGCGCGGCCGGCGGCGCCAGTCCACCGGCCTGGCTCTCCACCCACCCCAGCCACGGCCAGCGCATCGGCGGCCTGGAAGCGGGCCTGGGCGAGGCCATGGCGCGCTATGAGCAGGCCCGCCAGGCCGGCCGCACCCCCAACTGCCCACGCCCCTGAAGGAACCCGCGCCCCCCATGCTGAAGATCGGACTGCTACTGCTGATACTGCCCATCCTCGTGTTGATGGGCGTCTACTTCCTCGAACTGGGAGACGTTCGGAACTGCCTGCTACTCCAGGAGGGGCACTGGGACTATCGCGCCGGCGTCTGCCGCGAGACCGCCCAGCCCTTCGTGCCCTGGGTCGACCGCCATCCCTGGCTGGTCAACGGCGGCATGCTGACCTCGGTGGCCGGTGTGGCGCTATGCATGGTGGGGCTGTATGTGAAACGCCGCTGAGGGCTCTACGCCAAGCGACGCTGAGAGCGCCGCCCGGCGCTCACAGCGAGCGGCGCAGCGCCTCGAGCACCGGGGCGGTGTCGGGGCGCTTGCCGCGCCACTGGAAGAACGACTCGGCGGCCTGCTCCACCAGCATGCCCAGGCCGTCGACGGGCCGGGCGCCGCGCTCGGCGGCCCAGCGCAGGAAGACCGTGGGTTCGGCGCCGTACATCATGTCGTGGGCCGTCGCCCCGGCGGCGAAGAGCGCGTCGGGCAGCGGTGGCAGGTCGCCGGCGAGGCTCGCGCTGGTGCCGTTGATCACCAGATCGAAGGGCCCCTCCACCGCCGCGAAGCCGCCGCCGCCGATCGTGCCCAGGTCGCCGAAGTCCTCCGCCAGGGCCGTGGCCTTGGCCGCGGTGCGGTTGGCGATTCGCACGCTCGCCGGGCCCTCGGTCAGCAGCGGCTCCAGCACCCCGCGCACCGCGCCGCCGGCGCCCAGCACCAGGATCCGCGCCCCGGCGAGATGCACTTCGTGACGCTTGAGATCGCGCACCAGGCCAACGCCGTCAGTAGTGTCGCCATACGTCAGCCCGTTGCCGCCGAGGATCAGGGTGTTCACCGCGCCGGCGCGGCGGGCGCGCTCGCTCAGGGTGTCGCAGAGCCCGAACGCCGCCTCCTTGAAGGGCACGGTAACGTTGGCCCCGCGCCCGCCCTCGGCCACGAAGGCGCGCCAGGCGCCGGCGAAGTCGTCCAGCGGTGCCTCGATGGCGGTGTACTCCAGGTGTTCGCCGGTCTGCTCGGCGAAGGCCGAGTGGATGGCCGGCGACTTCGAGTGGCCGACCGGGTGGCCGAAGACGCAGTAGCGATCGATCATGGGGTCTCCTCGCGGGCGGCCTCGCCCAACCAGTCACGGGGCTGCAGATAGTCGTCGAGCGCCGCCTCGGGGCTGCCCGGCTCGGGCCGCCAGTCGTAGATCCAGCGCGCCAGGGGCGGCATCGACATCAGGATCGACTCGGTGCGACCGCCGCTCTGCAGGCCGAACAGCGTGCCGCGGTCCCACACCAGATTGAACTCCACGTAGCGGCCGCGGCGATAGAGCTGGAAGTCCCGCTCACGCTCACCGAAGGGCGTGTCGCGACGGCGACGCACGATGGGCAGGTAGGCGTCGAGGAAGCTGTCGCCCACGGCGCGCTGGAAGGCGAAGCTCGCCTCGAAGCCCTCCTCGTTGAGGTCGTCGAAGAAGAGCCCGCCGACGCCGCGGGTCTCGTCTCGATGCTTCAGGGTGAAGTAGTCGTCGCACCACGCCTTGTAGCGCGGATAGACCGTCTCGCCAAAGGAGGCGCAGGCGTCGCGGGCCACTCGATGCCAGTGCACCACGTCCTCGAACACCGGGTAGTAGGGGGTCAGGTCGTAGCCGCCGCCGAACCACCACACCGGCGCTTCGCCCTCCTTCTCGGCGATGAAGAAACGTACGTTGCCGTGGCTGGTCGGCACGTGGGGGTTCTCCGGGTGCAGCACCCAGGAGACTCCCACCGCGTGGAAGCTGCGCCCGACGAGCTCCGGACGCGCCGCGGTGGCCGAGGGTGGCAGGCGCGCGCCGAACACGTGGGAGAAGTTGACGCCGCCCTTCTCGAAGAGCCGGCCCCCCTCGATCACGCGGGAGCGGCCGCCGCCGCCCTCCTCGCGCTGCCAGCTATCCTCGCGGAAGCGACCGCCATCCTCGGCGGCCAGCGCCGTGCAGAGGCGATCCTGCAGGTCGAGCAGGTAAGTCTTGACGTCGTCCAGATGGGCGTGGGCCACCGGTGCCTCCTGGGGAAAAATCGGGGTATGGATCAGGGACGCAGGACTTGGCCGGTCGCCAGGTCGCGGATGGTGCTGGGCCGCTCGAGGCCGCCGAGTTCGCCCTCGAGGACGGCGTCGAGCTCGTCGTCGAAGACGCGGTGGATCTCGTCGGCGCTCATCGCCGGTGGCTCGCCCGCGCGGTTGGCCGAGGTCGAGACCACCGGGCCGCCGACGGCCTCGCACAGGGCGATGACCAGCGGATGGTCGCTGACGCGCAGCGCCACGCGATCGTGGTCGCCGCGCACCAGAGCATGGGCGCGGCCGTTATCGGGCACCAGCCAGGTCGTGGGCCCCGGCCAGCTCACTTCCAGCAGCGCGCGCTGCGCCGCCGTCAGTCCCTCGAGCCAGGGGGCGAACTGCGCGATGCTCGCGGCCACCAGGATCACGCCCTTGGCCGGATCGCGCGCCTTGAGGCGCAGCAGGCGCGCAAGCGCTGCCTCGTCGTCGGGATCGCAGCCGAGCCCCCAGACGGCCTCGGTGGGGTAGGCGATCACGCCACCGGCCCGCAGGGCGGCGACGGTATCGGCAAGCGCGCTGGCCTCGTTCATGGGTCTCCTCGCCTCGGCTGGCGATGCCGCGAGGCGGCATCCTGGGAGGCGTATGCTATCACGCTCCCGAGCGGGTCGGCAGGCGCACCCAGCCGCCGGCGGCCTGGGTCGCGGCCCCCTCGAGCTCCAGCGCCAGCAGGCCGCGCTGGCAGTCGGCGACGCCGCGGCCGGTCAGCGAGACCAGCGCATCCACCGGGGTGGGGGTATCGCTCAGCCAGCGCAGCAGCGAGTCCTCCCGGGCCTCGGCCGGACCGGGCGCCGCGCCGGGGTCGGCGGCACTCGCCGCGGCACTCTCCATGGCATTCTCCATGACCCACTGGCTCAGTTCGGCGAGGATGTCGTCGACCTGGCGCACCAGCACGGCGCCGTCGCGTATCAGCTGCAGGCAGCCCCGCGCCATGGGGTTGTGGATGGAACCGGGCAGGGCGAAGACCTCGCGATTCTGCTCGAGGGCCAGACGGGCACTGACCAGCGAGCCGCTCTTCTCGGCGGCCTCGACCACCAGCACCCCGAGCGACAGGCCGGTGACGATGCGATTGCGCCTCGGGAAGAAGCCGGCCCGCGCCTGGGTGCCGGGGGGATGCTCGGAGAGCAGCAGCCCGCCCGTCTCCTGTAGCCGCCGATGCAGGCGGTGATGACGCGGCGGGTAGACCACGTCGACGCCGCAGCCGAGCACCGCGATGCTGGTGCCGCCGGCCTCCAGGGCGGCCTGCTGAGCGGCGGCATCGATGCCCAGCGCCATGCCGCTGACCACGCACCAGCCGCGCCCGGCGAGCTCCCGGGCGAAGCCGCCGGCGTTGGTGACCCCCTCGCGGGTGGAGCGCCGGGAGCCGACCATGGCGAGCCGCGGTGGCGTGAGCGCGGCGAGATCGCCCATCGCCCAGAGCATCGGCGGCGGATCGGCGATCTGGTCGAGCAGTTTCGGCCAACGGGGATGCCCCGGATGGAGCAGGTGCCGGGCGGGCCCGGCGGCGAGCCAGGCCTCGTCGGCGTCGAGCTCGGCGGTGAGGGGGCTGCGCGCGGGATGATCGAGCCACAGCCGCAGGGCCGTGGCGGCCTCCCGGGGCAGCGCGGCCAGAAAGCCCGCCGGCCAGTCGGGACGCGTCGCCACAAGCTCGCCGAGCCGCCGCGACCCGATGCCAGGCAGCCGGGCCAGGGCGCGCCACTCGCGCGACTGCATCTCGTGAGCCTGCACGGCGCTTCAGGGCTGCAACGCGGCCGCGGCGCCCCTAGCGCAGCGCCGTGTCCAGCCGGCGCTGGGGGCTGTGGATGCGATCGCCCACCGAGAGCGTGCGGTTGGTCTCCATCACCAGGCCGTAGCTCATCTTCTGGTAGGGCCGGAAGACCATCACCAGGCCGGCATCCTCGCCGGGCAGGCGCAGCGGCTCGCCGGTGCGCGGGTCGTCGACCAGATCGCCCTGCTGCTCGACCATCAGCACGTGCCCCGTTTCCAGGCCGTCACGGCGACCGCGATCGAGCGCCACCACCTGCAGCGGCCCGATGAAGCGCACGCCGCCCGGCACCGCCAGGATGCGGCCGTCGATCTCGCGGTCGGGCGCCCGCGGCAGGAACTCGGTCACCAGGCGGCGATCCTCGAGGGGCAGCGCGATGTCGTCGTCGCGGACCTCCTGGCGTGACGCAGTCACCTCCATCACCACGATGTCGTCCTGCTGGTGCAGCCGGCGCGCCTCGCCGACGCTCTCGAGCTCGAGACCCAGCGACTCGCCGGTGGCGCTGTCAACGTACTGCTCGCCGACCCGGTAGAGGCCGACGCGCCCGCCGCCCTCGACGCGACCGCGGGCATAGAGGCGATCGCCGCGGCCGCTGACCAGCCGACCGTCGTCTCCGGCGACTACGTAGGCCAGCTCGTCCAGCACCTCGGGGGTCTCGATCACGCGATGATCGCGCAGGAAGTGGCGCACGGCATCCAGCGGGATCGGCTCGATGGCCTCGCGGTGCGACGAGGTGCGCACCTTCGGCGACAGTCGCACCACGCCCTGGCCACGCTCCAGGCCGAGGCAGGGTCGGCCGTTGCAGTCATAGAGGTAGACGATATCGCCGGGGTAGATCAGGTGGGGGTTCTCGATCTGTGGGTTGACCTGCCAGACCTCGGGCCACTGCCAGGGATGGCGCAGGAAGCGACCGGAGATGTCCCACAGGGTGTCGCCCTTCACCACGGTATAGCGATCCGGGGCATCGCCCCTCAGGCCATCGTCCCAGGAGAGCCCCTGCGCCTGGACCAGGGGCAGGCCGAGCATTCCGCCCATCAGCACGGCGCCGAGCCCCACCTTCAGGCGCCGACACCAGCGCACTGCGCATCCTGTCTGTTTCATCCCTGCTCTCCCCGGGTTGCTGGCCCCACGCCTGTCGCCCATGGAACGATGGCGACGTGGTATAGTCAGAAACTGTCGATGTGATGCACGTTCAACGGTTTCGCCATTGATCGCGCCTTTCTAGAATAGTGTCATCTTGTAAATGACAGCATAACGGTGATTCCAACGCCATGGCCAAATTACCCATCCTCGAATTTCCCGACGAGCGGCTGCGCACCGTTGCTACTCCGGTCGAGACGGTCGACGACGAGGTGCGTCGCCTGGTCGACGACATGCTCGAGACCATGTACGACGCCAGCGGCATCGGACTCGCCGCGACCCAGGTGGACGTCCACCGCCGGGTCATCGTCATGGACGTCAGCGATGACCGCTCCAGCCCACTGGTGCTGATCAACCCCGAATTCACGCCCATCGGCGACGAGCGCGACCCGATGCAGGAGGGGTGCCTGTCGATCCCGGAGTATTACGCCGAGGTCCCGCGCGCCCTGAAGGTGCACCTGAAGGCCCTGGGTCGTGACGGCCAGCCCTATGAGCTCGAGGCCGAGGGGCTGCTCGCCCACTGCATCCAGCACGAGTACGACCACCTGGAAGGGGTACTCTTCGTCGACTATCTCTCGCCGCTCAAGCGGAATCGGGTGATGAAGAAGATGCAGAAGCGCCACAAGCAGCTGCAACCCGCCTGACTTCCGGTGACGCCCAGCGGTGTCGCCCTGCCCCCACCCTCGAAGGCCGACGTTTGCACGTCGGCCTTCGTCGTTTCCCGCCGCCTCCGTTATCATGAGGGCCACCGCTCACTGGCAAGGCCCTCAACATGTCCCGACCCCTGCGCGTCATCTTCGCCGGCACCCCCGACTTCGCCGCCGAGAGCCTGTCGGCGCTGCTGGCGAGCCGTCATGACGTCGTCGCCGTCTACACCCAGCCAGACCGCCCGGCGGGCCGCGGCCGCAAGCTGACCCCGAGCCCGGTCAAGGCGCTGGCGCTGCGCCACGACCTGCCAGTCCATCAGCCCGCGACCCTGAAGGCCCCCGAGGTGCAGGCCGAGCTAGCGGCCCTCGAGGCCGACATCATGGTGGTGGTGGCCTACGGCCTCATCCTGCCCCAGGCCGTGCTCGACATCCCCCCACACGGCTGTCTCAACGTGCATGCCTCGCTGCTGCCCCGCTGGCGCGGGGCCGCACCCATCCAGCGGGCCATCGAGGCCGGCGATGACGAGAGCGGCGTGACCATCATGCAGATGGACGCGGGCCTGGATACCGGCGACATGCTGCTGATAAAGCGCACGCCGATCACCGCCACCACCACCGGCGGCGAGCTCCACGACACCCTGGCGCGCCTGGGCGGCGAGACCCTGGTCCAGACCCTCGAGGCGCTGGCCGGCGAGCGACTCGCCGCCACCCCCCAGCCCGCGGAGGGCGTCACCTACGCCGCCAAGCTCTCCAAGGCCGAGGCGGAGCTCGACTTCCGCCGCCCGGCCGCGGAGCTGGCCGCGCGGATCCGCGCCTTCAATCCCTGGCCGGTGGCCTGGTGCGCGCTGGGCAATGACCGCCTGCGCCTGCTGATGGCCCACGGCGAGACCTCGGCGCCGGACGCCACCCCGGCCCGCCCCGGCACCCTGCTCTCGCCCTCGGCCGACGCCCTGCGCATCGCCTGCGGCGAGGAGGGCGACCAGGTGCTGGCGGTGAGCCGCGCCCAGCTCCCCGGCGGCAAGGCCATGGCGGTGCGCGAGCTGCTCAAGGCCCGCGCCGAGCGATTCACCCCCGGCACTCGGCTGGGACACCACGACGAGGAGAGCCCGGCATGAGCCAGCAGACACACGCCCCCCACGGCCGGGAGAGCCGCCGCGACAACGGCCTGGCCGTCCGGGCCGCCGCCGCCCGCGCCCTCGCCCCGGTGATCGCCGGCAAGGGCTCGCTCACCGGCCTCGACGACCACCAGGTGGTCACTCGGGACCGCGCCCTATTCAAGGCGCTCTGCTACGGCACCTGCCGCACCCTGCCGAGGCTCGAGGTGCTGGCCAACACGCTGCTGACCAAGCCGTTCAAGGCCCGCGACGCCGATGTCCAGGCGCTGCTGCTGCTCGGCATTTACCAGCAGCTCTACCTGCGCATCCCGGCTCATGCCGCCGTGGGCGAGACCGCCGGCGCCGCGCGCCTGCTCGGCAAGGAGTGGGCCACCCGGGTGCTGAATGGATGCCTGCGCCGCCTGCAGCGCGAGAGCGCCGAGCTCCAGGCCGAGGTGGACCGCGACCCGGCCGTGGCCCTGCTGCACCCCAAGTGGTGGCTCAAGACCCTGCGCCAGGCCTGGCCGGACGACTGGCGAGCGATCTGCGAGGCCAACAACCTCGCCGGCCCCATGACGCTGCGGGTCAACCGTCGCCACGGCGATCGTGAGATGTACCTGGAACGCCTCGCCGCGGCGGGCATCCAGGCGCGCCTCTGCCTGCATGCCCCGGACGGCCTGACCCTCGAGACACCCCGCGACGTCGAGACGCTACCCGGCTTCGCCGAGGGCCACGCCAGCGTCCAGGACGAGGCGGCCCAGCTGGCCGCCGTGCTGCTCGGCCCGTCGCTCGCCCCGCGCCCCGGTGCCCGCGTGCTGGACGCCTGCTGCGCCCCGGGCGGCAAGACCGCCCACCTGCTGGAGCTCTACGACCTCGACCTGCAGGCCATCGACAGCGACGACGTGCGCCTGGCCCGGGTCGAGGACACCCTCTCCCGCCTGGGGCTCTCCGCGACCCTGGCGGCGGGCGATGCCACCGCGCGCGACTGGTGGGACGGCACGCCCTTCGACGCCATCCTGCTCGACGCGCCCTGCTCCGGCAGCGGCGTGATCCGCCGCCACCCGGACATCAAGCGGTTGCGTCGCCCCTCGGACATCACCAGACTGGCCGAACTGCAGGCCCGCCTGCTCGACAACCTCTGGCCGCTGCTGGCCCCGGGCGGCACCCTGCTCTACGCCACCTGCTCGGTGCTGCCCGCGGAGAACGCCGAGCAGATCGACGCCTTCCTGGCTCGCACCCCCGACGCCGAGGCCACCATGCCGGCCGACCTGGGCTGGGGCCGTGCCTCGGGCGTCGGCCGCCAGCTACTGCCCGAGCCCGACAGTCATGACGGTTTCTTCTATGCCAGACTGGAAAAGCGTCCCGCCTAACCGGCGGGGCGTCCGATACGCCAGACAGGAGGCCGCATGAGCCATCATATCTACAAGCATATCGAGCTGACGGGGTCCTCGGAGAAGGACATCGAAAGCGCCATCCAGAACGCCCTGACCAAGGCCTCGGAGAGCCTGCACGGCATGCGCTGGTTCGAGGTCATGGAGACCCGCGGCCACATCGAGCACGCGCGGGTCGTCCACTGGCAGGTCACCATCAAGGTCGGCTTCACTCTGGATTGAAGCGGGGTGCGACCTGTTCTTCTGCCGACGGCTGATTTAGGCTTGCCTCGGAATGCTGCGGCGCACACAGTGCGCCGCTTTCGATCCCCCGGGTCTGACCAGAGCGGATAGCACATCGATGAAAATCATCATTCTGGGCGCCGGCCAGGTCGGCGGCACCCTGGCCGAACACCTGGCCCGGGAAGAGAACGACATCACCGTGGTGGACACCGACGGCGAACGCCTGCGCGAGCTGCACACGCGGCTCGATATCCGCACCGTCTCCGGCGCCGGCTCCTACCCGATGGTGCTGCGCCAGGCCGGTGGCGAAGATGCCGACATGCTGATCGCGGTGACCAACTCCGACGAGGTCAACATGATCGCCTGTCAGGTGGCGCACACGCTGTTTCGCACCCCCACCAAGATCGCCCGGGTGCGCGCCACCGCCTACCTCACCCGCAAGGGCCTGTTCGCCCATGACGCGGTGCCTATCGACGTGCTGATCAGTCCCGAGCAGGTGGTCACCGACCACATCCGCCGCCTGATCGAGCACCCCGGCGCCCTGCAGGTGCTGGAGTTCGCCAGCGGCCTGGTGCAGCTGGTGGCGGTCAAGGCCTTCTACGGCGGCCCGCTGGTCGGCCAGGAGCTCGGTTTCCTGCGCCGGCACATGCCCAGCGTCGACACCCGGGTGGCGGCCATCTACCGGCGCAACCGGCCGATCATTCCCCGCGGCGACACCGTGATCGAGGCCGACGACGAGGTCTTCTTCATCGCCGCCCGCCGCGACATCCGCGCCGTGATGAGCGAGCTGCGCCGCCTCGACCGCGACTTCCGCCGGGTGATGATCGCCGGCGGCGGTAACATCGGCGAGCGCCTCGCCGAACACCTGGAACACAGCCACCAAGTCAAGATCATCGAGCACGACCTCAATCGCTGCACCCAGCTCTCCGAGCGCCTCGACCGCACCGTGGTGCTGCACGGCAGCGCCACCGCCAAGCGGCTGCTCGAGGAGGAGAACATCGAGGACTGCGACATCTTCTGCGCCCTGACCAACGACGACGAGGTCAACATCATGTCGTCAATGCTGGCCAAGCGCATGGGCGCCAAGAAGGTGCTGACGCTGATCAACAACGCCGCCTACGTGGACCTGGTTCAGGGCGGCGAGATCGACATCGCCATCTCCCCCCAGCAGGCGACCATCGGCAGCCTGCTGACCCACGTGCGGCGCGGCGACATCGTCAACGTCCACTCGCTGCGTCGCGGTGCGGCCGAGGCCATCGAGGCCATCGCCCACGGCGACACCCAGTCGTCGAAGGTGGTGGGCCGCGCCATCGGCGAGATCGATCTGCCCCAGGGCACCACCATCGGCGCCGTGGTGCGCGGCAAGGAAGTCCTGATCGCCCATGACGACGTGGTGGTCGAGTCCGGCGACCACGTCATCCTGTTCGTGATCGACAAGCGCCGGCTGCGCGACGTCGAGCGGCTCTTCCAGGTCGGGCTGACGTTCTTCTGATGGCCTGTCTCGTACCCCCTGGCGACCCGAGGAGCGCCGCTCGATGAGTCTGCGCATGATCCTGCGCATCCTGGGCCTGCTGCTGATGATGTTCAGCCTGACCATGGTGCCGCCCATCCTGATCTCGCTGCTGTACCAGGACGGCATGTGGGAGGCCTTCGCGGTGGCCATCGGCATCACCGTGGCCACCGGGGCGATGATGTACCTGCCCAACCGCCATGCCCTCAAGGAGCTGCGCACCCGCGACGGCTTCCTGATCGCGGCGCTGTTCTGGAGCGTGCTGGGGCTGTTCGGCTCGCTGCCGCTGATGCTCACCGGCGACACGGCCCTGTCGCCCACCGATGCGGTGTTCGAGTCCTTCTCGGGGCTGACCACCACCGGTGCCACGGTGATCACCGGCATCGAGTTCCTGCCCAAGGCGGTGCTCTACTATCGCCAGCAGCTGCAGTGGCTGGGTGGCATGGGGATCGTGGTGCTGGCCGTGGCCATCCTGCCGACCCTGGGGGTCGGCGGCATGGCGCTCTACCGCTCCGAGATCCCGGGGCCACTCAAGGACTCCAAGCTCACCCCGCGCATCACCGAGACCGCCAAGGCGCTGTGGTACATCTACGCCTCACTGACCATCGCCTGCATGCTCGCCTACATGGCCGCCGGCATGAACTGGTTCGACGCCCTGGGCCACAGCTTCTCCACCGTGGCGATCGGCGGCTTCTCGACCTACGACGCCAGCATCGGCTACTTCGACAGCGCCGCCATCGAGATGATCTGCACCGGCTTCCTGCTGATCTCGGCCTTCAGCTACAGCCTGCATTTCCTGGCCTGGCGCCAGCGCAGCCTGACCCACTACTTCCAGGATCCCGAGGCGCGCTTCCTGATGCTCTTCCTGAGCGCCCTGACGGTGATCACCGCGGTCTCGCTGTGGCTGACCGACATCTACTCGACCGCTCGGGGGCTGCGCCATGCGGTGTTCGAGGTGGTCTCGGTGGCCACCACGGCCGGCTTCGCGGTGGCGGACTTCTCCACCTGGCCCGGCGCCCTGCCCTTCCTGCTGTTCGTCGCGGCCTTCGTCGGCGGCTGCTCCGGCTCCACCGGCGGCGGTATGAAGGTGATCCGCATCATCCTGATCCTCAAGCAGGGTATGCGCGAGGTGATGCGCCTGATCCACCCCAATGCGGTGATCACGGTGAAGATCGGCAAGGTCAGCGTGCCCGACGGCATCGCTCAGGCGGTGTGGGGCTTCTTCTCCGCCTACGTGATGCTGTTCTTCCTGATGCTGGTGGGGGTGATGGCCACCGGCGTCGACCAGGTCACCGCCTGGTCGACGGTGGGCTCGGCGCTCAACAACCTCGGCCCGGCGCTGGGCGAGGCCAGCGCACATTACGGCGACCTGCCGAGCCTAGCCAAGTGGATTCTGGTGGTGGCGATGCTGCTCGGCCGCCTGGAGATCTTCACCGTGCTGGTGCTGTTCACCCCGGCCTTCTGGCGCAAGTAGGCAAACCCCATGCAAGCGTCGCGGCGGGTTTGGCCTGCCCCGGCGCTTCGTGGATAATCGAGCCTCCACTCCCACAGCCCGAGCGTCCATGACCGACTCCCAGGACTCCGTGATCACTCCCCCGCAGGACGCGACCACCAGCGGCCCGCGCCAGGAACTCGTGGTGGGCGAGACCCGCTACACCCTGCTGGGCACCGCCCACGTCTCCGCCGAAAGCGCTGCGGACGTGCGCGCGCTGATCCGCTCCGGCGAGTTCGATGCCGTGGCCATCGAGCTGTGCGACTCGCGCCACCACAGCCTGACCAACCCCGATGCCCTTGGCGAGCAGGACCTGTTCCAGATCTTTCGCCAGGGCAAGGCCGGCATGGTCGCCGCCAGCCTGGCGCTGGGCGCCTTCCAGCAGCGCGTCGCCGAACAGTCGGGGATCGAGCCCGGCGCCGAGATGCGCGCCGCCCTGGAGGAGAGCCGCGACGCCGAGCTGCCGCTGTTGCTGATCGATCGCGACGTGGGCATTACCCTCAAGCGCATCTATCACAACGTGCCCTGGTGGCAGCGCTTCTCGCTGTTCTCGGGGCTGCTCGGCAGCGTGCTCTCGCGCCAGCAGGTCTCCGCCGAGGAGATCGAGCGTCTCAAGGAAGGCGACGTCCTGGAGTCCACCTTCAGCGAATTCGCCGCCGAATCGGCCTCGCTCTACCACCCTCTGATCAGCGAGCGCGACCGCTACATGGTGCTGCGCCTGGCGGAAGACGCCGCCCCCGGCCGCTATCGCCGCGTGCTGGTGGTGATCGGCGCCGGCCACATGAAGGGCATGGCCAAACAGCTGGAGCAGCCGCTACCCGAGGCGCCGCGCCAGGAGCGCGAGGCCCTGGAGGCCACGCCGCCGCCGTCGAAGGTGTGGAAGGCGCTGCCTTGGGCGATCACCGCGCTGGTGCTGACCGGCTTCGCCATCGGCTTCTCGCGCAACACCGAGCTCGGCTGGCAGCTGGTCGTGGAGTGGTTCCTGATCAATGGCGTGCTCTCCGGCGCCGCCACCCTGGCCGCGCTGGCGCATCCGCTCACGGTCGCGGCGACCTTCGTCGCCGCCCCGCTCACCTCGCTCAACCCCACCATCGGCGCCGGCTTCGTCGCCGCCGGCGTCGAGCTGTGGCTGCGCAAGCCCAAGGTGCGGGACTTCTCGACCCTGCGCCACGACGTCACCGAGCTCAAGGGCTGGTGGCACAACCGGGTCTCGCGCACCCTGCTGGTGTTCCTCACCGCCACCCTCGGCTCCGCCGCCGGCACCTGGATCGCCGGCTTCCGCATCGCCGGCAAGCTGCTCGGCGGCTGATCTCCTTCCGCGCCCACCCAAACCGCCCGTCCTCGTCGCCGCCTCTGTCGCCCCAAGGACGGGCGGCGGCGGGCCTGCATGAGAGAGGTGGCGATCCCGCATGCCATAGACTTCAAGCCGGCATGAGCGGGGGGCAGCCCGTGCATGAGAAAAAGCAGAAACCGCCCCCTGGCTCCCTGACCTATGTTCAAGGCAGCGGCCACGAAGCCTCTCGGTTTCGAGGTTGCCTTGCGCGATGTCCCCTCCCGGGGGCATCGGGATCGATCCAGGGGGACGAGACGATGAAGACGACCGTGCTAGTGATGACGCTGGGCGGCCTGCTGCTGGGCGCCGCCTCCGCGGCGGCGGACATGCATGCCGAGACGATGGCGCTGGCCGAGGAGAAGCAGTGCCTGAGCTGCCACGCCCGGGACGACGACACCCCGCGGGCGCCGGGTTTCAACAGCATCGCCGCCAAGTACGCGGGTAGCGAGATGCACGACTACCTGGTCGAGGTCGTGATGAGCGGCGGCGAGGAGCACTGGGGCTCGGCGACCATGCCGGAAGCCGGGGAGCGCCCCGAGGTGAGCCAGGCGGAGGCCGAGCAGCTGGTCGACTGGATCCTCAGCAAGGCCATGGAGTGAGGCCGACGCGATGGGGGGGGGGGTGAGAGACAACGGCACCAGCGGGGTTCGGGAGACGCCCGCCTAGCGGCCGGCTCGCTCCAGCAGCCGCCGCATCGCCGGCGTGGGCGCCTCGAGCTGGTGATGGCGCCGGCTGGCGGCATAGCTGTCGTTGAAGGCGTCGAAGGTGTCGTCGAGCACCTCGGCGGCCTCGCGGTCGCCGGCCTGTCGCAGCAGCTCGATGGCCACCTCGGCGGTGCACAGATGCGCCGCCGAGGCTGGCTTGCGCAGCCGATAGCGGGTCAGCCGCTCGGTGGCCAACGGCAACACCGGCAGCCGCTCGAGATAGGGGCTCTTGCGGAAGATGCGCCGCGCCTGGCGCCAGGTGCCGTCGAGGATGATGAAGACCGGCACCCGTCCCGAGCGCTTGCCGGCCGCGACACGCTCCATGCCCACCACGCGGTCGGTATAGTCGGGCTGGTCGTCGGGGAAGATCACGAAGGGATCGAAGCGCTCATCGTCGAGCAGCGCCAGCAGCCGCGCGTCCGGTGCCGTGCGATACCAGGTGAAGACCTCGGTATCGCTAAGCACGTCGCCGATCAGCCGGCCGGTGTTGGTGGGCTTGTGGTGCTCCAGCGGGTGGGTCAGCAGCCACACCTTCGCCTCGCTCCGGGCGCTGACCCGATAGGGACACAGGCAGTTGAGCGCCGGCAGGTTGCAGCCCTCGCAGCGCGTCACGAAGCTGCCACGCGCCTTGAACTCGCGCCGCGGCGGCCGCGGATGGCCGGTGGCGGGGTCGCGCTCGATGACGGTGTCCTGGAGGGTGTCGTCCTGCATGCTGGCCTGGTCCCGACGGCGAAGGGGGGGGCGGCATTCTAGCATGCCGCCCGCCTCATGCCTCGTCCAGCAGGGTCTCCGGCAGCCACAGGCGTCCCTCACGCTTCCAGTGGCGCACCAAGGCCGGCACGCCCTTGCCGGCCGGCTGCTCGAGGCCGGCCGTACCGGGCGGCGCCAGGGTCCGAGCCTCGGGGTCGACCAGCACGCAGGGCGCGTCCAGGGGCGTGTGCTCGAGCAGCCCCGCGGCCGGCATCACCACAAGCGAGGTGCCCACCACCAGCAGCAGGTCGGCCCGGGCCACGGTCTCGCAGGCTTCCATGAAGTGCGGCACGCTCTCGCCGAACCACACCACATCGGGGCGCAACTGGCTGCCCTTGTCGCAGAGATCGCCCAGGCGAATCCCGCCGCGGGGCAGGGGATAGTGCATGCGCGCATCCACCGTGGAGCGCGCCTTGAGGATCTCGCCATGCAGGTGCAGCACCCGGCGTGAGCCGGCGCGCTCGTGCAGATCGTCGATGTTCTGGGTGATGATGCTGACCGCGAAGCCCCGCTTCTCGAGGCTCGCCAGCGCCTTGTGGGCGGCGTTGGGGCGGGCCCAGCGCACCTGGTCGCGGCGCTGGTCGTAGAAGCGCAGCACCCGCTCGGGGTCACGGCGCCAGCCTTCGGGGGTGGCGACCTCCTCGATCGGGTGGTCGGCCCACAGGCCGTCGCTGGCGCGAAAGGTCTGGATGCCGCTCTCGGCACTGATCCCCGCCCCGGTGAACACCACCAGGTGCGGGCGTCGCTGCTCGACCATTCACCACCTCTCGCCATTCGGGTGCCAGCGACTCACTTTCCAGCGCCGGCGACCCGCTGTCCAAACATTGCCGCGTCCTGAAACTACCACTCCGGGCCCCAGTGCGACCAGACAGTGCCCCGGCCGGCCGTTCCGTCGCTTGGTCGACATGCGCTTGACGTCTCGGCGACGGCACTTTCGTGCCATCCATTGGCACGGCTGATGCCTTGCAGCACGCGCGACGGCTTGATCATCAGGTGACGCGTGGATCCCTTGATGAAGGTCGGTACCGCCTGAACGGCGAGACGCCAGCCGCGGCTGGCGTCCTGGTCGGCAGGGTGACACGGCAAGGTCAGGCGCCGTGGTAGCCATCTTCCTCGGGGTCCTCGTGGTCCCCCTTGGGCAGTTCAGCGGCCCAGGCCATGGCCTCGGCGTGCTCGCGCGTGGAGAAGGTGCGAATTTCCACGGCCTTGAACAGCCGTTCCTCCAGGTGGGCGAGGTGCTTGACCCACTCCTGGTCGGTCACCACGGCGGCCCGGTGGTAGTGCTCGAGGTCGCCGAGCTGGGTCAGACCGTAGCCGACATCCTTCATCAGGGCGGTCAGGGTCATCCAGCGAAGGCCTTCGATCTCGACTACCAGGCTGACCCGGGAATGGGCCTGCTTGGCGGCCTCGATGGCGTCGATGGCGTGCTGCAGCTCCTGAGCCGTGACGACGCCACTCGCCTTCATCGCCACGACATGCTCCGCAGGGTGGGAAATGAGGTCCAGCATGGGCGCTCTCCTTGGAGTTGATAGCGTGCCAAAGCAGGCTCGATTGCTTTCAGCATAGCGTGCCTCGGCCTGGGCGGGACCTGGCTAGTACACCAGGCCGTTGCCGTCGTCGCCGGCGAAGCGCCGCTTGTTGCGATACGGATAGACGTCGATCACGCGGCCGTCGAGGATGGCCTGCTGCAGCCCCTTCCAGTAGTCGGCGTCGAACAGCTCCGGGTGCAGCTGGTAGAAGAGCCTGCGCAGCCGCACGTCGGCGAACAGGAAGGGGCCGAACTCCTCGGGGAAGATGTCGTTGGGCCCCACCGAGTACCAGGGCTCGTCGGCCAGTTCCTGCTCGGGGTAGAGGGGCTCGGGAATGTGCCGGAAGTGGCACTCGGTGAGGTAGCTGATCTCGTCATAGTCGTAGAAGATCACTCGCCCGTGGCGGGTCACCCCGAAGTTCTTCAGCAGCATGTCGCCGGGAAAGATGTTGGCGGCGGCCATCTGCTTGATGGCGTTGCCGTAATCCTTGAGCACTGCGCGGGTCTCCGCCTCGTCGCAGGTCTCCAGGTAGAGGTTGAGCGGGGTCATCATGCGCTCGGTATAGCAGTGCCTGATGATCACCTTGTCGCCGCGCAGGGTGACCGTGGAGGGCGCCACCTCCAGCAGGTGCGCCAGGCACTCGGGATCGAAATGGTCCTGGCGGGCGATGAAGTTGGAGAACTCCTGGGTATCGGCCATGCGCCCCACCCGGTCATGGCGCTTGACCAGGCGATACTTGTCGCGGACGTTCTCGGCGGTCATCTCCTTGCTCGGATCGAAGCGGTCCTTGATGATCTTGAACACGGTGCGAAACGAAGGCAGAACGAACACCGCCATGACCATGCCCCGAACCCCCGGAGCGATAATGAACTGATCCTCCCGCCGGGCCACCTGGTGATTGAGGGCACGGAAGAACTCGGTCTTGCCGTGCTTGTAGAAGCCGATGGCGGCATACAGCTCGCCCTGGGGCTTGTCGGGCATCAGCTCCTGGAGGTAGTGCACGAACTCGCTGGGCACCACCACCTTGACCTGGAAGTAGGCGCGGGTGAAGGAGAAGATGATCGAGACCTCCTCGGGCTCGATCAGCAGCGTATCCAGGTGCAGCCCCTCGCCTTCGCGGTGCAGCACCGGCAGCACCAGCGGCACCTGCTCGCCGCCGCCCAGCACCCGCCCGACCAAGTAGGCGCCCTTGTTGCGATAGAAGACGCTCTTGATCAGCTCGATCTCGGCCTCGGGATCCTCCAGGATGGCCGCCGGCAGCAGCCGCCGCAGCACCTCGCTGCCGAGTTCGACGTCGCGGGAAAGGTCGACGAAGGGCGTCTCGAAGCGCGCCTCGCCGAGCGCCCAGCGAAGGCCCGCCGCCCACTCGCCGCCCACTCGCCGCACGCGACACAGCTCGAGGCCGGAGTGGTGCGCCGCCCGCTCTCGGGAGCTGTAAACGAACATCCAGTCGTTGCGGATGTGGCGATGGTGGAACAGCGAGCAGAACATCGAATTGAAGTAGGTCTCGGCGAGCTCGTAGTCGAGCCGCTGATCGATCAGCGCGGCATAGTGCCCGCGAGCCTCCCGCCAGCACTCGAAGTTGGTCAGCTGCTCGTCGTCGAGGGTGCGCTTGAGGCGCACCAAGGTGTCCTGAACCTTCTCATCGTAGAGGTCGATGCGCTCCGCCGAGGCCTGCTGCGCCTCGCGCCAGGCCGCGTCGCGAAAGCGCCGACTGGCGTCGTCGGTGATCTGCTTGAAGCGCGAGCGATATTCGTCAAAGCCGTGCAGCACCGTGGCGGCAAGGCGATAGGCGGGCGAATGCGACATGGTTCGGGCTCCGGGCGGCAATCGCCTCCAGCATGACGAATCGTGTCGCCCGAGGCGAGCCGACCATGGTGGTGCCTGCCCTGGGAGACGAGTCGTGCTGATATCAACGCCCGGCCCCCTGGCGAGCTCCGCCCGCGGCGAAAGGTGGCGTTTCCCCCTTGGCGAACCGCCGGCAAGCCCCCCACACTGTCGGGGCAGACCCCGGCGCGCGTCTCGCGACGCACGCCCGACATCGACCTTCACCACCGATCTTCACGACAAGGAAGCACACCATGACGATAGCCAAGGGCGACAAGATTCCCGACATCACCCTCAAGACCAACGGCCCTAACGGCCCCGAGGACCTCTCCACCGGCGACTTCTTCGCCGGCCGGCGGGTGGTGCTCTTCGCCGTGCCAGGCGCCTTCACGCCGGGCTGCTCCAACACCCACATGCCGGGCTTCGTGGTCAATGCCGACACGCTCTCCGACAAGGGGGTGGACGCCATCGCCTGCATGGCGGTGAACGATGCCTTCGTGATGGATGCCTGGCAGAAGGATCAGAATGCCCAGGCCATGACCATGCTGGCCGACGGCAACGCCGAGTTCACCCGCGCCCTGGGCATGGAGCTGGACGCCTCCGGCGGCGGCATGGGCCTGCGCTGCAAGCGCTTCGCCCTGATCGCCAACGACGGTGTGGTGGAGTATCTGGGCATCGACGCGAAGGGCGTCGAGGCGAGCAGCGCCGAGACGGTGCTGGCCAACCTCTAGGCGAGACCCGCGCCCGGGCGGCCCCTGAGCCCGGAACGGGCGGGAGAGACACGAGCGTGGCGTGAGCGGGCACGGCCGGGATGACAGCGCGGCGTCGGGGGGCGACAATGGCGCCCCTTGTCCCGACCCGATGCTCCGATGACGCCACCGCTCAGCCTTCTCCATCAGGATGACCACCTGGTCGCCGTGCACAAGCCGGCCGGCCTGCTGGTGCACCGCAGCCAGCTTGCCCGCGGCGAGCGCGAGTTCCTGCTGCAGCGCCTGCGCAACCAGCTGGGGCGGCGGGTCTATCCAGTGCACCGCCTGGATCGCCCCACCTCCGGGGTGATCGTCTTCGCCCTGGATTCAGAGATCGCGGCATCGCTCCAGGCGGCCTTCACCGAGCGTCGGGTGACCAAGCGCTACCTGGCGGTGGTGCGCGGCATCGGCCCGGCGCAGGAGCGCCTGGACTACCCGCTGCGCGAGGAGGATGGCCGCCGCCCCAAGGCGGAGATGCCCGCCATGGAAGCAACGACCGAGATCCGCCGGCTCGATAGCGTGGAGCTTCCGGTGCGGGTGGATCGCTACCCCCAGAGCCGCTACTCGCTGATAGAGGCGCACCCCCTCACCGGCCGTCGCCACCAGATCCGCCGTCATCTCTCGCGGCGCGGCTACCCGATCATCGGCGACGCCAAGCACGGCAAGGGCAACCACAACCGCTTCTTCGCCGAGCAGCTGGCCTGTCCCCGCCTGCTGCTGGCCGCGGTGGGCCTGGCCCTCGATCATCCGGTGAGCGGTGAGCGCCTCGATCTCCACTGCCCGCTGGACGCCACCATGACGGCCCTCTTCGAACGCTTCGGCTGGACGGGCCACCTGCCGACCCCGACCCGCTCCTATTCTCAAGCGTGATGCCATGACCGATTCCGCCCCGCTCGCCTCGCCCTCTTCCGTGCCCGACGACGTCGAGGCCCGCTTCGGCGGCATTCGCCGGCTCTACGGCCGGCGAGCCGCCGAGCGCTTCCGCACCGCTCACGTGGTGGTGGTGGGCGTGGGCGGCGTAGGCAGCTGGACGGTGGAGGCACTGGCGCGTTCCGGGATCGGCAAGCTGACGCTGATCGACCTGGACGATGTCTGTGTCTCCAACGTCAATCGCCAGCTGCACGCCCTGGACGGCACCATTGGCCGCCCCAAGGTGGAGGTGCTGGCCGAGCGCTGCCGCGCCATCCAGCCAGGCATCGAGGTGGTCGCCGACAGCGCCTTCGTCACCCCCACCAACTTGGCCCAGCGCATTCCCGAGGATGCCGACCAGCTGGTGGACGCCATCGACAGCGTGGTCGCCAAGGCGGCACTGATCGCCTGGTGTCGGCGACGCAAGCTGCCAATCGTGGTGACCGGTGCCGCCGGCGGCCAGACCGACCCGACCCGCATCCGGGTGGCCGACCTGAGCCGCACCGAGCACGACCCGCTGCTGGCCAAGGTGCGCGCCCGCCTGCGCCGCGACTTCGGCTTCTCCCGCAACCCCAAGCGGCGCTTCTCGGTGGAGTGCGTCTACTCCGACGAGCAGCTCGTCTACCCGAGCAGCGACGGCGAAGTCTGCCTGCAGAAGCCCGGCGAGGGTGAGGCCACCCGGCTCGACTGCGCCTCGGGCTTCGGTGCGGCCACCTTCGTCACCGGCAGCTTCGGCTTCACCGCCGCTTCCCGGGTGCTGGCTCGGCTGGCGAAACAGGCCGCCGCTACCCCCTGACGCACACGATGACGATCCCCATTTTCAGCAGAGGAACCGCTGCCATGGACAACAAGGCCCCCCGCGGCATCTACCGCCACTACAAGGGTCCGCTCTACGAGGTACTCGGCGTCGCCCGGCACAGCGAGACCGAGGAGCCGCTGGTGGTCTACCGCGCGCTATACGGCGACTATGGGCTCTGGACGCGCCCGCTGGACATGTTCCTCGAGACCGTCGAGGTGCAGGGCGAGCCGGTGCCACGCTTCGCCCTGGAGAAGGCCTTTCCGTAAGGACGCCCCTCCGACGACGAAGCGCCCCGTGGCGGCAGGCCACGGGGCGCTTCGTCTTCTGGTAGACGATATTGTGGTCGAGCGATCGCCGCGCAGGCGTTACTCGTCGCCGGCTTCCTGCATCTGCTTCTGCAGGTAGTTCTCGATGCCGACCTTGTCGATCAGGCCAAGCTCGGTCTCGATATGATCGATGTGATCTTCCTCGTCGGCGAGGATGTGACGGAAGATGTCGCGGCTGACGTAGTCCTTGACCTGCTCGCAGTAGGTGATCGCGTCGATGTAGTCGTCGCGCCCCTCGTGCTCGAGCTTCAGATCGCACTCGAGCATCTCGCGGACGTTCTCGCCGATGTTGAGCTTGCCCAGGTCCTGCAGGTTGGGGACGCCCTCGAGGAACAGGATCCGCTCGATCAGCTTGTCGGCGTGGTTCATCTCCTCGATGGACTCGTCGTACTCCCACTTGGCCAGCGCCTTCAGGCCCCAGTCCTTGTACATCTTCGCATGCAGGAAGTACTGATTGATTGCCACCAGCTCGTTGCCAAGCGCGGTATTCAGGTGCTGGATGACCTTGCTGTCGCCTTTCATCTCATTACCTCGATCACGGTTGTCAGGACACGATTTCAGCTTGGCATGGGCGCGACGGCCTGGCCAGCCTATGGCACCCCAGTGTAGACATCGTCAGAGATAACTCAATCAAATCATAGAGTTGGAAAACTCAAGACGAACGATAACGATTGCCGTCACACGGCGTAGGCGAGCCCCTCGGCGGCGGCATTCATCTCGGCCTTGATGGCCTCGCGGGTGATCTCCTTGCCCGTGCCGGCACACTTGCCGCACTGGGTCGCGCATCCCGTTTGCTGCTGGACCTCGCGCCAGCTGCGCGCGCCCTCCTCGACGGCGCCGCGGATACGATGGTCGGTCACGTTCTTGCAGAGACACACGTACATGTCATCACCCCACGCTGATCATGGAGTGAATGTAAATGATTCGCATGGGTAACCGCAAGCGCCGAACGGTGAAAATCTGATCAATATCCAGTTTTCTCTCCCGGCACTGCCGCGACTCAGCGGCGCTTGGGCAGCACCACCACCCGGGTGCCGGAGACGATGTCCGGCCAGCTGCGCCGCTCGGCATCGAAGAGGATCCACAGGTAGCCGAGCCCGAAGGCGGCCAGCGAAATGCCGGCCACCAGGAAGCGCTGCAGCGCCTGGAAGGCGGTGATCGAGCAGCCATCGAGGGTCTGCACCCGCAGCCGCCAGGCCTGCATGCCCAGCGTCATGCCGCCCTTCGTCCAGAAGAAGGCGAAGAACACGAAGGCGCCCAGTGCCATCAGCAGGCGCAGCGAGAGCACCTGGGCGGGCCCCACGCCGACCTGCTCGGCCGGCACCCCGAGCACCAGCCGCACCACCGCCAGGTGCAGCGCGGCGATGACGATCCAGATCGCCAGCACCAGCAGGCCGTCGTAGAGCATGGCGCCCAGCCGCCGGCCAAGGCCGGCGGGCCAGACTTCGTCGAGTCGTTCGAAACGTCGCTGCATGGGGTCCTCGTCTCAGCCGGTACGGCGCAATAGGTACAGGCCCAGCCCAGCACACAGCAGGGTCGGCGCCAGCACCGCCCAGGCCGGCGAGAAGCCGAACACCGTCGATGCCGGCCCCAGCAGGTCCTGGAGGTACTTGAAAGTGAGGCCGGTGACCACGCCGTAGAAGACCCGGGTGCCGGCCGCCACGGTCCGCAGGGGGCCGAACACGAAGGAGGCCGCCACCAGCACCAGCGAGGCCATGGTCAGCGGCATCAGCATCTTCTGCCAGAAATAGAGCAGCGGCTGGGTCGCCTGCTGCCCCTGCTCGCGCAGGTAGCGGGCATAGTTCCACAGCTCGCTGGGCGCCTGGGTCTCGACGTCGCGCAGCAGCCGGTCGAGCTGCGCGGGGGTCATGGCGGTCTCCCAGGGCAGGGTGTCGTGGTGCCGTGCCTCGGTGCGCCCCCCATCGAAGCGGGTCACGGCGACCTGCCTGAGCTGCCAGTGATCGCCCTGCCAGACCGCCTGGCGGGCGCTCAGCGCCTCGGTGAGCGTGCGGCCCTCGAAACGATAGCGGGTCAGGTCGAGCACGGTGTCATCGGCGCGGATGGCGCCGAAGCGGTAGACGTCGTCCCCCTCACGCTGCCAGCCGCCCCGCTCGGTGAGCAGCGCGCCTTCGCCCTGCATCTGCTCGAGGCGCCAGGCGCTGGCGAACTGCTCGGTGCGGGGGCTGACGAACTCGGCGATGGTCAGCACCACCAGGATCACCAGGATGATCGGCTTCATCACCCCCCAGAGGATGCGCACCAGGGAGCGACCGGCGGCGCGCATCACCGTCAGCTCATTGCTCGAGGCCATGCTGCCCAGGCCGATCAGCGCACCGATCAGCACCCCCACCGGCGCGTATTGATAGAAGCGCCAGGGCAGGCGCATCAGCAGGTAGAGCAGCACCTGCAGGGCGCCATAGTCACCCTCGACGTCGCCGAGGTCGTTGATGTAGGTGATCACCAGGTCCAGCCCCAGCAGTACGACCTGCACGACGAGGATGGCGCCCAGCACGTTGCGGGCGATATAGCGATCGAGACGGTCGGTGATCATCCACTCATTCCCTTGTGCTGGGCCCTGGCCATCATGGCCAGGCCGATGGCCAGAAAGCCGCCGTGGATCGGCCACATCCCGATCGCCACCGGCCAGCTGCCGCGGCCGATGGCGTCCAGCGCCGCCAGCAGCAGGCTGAGGTAGGCCACGTAGAGAAAGATCGCCGGCAGCAACTTGGCGAAGCGCCCCTGGCGCGGGTTGACCCGCGAGAGCGGCATGGCCAGCAGGGTCAGGATGAAGACCATCAGCGGCAGACCGAGGCGCCACTGCAGCTGGGCCAGGGCCGGCAGGGCCTCGGCGCTGAACAGCGCGGCGGTAGTGGCGTACTCGGGGGCGTCGAGTTCGGGACTCTGGGCGGCCCCGGAAAGGCGCACGGCGTAGGTGCCGAACTCGAGGCGCTCGGCCTGGGCGCGGCCGGGGTCGACGCTGTAGCGCTCGCCCTCTTCCAGCACCAGGAAGCGGCTGCCGGTCTCCTCATCGACGGTCTGGTAGCCGCTCCGCGCCCGGGTCACCACGCTTTCCGGGGTCGTGTCGCCGCGCGACTGGCGCTCGCTGATGAAGACCTCCTGCATCCGCGTGCCGTCGTCGTTGAACCCCTCGGTATAGGCCGTGCGCCCGCCACCGAAGTCCTGGAAGCGTCCCGGCGCCAGCGCCGTGAAGTCGAGCTGGCTGCGCTGCTCCTCGAGGAGCACCTCGTTGTGCAGGGCGCCGGCCGGGGTCAGCCACAGGCTGCAGAGTCCGACCAGCAGCGCCACCAGGGTCGCCGGCACCAGGCTGACCTGCAGCAGGCGATGGGGACTGGTGCCACAGGCCACCAGCACGGTGATCTCGCTGTTGAGATAGAGCTGCCCATAGGCCAGCAGGATCCCCAGGAAGAAGGCCAGCGGCAGGATCAACTCGAGAAAGCCCGGCAGGTGGAAGAGCATCAGGGTGCCGAGGATGCTCACCGGGATCTCTCCTTCCGCCGCGTTGGAGAAGTAGCGGATGAAACGGCTGCCCATGATCACCAGCAACAAGACGCCGGCCACGGCGGACATGGTCAGCAGGATTTCGCGGGTCAGGTAACGAAATATGATCAACGTTGTCTCCCGGCTGGACACCCCCTGGTGCCCGGCCATCTTCCATGCAATGACGCCTTGCCTTGGGTACACTGGGATGACTCGGCAACGTGCCGGCATTATCCAGAATCCCCCTTCGCTTGTAACCCCAAAGCTTGTCTTGTGGAGACTCCATGGAATTCCCCGTTCAGACGGCCAATCCCGCCAAGGTCGAGACGGCCTGTCTCGTGGTCCCGGTATTCAAGGACGGTGAGCTGCTGCCCGCCGCCGCCAAGCTCGACAACGCCAGCGAGCGGCTGATCGGCCAGCTGATCGAGCGCGGCGATTTCGAGGCCACGCTGGGCAACGTCCTGATGGTGCCCTTCGCCCCGGGACTCAACACGGACCGACTGATGCTGGTGGGACTGGGCGAGCGCGGCAAGTGCCAGGAAGGCGCCTTCCGCAAGGCCGTGGACGCCGCCTTCACCGCGATCGCGCCGCTGCCCGCCGAGGACGTCGCGGTGGCCTTCACCGACGTGCCGGTCGCCGACCGCGGCTGCGACTGGAAGGCCCGCATGGTGGCCGAGGCCGCGCATCGCGCCCTCTACCGCTTCGACGATTTCAAAACCGAGAAGGCCCCCGCCCCGCGCCTGGAGAAGGTCACCCTGCTGATCAGCGAGCAGGGCGTCGCCGACGACGCCCGCCAGGGAGCGCGCATCGGCGACGCCATCGGTCGCGGTGTGGCCACCACCCGCACCCTGGGCAACCTGCCCGGCAACGTCTGCACGCCGAGCTACCTGGCCGAACGCGCCGAGCAGCTGGCCGCCGAGTCCGGCGGCGCGCTGACCGCCGAGATCCTCGACGAGGCGGCGCTGGAGGAGCTCGGCGCCCACAGCCTGCTCTCCGTGGGCCGCGGCAGCGCCGAGCCCTCGCGCCTAATCGTCATGCGCTACCAGGGCGCCGACGAGGCCGACGAGGCCCCCCACGTGCTGGTCGGCAAGGGCATCACCTTCGATACCGGTGGCATCTCGCTCAAGCCCGGCGAGGCCATGGACGAGATGAAGTTCGACATGTGCGGCGCCGCCAGTGTGTTCGGCACCGTCACCTCGGTGCTCGCCCTCAAGCCTAGGATCAACCTGGTGGCCATCGTGGCCGCCGCCGAGAACATGCCCGACGGCCGTGCCACCAAGCCCGGCGACATCATCCAGACCCTCAAAGGCCTCTCCGTGGAGGTGCTCAACACCGACGCCGAAGGCCGCCTGGTGCTGTGCGACGCCCTGACCTACGCCGAACGCTTCGAGCCGGCCAGCGTCGTCGATATCGCCACTCTGACCGGGGCGGCGATCATCGCCCTTGGCCATCACGCCACCGGCCTGCTCTCCAACGACGATGACCTGGCGCTGGATATCCTGGACGCCGGCGAGACTGCCTGGGACCGCGCCTGGCACCTGCCGCTGTGGGACGAGTATCAGGAGCAGCTCTCCTCCAACTTCGCCGACCTGGCGAACATCGGCGGCCGTCCGGCCGGCACCATCACCGCCGCCTGCTTCCTCTCGCGCTTCGCCGACAAGTTCCCCTGGGCGCACCTGGACATCGCCGGTACCGCCTGGACCTCGGGCAAGCAGAAGGGCGCCAGCGGACGCCCGGTGGGCCTGCTGACCCAGTACCTGCTGGACCGCGAGGCCGACAGCGAGGTCGAGCTCGCCGACGACTGATCGCCGCCGGCGGGGTTGCCTTTTCCCCACGCTGACCTTTTCATGTGGGATGTCGATTCTCATGTACCGGGCCCTCGCCGGCCCGGTTCCCTTTTTCGTGACGAGGGCGCCCGATGGCGCCCCGCCAGAAGCGGAGACCCCTTGCCGTGTCCATCGAACGCTTTACCGTGCTGCCGACCGCCCAGCCGACCGCGCCGCAGATCCGTGACGACATCCTTGCCAACCCCGGCTTCGGTCGCTACTTCACCGATCATATGGCCCATGTGCGCTGGACCCTCGACGCCGGCTGGCACGCCCACGAGGTGCGCCCCTACGGCCCGCTAACCCTGGATCCCGCCGCCGCCGTGCTGCACTACGGCCAGGAGATCTTCGAGGGGGTCAAGGCCTACCGCCACGCCGACGGCTCGGTGTGGACCTTCCGCCCCGAGAAGAATGCCGAGCGCTTCCGCCGTAGCGCGCGTCGCCTGGCGCTACCGGAGCTCTCCGACGAGGACTTCGTCGACTCACTGAAGGCGCTGCTGGCCCAGGACCAGGGGTGGGTGCCCACCCCGGCCAGCGAGGCCGATGAGTCGAGCCTCTACCTGCGCCCCTTCATGATCGCCAGCGAGACCTTCCTCGGCGTGCGCCCCTCCCACGAGGTCGACTACTACGTCATCGCCTCGCCGGCGGCGGCCTACTTCCAGGGCGGCGTGAAGCCGGTCTCGATCTGGCTCTCCTCGCACTACAAGCGCGCCGCCGCGGGCGGCACCGGCTTCGCCAAGTGCGGCGGCAACTACGCCGCCTCGCTGGCCGCCCAGAAGGAGGCCGCGGCCCACGACTGCAGCCAGGTCGCCTTCCTCGACGCCGCCGAGAACAAGTGGATCGAGGAACTCGGCGGCATGAACCTGTTCTTCGTGTTCAAGGACGGCCGCATCGTCACCCCGCGCCTGACCGACACCATCCTCGAGGGCGTGACCCGCGACTCGGTGCTGACCCTGGCCGGCGACGAGGGGCTGACTCCGGAGGAGCGCCCGATCAGCATCGACGAGTGGCGCGAGGGCGCCGCCTCCGGCGAGATCACCGAGGTCTTCGCCTGCGGCACCGCCGCGGTGATCACCCCGGTGGGCGAGCTGGTCACCGAGGAGGGCAGCATCCGGCTCGCCGCCGAGGGGGACAACGAGGTGGCCAAGCGCCTGCGCACCCGCCTGCTCGACCTGCAGTACGGTCGCAGCGAAGACACCCGCGGCTGGCTGACCCGACTCGCCTGAGCCCTTTCCGGCCCCGATGATGGCGGGGCCGGCCGGGGGCAGGGCGACGACACGACCTGACCGGCTCGGGCCTCTTCGCTCGGGCCACTTCGAGATCCCATGACCCGCATCGACTTCTACATCCTGCCCGATACCACTCTAGAGGCCCGCCTCGACTTCGCCTGCCGGTTGGCCGAGACGATCTACCGCAAGGGCTATCGGCTGCACCTGCACGCCGAGGACGAGGCGATGGCCCGCGAGCTCGACGAGCGGCTCTGGACCTTCCGCCCCGACGCCTACCTGCCCCACGCCCTGCTGGGCAGCGACCAGGAGCCGACGGTGCCGGTGACCATCGGCTGGGAGGGCCCGCCGGAGCCGGGCGCCCAGGCGCTGCTCAACCTGCACCCGGGCATCCCCGAATGGTTCTCGCGCTTCGAGCGGGTCGCCGAGATCATCAACCAGCACCAGGACGTGCTCACCGCCAAGCGCGAGTGCTGGCAGACCTACAAGAAGCGCGGCTACCCGGTCACCCCGCACCACCTGCGCGGCCAGGGCTGATCGCCTCGCCCATGACGCCGGCACGCTCGGCACGCTATAATCGAGCCCATTTTTCGCGCCCTGCGGCGCCGCCATGACGCGGCCTGCCGTGCCTCGACGCCACTCTGAACACCCGGAAGCCCCCATGGACAAGACCTACCAACCCGAGCAGATCGAAACCCGCTGGTACGAGCGCTGGGAGGCCGACAACCGCTTCGCCCCCTCGGGCGAGGGCGAGCCCTTCTCCATCATGATCCCGCCGCCCAACGTCACCGGCAGCCTGCACATGGGCCACGCCTTCCAGGACACCATCATGGACACCCTGACCCGCTGGCGGCGGATGCAGGGGCGCAACACCTTGTGGCAGGTCGGCACCGACCACGCCGGCATCGCCACCCAGATGCTGGTGGAGCGCAAGGTCGCCGCGGAAGAGGGCAAGAACCGCCACGATCTCGGGCGCGAGGCCTTCACCGACAAGATCTGGGAGTGGAAGCAGGAGTCCGGCGGCGAGATCACCCGCCAGTTGCGCCGCATGGGGGCCAGCGTCGACTGGAGCCGCGAGCGCTTCACCATGGACGACGGCTTCTACCGCGCCGTGCAGGAAGTCTTCGTGCGCCTGCACGAAGAGGAGCTGATCTACCGCGGCAAGCGGCTGGTCAACTGGGACCCGACCCTGCACACCGCCATCTCCGACCTCGAGGTGGAGAACCGCGACCAGCAGGGCAGTTTCTGGCACTTCCGCTATCCGCTGGCCGACGGCGTCACCACCGATGACGGCCAGGACCACCTGGTGGTCGCCACCACCCGCCCCGAGACCCTGCTCGGCGACAGCGCCGTGGCGGTCAACCCGGAGGATGCGCGCTACGCCTCGCTGGTCGGCAAATTCGTCGAACTGCCGCTGGTCGGGCGTCGCATTCCGGTAGTGGCCGACGAGCACGCCGACATGGAGAAGGGCTCGGGCTGCGTGAAGATCACTCCGGCCCACGACTTCAACGACTACGAGGTCGGCAAGCGCTGCGGCCTGCCGCTGATCAACGTCTTCACCCAGGACGCCGCCGTGCGCGAGCACGCCGAGGCATTCGACCTCCAGGGTCGGCCGCTTCTCGACGTCGACCCCAGCCTGCCCGCCGCCTACGCGGGCCTCGGCCGCTTCGAGGCCCGCGAGCGCATCGTCGCCGACATGGAGGCCGCTGGCCTGCTCGAGCAGGTGGAGATCGTCAGCAACACCCTGCCCTACGGCGATCGCAGTGGCGACGTCATCGAGCCGCTGCTCACTGATCAGTGGTTCGTCGCCGTGGAGGAGCTGGCGGGGCCGGCCATCGCCGCGGTGGAAAACGGCGACATCGAGTTCGTGCCGAAGAACTACGAGAACATGTACTTCGCCTGGATGCGCGACCTCCAGGACTGGTGCATCTCGCGCCAGCTGTGGTGGGGCCACCGCATCCCCGCCTGGTACGACGATGAGGGCAACGTCTACGTGGCGAGAAGCGAGGCCGAGGCCCGCGAGAAGCACGGCCTGCCCGCCGAGCTCGCGCTCACCCAGGACGAGGACGTGCTCGACACCTGGTTCAGCTCCGGGCTCTGGACCTTCGGCACCCTGGGCTGGCCCGAGCAGACCCCGGAACTCGCCACCTTCCACCCCACCAGCGTGCTGGTCACCGGCTTCGACATCATCTTCTTCTGGGTCGCCCGGATGATCATGATGACGCTGAAGTTCACTGGTGAAGTGCCCTTCCAGCAGGTCTACGTGCACGGCCTGGTGCGCGACGGCCAGGGCCAGAAGATGTCCAAGTCCAAGGGTAACGTGCTCGACCCCATCGACCTGATCGACGGCATCGCGCTCGAGACCCTGGTCGAGAAGCGCACCAGCAGCCTGATGCAGCCGCAGAAGGCCAAGGCGATCGCCAAGGCGACCCGCGCCGAGTTCCCCAAGGGCATCGAGCCCCACGGCACCGACGCCCTGCGCTTTACCTTCCTCTCCCAGGCCACCACCGGGCGCGACATCAAGTTCGATATGGGCCGCCTGGACGGCTACCGCAACTTCTGCAACAAGCTGTGGAACGCCTCGCGCTACGTGCTGATGAACGCCGAGGGCGAGGACTGCGGCGCCGACGAGGGTAGCGAGGTCGAGCTGTCGCTGGCCGATCGCTGGATCGTCTCCCGCCTGCAGCAGACCCAGGCCCAGGTGACCCAGGCGATGGAGGAGTTCCGCTTCGACCACGCCTCCCAGGCGCTCTACGATTTCGTGTGGAACGAGTACTGCGACTGGTACCTGGAGCTCTCCAAGCCGGTGCTGTGGGACGAGGGCGCCAGCGCCGCGGCCAAGCGCGCCACCCGCCGGACCCTGGTGCGCGTGCTCGAGGCGATCCTGCGCCTGGCCCACCCGATGATGCCCTTCATCTCCGAGGAGATCTGGCAGCGCGTCGCGCCGCTGGCCGGCACCCTCTCGGCGGACGGCGGCTCCATCATGAACCAGCCCTGGCCGCTGGCCGATGAGTCCCTGGTCGATGAGCGAGCGACCCGCGACATCGAGTGGCTCAAGGGCGTGATCGTGGCCGTGCGCAACATCCGCGCCGAGATGAACATCGCCCCGGGCAAGCCGCTGGAGGCGCTGCTCACCAAGGGTGGACCGGAGGACGCCGAGCGCCTGGCGGCCAACCGCCTGTTCCTCTCCAAGCTGGCCAAGCTCGAGCGCGTCGAGTGGCTCGACGACCCCGCGCAGGCGCCGCTCTCGGCGACCCAGCTGGTCGGCGAGATGGAGGTGCTGGTGCCGATGGCCGACCTGATCGACAAGGACGCCGAGCTCGCGCGCCTGGCCAAGGAGATCGACAAGCAGGAGAAGCTGATCGGCGGCATCGAGAAGAAGCTCGACAACGAGAGCTTCGTCGCCAAGGCCCCGGAAGCGGTGGTCGAGAAGGAGCGCGCCAAGCTCGCCGACTTCGAGGCCGCGCGCCGGCTGCTGGTCGAGCAGCGCGAGAAGATCGAAGCACTCTGACCGAGCACGGCGATCCCTGACGGCAAAGGGGCCGGGCGCTTGGCGCCCGGCCCCTTCTGCTGCGCGACGCGATCAGTCCACGCGCCGGAAGCCCCCCAGCACCCGCTGATCGGGACCGAAGAACACCAGCCGGTCGTGGTCGATCAGGTAGCGGTAGGCGTTCTCCAGCATGCCGGTCACCCGGGCGGCATCCTCGGCCCGGGGGCAGGCGCGCCGCGTGGTGGCAAGCTCGGTGAAGGCGATCCGCTGGTTATCGCCCAGCGTCGCCTGGCCGGTCAACTGGTTGCAGCCGTCGCTGCCGCTCACGCGTCCCTCGCCGTCGATCACGAAGTAGGGGCGCGTGGGCATGTCGAGGCGCTCGCTGGTGCCCACCAGCAGCAGGTTCCAGCGCTGGTCGACCACCGGCCCCTCGAGGCGGGCCGAGGGCTCGTCGACGACGCGGGGCGCCGGCCCGCCGCTGCAGGCGACAAGCATCAGGGCGCCGGCGGCCAGCAGGGCGGTATTGCGTAACGTTTTGATCATCATGGTATCTTCCTTGAGGCGCAGGACGGTGGCCCGGGCCAAGCTTGCCCCAAACCGGCCTTTCGGACAATGCTGGGACTATCGCCATCGACAAGGACGCTTCTGATGCTCAACGCTCTTCACAACGACGCCCTCGGCAAGCTGATCCTGCGCCTCGCCGTGGGCGGCCTGATACTCTTCCACGGCGTGGCCAAGCTGCTCAACCCGGGCAGCCTCGACTGGATCGGCGGGATGCTCCAGGGCTACGGCCTGCCCTCCTTCCTGGCCTACGGGGTGCTGATCGGCGAGGTGCTCGCACCGATCATGGCCATCGTCGGCTGGCAGACCCGCCTTGCCGGGCTGCTGATGGCCGGCAACATGCTGGTGGCCTTCCTGCTGGTGCATACCGGCGAGGTGTTCATGCTCAACGACAACGGCGGGTGGCAGCTGGAACTACAGGGCATGTTCTTCCTCTCGGCCCTGGCGCTGATCTTCCTGGGCAGCGGGCGCATGGCCTGGCGGCCGGACTGAGTCGCGCGTCCGGCCACCACGACACCTACCAGCTGCCGGTGTTCTCCATCGATGCCCAGGGCTCCTTGGGCGGCAGCGCATCGCCGGCCTGCAGCAGCTCCACCGAGATGCCGTCGGGGCTTTTGACGAAGGCCATGTGGCCGTCCCGCGGCGGGCGGTTGATGGTCACGCCGTTTGCCTGGAGGTGCTCGCAGAGGGCGTAGATGTCTTCCACCCGATAGGCCAGGTGGCCGAAGTTGCGCCCGCCGGTGTACTCCTCTGGGTCCCAGTTCCAGGTCAGCTCGATCTCGGGCGCCTGGAGTTCGGCCGAGCGCGCCTCGTCCTGGGGCGCGGTCAGGAAGACCAGGGTGAAACGCCCCTTCTCGTTCTCCTTGCGGCGCACCTCCTTGAGGCCCAGCAGGTCGCAGTAGAAGTGCAGCGAAGCGTCGAGGTCGCTGACGCGAACCATGGTGTGCAGGTACTGCATGGGGGACTCCTGTCGCTTCAGTCGTGGGTATATTCGGCGAAGACCGAGGGCGTGCGATCGTCATGACGCCAGCCCAGCACCGCGTAGTCGTCGTGGCGGCCGGTCTCCATGCCGGGGGAGCCATGGGGCATGCCCGGCACCGCCAGGCCCGCCAGGTCGGGGCGTTCGTCCAGCAGGCGGCGGATGTCGGCCGCCGGGACGTGCCCCTCGATCACGTAGCCGTCGACCACCGCCGTGTGGCAGGAGGCGAGCCCCGGCGTCACGCCATGCTCGATCTTCACCCCGCGCATGTCGCGGGTCTCGTGCTGTCGCACCTCGAATCCCGCCTCCTCCAGGTGCTCGGCCCAGGCCGTGCAGCAGCCGCAGTTGGGGTCCTTGTGCATCTCCACCAGGGGCGCCTCGGCCCAGGCGGGACTGGCGGCGGCGGCCAGCAGGGCGCCGGCGAGCGTCAGGCGGTGCAGTGATGTCATGACGGGCACTCTTCGCGATAAGGTAACGACGATTGTCGGGCATCTCCCGGCTTCTCTGCCACCCCGGAGCGACAGCATGAGCCACTACTGCGACCTGGCCCCCGGCCATCCGTTCCACGGCCCCTACCATGACCACGAATACGGCTTTCCGGTCGTGGACGACGACGCCACCCTCTTCGAGCGTTTGGTGCTGGAGATCAACCAGGCGGGGCTCTCCTGGCTCACCGTGCTGAAGAAGCGTGCGGCCTTCCAGGCGGCCTTCGAGGGCTTCGACGTCGATCGGGTCGCGGCCTACGACGAGGCCGACCGGGCCCGGCTGCTGGCCGACGCCGGGATCATCCGCAACCGCTTGAAGGTCGATGCGGCGATCCACAACGCCGGCGTGATCCAGGTCCTTCGCGCCGAGCACGGCAGCTTCCAGGCGTGGCTGGATCACCAGCATCCGCTGGACCATGGCGACTGGGTGCGCCTGTTCAAGCGCACCTTCCGCTTCACCGGGCCGGAGATCGTCGGCGAGTTCCTGATGAGCAGCGGCTACCTGCCCGGCGCGCATCGCGACGACTGCCCCGTTCAGGCGCGCATCCTGGCCGCGGGTCCCCCCTGGGCTCAGGCCTGAGAATAGAGCTATCGCAGATGGCAAGGTCGCTGGGGGCTGTTCCGTCGATAATCCTACGGGGAGGCGCTGTGAATACCTCCCTGTACGCTACCGACGCCATCCCTGGCGTCGGACCTCCCCTACGGATTATCCCCGGCGCCCCTTGCTATGAACCTGGATAGATCCTGTCTATGGGGAGCGTAGGAGAACCCAGACATCGGCCGTGGCATCATAGCCAGACACTCTCGCTGCGAGGAAAGCCTCCCGATGGATTCGATGACCCAGGCCGCGCTGGGCGCGGCGATCGGCGGCGCGGTGCTCGGCCGGCGGCTGGGCCGTAAGGCGGTGCTGCTCGGCGCGGTGCTGGGCACCCTGCCCGACCTGGACGTGATCATCTACTACGGCGATGCCGTGGCCAACGTCACCCAGCATCGCGGCTTTTCCCACTCGCTGTTTGTGCTGGCGGGGCTAGCCACCGCCCTGGCGCTGCTGTCGGCGCGCCTCTCGCGCACTCGGGAGATCTCGCCGGCCCGCTGGGGGGCCTTCTTCGGGCTCGTCCTGCTGACCCACCCACTGCTCGATGCCCTGACCACCTACGGCACCCAACTCTGGTGGCCGCTGGACGTGCGGCCCGCGGCCTGGCCCCACGTCTTCATCATCGACCCGCTCTACACCCTGCCGCTGCTGGGGGGGATCGCCGTGGCGCTGATCAGCGGCCGCGCGGCGCGCCCCGCAACCTGGGGCCTCGCCCTCGCCTGCGCCTACCTGGTGCTCGCCGTCGGCGCCCGGCAACTGGTCGAGGCGCGCATCGAACCGGTGCTGGCCGAGCGGGGCCTCGAGCAGGCCCCACGACTGATCCAGCCCACGCCCTTCAACATCCTGCTGTGGCGGGTCACCGTGATCGACGGCGAGCGCTATCACGAGGCCCTGGTGGGGGTGTTCGACGGCGACAGCGCCCCGGCACTCGAGACCTACGCCCGCGGCGCCGAGTTGGAGGCCGAGGCGCTGGAGAGCCGGCGCGGCCGGCGACTCGACTGGTTCGCCGGTCCCTTCCTGCGCTTTGAGGTGCGCGAATACGGCGGCAGCGACACCCTGGTGGCCACCGACCTGCGCCTCGGCTTCCCGGGCTTTCACCCCTTCGCCTTCACCCTGGCGACCCGCGAGGGCAGCAACTGGCGACCGGTAGCGGTCTCCGAACAGCTCGCCTCTGCCGGGCGCAACCGCCGCGAGGCGCTGACGCGGCTCGGCGCACGCCTGCTGAACCCGGAACCGCGGCTCTGCACCAGCGACTTCGTCTCCCATCGCTGGCTCATCGCGCCCACCGGCCCCTGCTGAGGCTCGACACGCGAACGGGGTGGCCGATGCCACCCCGTTCGCGGTTTCCGATCAGCGCAGCGTCGCGGCGATCAGAGGCGCTGCACCAGGCCCTCGATGGCCTGCTTCGCCTCCTCGAGCGCCGCCTCGCGATGGGCCTCACCCATGGCGAGCCCCTCGGCGTAGACCACATCCACCTCGGCGATGCCGATCAGCCCCAGCATGCCCTTGAGATGCGGCGTCTGGCTGTCCATCGCGGTGCCGGCATACTGGCCGCCGCGGACCGCCAGGATCACCGCGCGCTTGCCCTCGACCAGGCCCTGGGGGCCATTCTCGGTGTAGCGGAAGGTCTCGCCGGCCCGCAGCACGCGGTCGAACCACGCCTTGAGCTGGCTGGGCACGCCCAGGTTATACATCGGCACCGCCAGCACCACGACGTCGTGCTCGTTGAGCTCGGCGATCAGGGCGTCGGAGCGGGAAGCCAGCGCATGCTGCTCGTCGGAGCGCTCGGCGGCCGGCACCTGCCAGCTGGCGAGCTCCGGCTGGGTCAGGTGCGGCAGGTCGTCGGCCACCAGGTCACGGGCGGTGATCTCGAGACCGTCGCGCTCGGCGGCCAGGGTGCGGAAGTGGTCGGCCAGGGCGATGGACTGGCCGTTCTCGCCGAGGATCGACGAGGTGAGAATGAGGGCGCGGGTGGTCATGGCGATCTCCTTGAGACGTCAGCGGATAGCGAACGCCATTTTACGTGCACTAAATACAACGAAAAGCGCAAATAACCGCCGCCCTCTTTCAATAAAAACGAAAGAAACGCCCGCGCCGCCTCAGGGCGCGATGCCCTGACCGCAGCCCCGATAGACCTTGTCGTTCAGGGCCAGGGTCACCCGAGCCGGCCAGGGCTGGCCGCTCATGGTGTCGAAACAGGCCTTCGCCTCGAGGCGCAGGGTAAAGGGCCGCGCCGCCTGGCCGCTGGCCAGGATCACCCGCCCGGCCTCGTTGTCCAGGGTGGTCACCCGGTAGGGCAGGGTCACCTCCCGGCGGCCGTAGTCCAGCGTCATGGTCAGCTCGGGGACGTCGTTGGCGAGCTCCACGTGCCAGCCCGGCTCGTTGCCCTGGCCGCGGAACATCACCCCGGGGTGCTCCTGACGGGTCAGCGCGTCTTGGGTGACGTCGACCCGGCAATCGAGCCGGCCGCGCTGGCTCTCGACCAGCGCCTCCCGCCCCTTGCTCCAGAAGCTCAGGTCGCCCTGCTGATAGCGGGCGCCGCTGGCCACCACGGCAGGGGCGAGACGCGCGGCCCCCTGGGCCGACCACAGCCGCAGCTCCTCCTCGGTGGCGGCGGTGACCAGGTCCTGTGCCGGGGTGCAGCGCCAGGCGGTCAGCTCATCGGCCTCGCCAGGAAACAGCGTCGAGGGCAGCAGTGGCGCCTTGGCCGAGGTGTCGTCCTGCGCCGTGTCGGCCGCCTCCGGGGAGGACGGCGCCGGCTCAGGCGCCGGCGCGCTCACGTAGGTAACGCAGCCGGACAGCCCCAGGGCCAGCAGCAACGGCAGGGCAAGACGAAGGGGGGCATGATGGGACATGACAGGGCTCCTTGGCAGACGAATCCTTGACGTGCGCTTACGTGGCGTGCGCTTACGTTACCGCAGGATACCAGCCGCCGGACGGCTTGGCGCCGCCCGGCAAGAGACGCATCAGCCGTGGCGCTGACGCAGTACCCGCGCCGCCTCCACCATGTTGGCAAGCGCCGGCTCCACCTCGGCCCAGCCGCGGGTCTTGAGGCCGCAGTCCGGGTTCACCCAGAGCCGCTCGACCGGGATGCGCTCGGCGGCCTGCTCCATCAGCGCCACCATCCAGGCCACCTCGGGAATGTTCGGCGAGTGGATGTCGTAGACGCCGGGGCCGATGGCGTTGGGATAGGCGAAGTCCTGGAAGGCGCCGAGCAGCTCCATGTCCGAGCGCGAGGTCTCGATGGTGATGACGTCGGCATCCAGGGCCGTGATGGCAGCGATGATGTCGTTGAACTCGGCGTAGCACATGTGAGTGTGGATCTGCGTCTCGTCGCGCACCCCCGCCGAGGCCAGCCGGAAGCACTCCACGGCCCAGTCGAGATACTCCTGCCACTCGGCCTGACGCAGCGGCAGCCCCTCGCGCAGCGCGGGCTCGTCGATTTGGATGGCGCGGATGCCCGCCGCCTCGAGGTCGAGCACCTCGTCGCGCAGCGCCAGGGCGATCTGCCGGCAGGTGGTCTCGCGGGGCTGGTCGTCGCGCACGAAGGACCACTGCAGCACGGTGACGGGCCCGGTGAGCATGCCCTTCATCGGCCGCTCGGTGAGCGACTGGGCGTACTCGCTCCAGTGCACCGTCATGGCCGCCGGGCGCACCACGTCGCCGAAGAGGATCGGCGGCTTGACGCAGCGCGTACCGTAGCTCTGCACCCAGCCGAAGCGGGTGAAGGCGAAGCCGTCGAGCTGCTCGCCGAAGTACTCGACCATGTCGTTGCGCTCCGGCTCGCCGTGGACCGGCATGTCGATACCGAGTGCCTCCTGGCGCGCCACGGCCCGAGCGATCTCCTCGCGCATCTGCGCCTCGTAGGCCTCCCGGGACAGGTCGCCGGCCTTGAAGGCACGCCGCGCGGCACGGATCTCGCCGGTCTGGGGGAAGGAGCCGATGGTGGTGGTGGGGAACAGCGGCAGGGCGAGATGGCGCTGCTGGGCCACGGTGCGCTCGGCGAAGGGCCGCCGGCGCCGCGCGTCGTCGTCGGTGACGCCGGCCAGCCGCTCGGCCTCGCGGCGCGCCTGCAGGGCGCGGCTGGCGGCCTCCACGCGGTCGCGGTCGGCGGCGTCGGCACGGCCGTCGAGCAGACGAGCCAGGGTGGCGACTTCATCCAGCTTCTGCCGGGCGAAGGCCAGCCAGCTCTTGAGCTCGGGCGCGAGGGCGGTCTCCGCCTCGAGGTCCACCGGCACGTGCAGCAGCGAACAGCTGGTCGCGATCCACAACCGCTCGCCCAGGCGGATGCGCGCCACGGCCAGGCGCTCGCGCCATAGGGCCAGGTCGGCTCGCCAGACGTTGCGCCCGTCGATCGCCCCCACCGAGAGCACCTTGTGGGGCAGCAGACGGTCGAGCACCGCCTCAAGCTCGTCCGGGGCGCGCACCGCGTCGATGTGCAGGCCGGCCACCGGCAGGCCCACCGCCAGGGAGAGGTTGTCACCCAGGCCCCCGAAGGGGCTGGCCAGCAGCAGCTTGACCGGCGCGGCCTGCAGGCGGTGATAGGCGCGCTCATAGGCCTGCCGCCAGGCGAGCGGCAGGTCCTGCACCAGCGCCGACTCGTCGAGCTGCACCCACTCGACGCCCTGCCCGCCCAGCCGCTCGAGGACCTCGGCATAGACATCGAGCAGGCCGTCGAGCAGCGCGAGGCGATCGAAGTCCTCGGGCACGTCGCCACGCCCCTTGCCAAGCCACAGCCAGGTCAGCGGGCCGGTCAGCGCCACCTTGACCGCGTGGCCGGCGGCCCTGGCCTCCTCCACCTGATCAAACAGCCGTGCGCTGGCCAACCGGAAGCGCTGCCCGGGATGCAGCTCCGGCACCAGGTAGTGGTAGTTGGTATCGAAGTACTTGGTCATCTCGCAGGCCGCGGCAGGCGCGCCGCTGGGGGCGCGCCCCCGCGCCATGCGAAAGGCGGTGTCGAGATCCACCTCGCCGCGCGCCACCTCGTCCTCGGCGGCGAAGCGCGCCGGCACCGCGCCGACCATCACCGAGACGTCGAGCACCTGGTCATAGAAGGCGAAGTCGCCCACGGTCACCAGATCGAGGCCGGCCTCGCGCTGGGCCGCCCAGTTCACCAGGCGCAGCTCGCGCCCGGTGGCCTCCAGGGCCTGCCGGTCCAGGGTGCCCTGCCAATAGGCCTCGGTGGCACGTTTCAGTTCGCGGTCCGCGCCGATGCGCGGATAGCCGGTCACATGAGCCATCGTCATGATGACATCCTTTGTTCATGAATGATGCTGGTAAGTCTCGCTGGCCACGGGAGGTGAATCAAACTAGACTTTCTAATCTTCAAGATGAATCAGGCTCACCCCCATGCTCGAACTTCGCCATCTGCGCACCCTGGTCGCCCTGCGCGATGCCGGCTCACTGGTGGAGGCGGCCGAACGCGTGCACCTGACCCAGTCGGCCCTCTCCCACCAGATCAAGGACCTGGAGGAGCGCCTGGGCAGCCCGCTGTTCCTGCGCAAGACCCGGCCGGTGGAGTTCACCCGCGCCGGCCTGCGCCTGCTGACCCTGGCCGAGCAGGTGCTGCCGCAGGTACGCATGGCCGAGCGCGACCTGGCGCGACTGGCCGGCAACGAGCAGGGGCGCCTGCACATGGCCATCGAGTGCCACAGCTGCTTCCAGTGGCTGATGCCCACCGTCGATCACTTCCGCGATCACTGGCCGGAGGTGGAGATCGACATCCCCGGCGGCCACCACTTCGACCCGCTGCCGGCGCTGGCCCGCGAGCAGCTCGACCTAGTGATCACCGCCGACCCC
The DNA here is from genome assembly GCF_005780185.1 of Halomonas urmiana. Classification (GTDB taxonomy): domain Bacteria; phylum Pseudomonadota; class Gammaproteobacteria; order Pseudomonadales; family Halomonadaceae; genus Halomonas; species Halomonas urmiana. Next base: position 39,383 of record NZ_VBUI01000017.1, on the reverse strand, counting down.
CAGCCGCTGCCGGGGGTGCACTACGAGCCGCTGTTCCGCTATGAGGGGCTGCTGGCGGTGGCGCGCCGGCACCCGCTGGCGGGCCTGCCCTTCGTCACCCCCGAGGATCTCGGCGAGGAGACCCTGATCACCTACCCGGTGGAGCACTCGCGCCTGGATGTCTTCACCCAGTTCCTCGACCCCGCCGGCGTGCGCCCCAAGGAGGTCCGTACCGCCGAGCTGACGATCATGATGATGCAGCTGGTCGCCAGCGGTCGCGGCGTCTGCGCGCTGCCCAACTGGGCGTTGACCGAGTACCTGGAGCGCGACTACGTCAAGGCCGTGGCGCTGGGCGAGAAGGGGGTGTGGAGCACGCTGTTCGCGGCGATCCGCGAGGAGACCCGCGGCGCGCCCTGGATGGAGGACTTCCTGCGCACCGCCCGTGAAACCTCCTTCGCGGTACTGGAGGGGATCAGGCCGGCGTAGGGGCGCGGCGCGGCAGCAGCAGAGTGAAGCGGGCGCCGCCCAGCGTGGCGCTGGCATCCAGCACCACGCTGCCGCCGTGCCAGGCCATGACCTTCTGCACGATGGAGAGTCCGAGGCCGTAGCCGCCGGAACGCCGGGTACGGCTGTCATCGAGGCGTGCGAAGGGCTTGAAGACCTCCGAGCGCGACGCGGCGGGGATGCCGGGGCCGTCGTCCTCCACGTCCACGCGCACCAGCCGCGGCTCGCCCTGCAAGCGAATCACCACCCGGCTGCGGGCATGGCGGCAGGCATTGGCCACCAGATTCTGCAGGGCGCGCTGCAGGTAGCGGGGCTCGGCCTGGATCTCCACCTCCGGCCCCTCGATCAGCTCGATGCAGATATCTCCATGCAGCGGTCTCAAGGCCTCGATGACGCGCCGCGCCATGGCGCGACAGTCGACCAGCGAGGTCTCGAGCTCGCCGCCGTTGGCGGTCTCGTTGCCCAGCCGGGCGTAGGTGAGGATCTCGTCGATCAGCTCGTCGAGCTCGGCGATGTCGCCGTCGACACCCTCGAGCTGGCGGCGGATCGCCGGATCATCGGTCATGTCCTCGACCATCTGCACCGCGAAACGGATGCGCGCCACCGGGGTGCGCAGCTCGTGGGAGACGGCGCGGATCATGTCCTGTTGGGCGCGCAGCAGCGACTGCACCTGGGCCGCCATGCCGTTGAAGGCCATGCCTAGCCGCCCCAGGAAGTCGCCGCTCTCGACCTTGACCCGGGTGTCGAGACGGCCGCCGGCGATGCGGGTGGCGGCGAGCTCGAGCCTTGCCATGCGGGCCTCGACACCGCGCACGATCAGGTAGATGATCGCCGCCAGCACGCTGAGCAGCAGCATCAACAGCGTCAGCTGCAGCGGCAGGGGCAGCGGCTCGAAGGCCTTCACCGGGCCGATGGCCAGCCAGCTCGCCCGGGGACCGTCGCTGGGCAGCAGACGATACATCGCCATGGAGAGGCGTCCCGGGATCAGGCGGATAACCACCTCGCCCTCCGCCATGCGCACCAGCTGCCGGGTATCTAACCCCTCGGGGGCCGTGACCAGCAGCTCGAGGGGAACGGCGTCGCCGGCCATGCTCTCGAGCTGCGCCTGGCGCTCATCGGCGGGTACCCGGGCGAGCCACTCGGCGAAGAGCTCGGTAAGCCCGCGCAGCTGCTGCTCGCTGATGGTCGCCACGTCCACCTCGAGCAGCCGTTGCTGGTCGGCCAGCAGGTGCCAGAGCCGCCAGCCGCGATCCTCGCGGGGCATCACCAGCACGCGCCCCGCCCGCAGGCGCGTGCGCGAAAAGTAGTTCAGGTAGCGCGTCTCGACCGGCACCACCCGCAGGGTCATGTCGAGCTGTTCGGAACGCTCCATCAGCCACGCCTCGCGCTGCGCCTCGGGCAGCGACTCAACCCAGCGGGTCAGCATGCGCATGGGCGGTTCGACCAACTGCTCGCGATAGTGCTCACGGCGGACCTGATCGACCAGGGCCAAACCCAGCAGGGCCAGGCCGAAGGTCAGCAGCAGCGCCAGGGCCAGCAGCACATAGACGCGCAGGAAGGTGCTGTCGGCCAGCATCCGACGCATGGTTCAGCCATCCCTGACGAAGAGGTAGCCCTTGCTGCGCACCGTCTTGATGCGGTGCGGCTGGTTGGGATCGTCGCCGATCTTGGGCCGAATGCGCGAGACGCGCACGTCGATGGAGCGATCCTGGCCATCGTAGCGGATGCCGCGCAGGCGATCGAAGATCTCCTCGCGAGTCAGTACCCGGCCGGCATTGCTGGCCAGCAACCACAAGAGGTCGAACTCGGCGCTGGTCAGGTCGATGCGCTCGCCGTCGAGCCACGCCTCGCGGGTCGCGTTGTCGATTACCAGGTCGCTGAAGGTCAGGCGAGTCTCCTCGCCGGCGGCCCCCGGCTCGGCGCGACGCAGCAGGGCGCGCATGCGCGCCAGTAGCACCCGCGGCTGTACCGGCTTGGGCACGTAGTCGTCGGCGCCCATCTCGAGCCCCAGCACCTGATCCATGTCGTCGGTGCGGGCGGTCAGCATCATGATCGGGCCGGAGAAGTCACTGCGCACCCGGCGACAGATCGACAGACCGTCCTCGCCGGGCAGCATCAGGTCGAGGATCACCAGGTCCGGTTGCAGGGAGAGGATCCGCTCGACGCCGCGGGCGCCGTCGGCTTCCACCGTGACCCGGAAGCCGTTGGCCTCCAGGTAGTCGCGGGTCAGCCCGGCCAATCGCTCGTCGTCCTCGATGATCAGCACGTGATCCAGTTCCTGGGCTTGCAAGCTGTCGTCCATCCTCTGTTCCATCCTGGCGAGCAGGTGAGCGGAGCGGGCTCCCGGGGTCGAAGCCAACGCCTTTGCCTAGAAGGATACCCGAAAACCGGGGTCTCGCCTTCCCGTCGCCATACGGCGACAGATGGGCGTCGCCAGGCCCAACCACGGGGCCTGGCGAGACGCCCGATTCTACCCCACGGAAGGTCACAGCCCATCCACAGGTTATCCACTTGATGAAGCCGAGAAAGCACACTATCTTGTGCCTCGTTCCGGCACGAACACTACATCATGTGCCACTAACAATCACACCCAACGCTGTCAACCGTCGTCCGAGCGGCGGCCTTCACCACACGTTTCACCGAGTCAGGGACCCGGCGCCATGGATACCAATGTCACACCGGACGAGTCGTCCGTTTCCGTCACCGCACCCAAGGCCCTGCGCGTCATCAAGCGCAACGGCGACGTCATGCCCTTCGATGCCGACAAGGTCGCCGTGGCCATGAGCAAGGCCTTCATCGCCGTGGAGGGCAACAACGCCGCGGCCTCTTCCCGAGTCCGCGACTTCGTCCGCCAGTCCACCGAGGCGATCGAGCACGCCTTCGTGCGCCGCATGCCCGACGGCGGCACCCTGCACATCGAGGACATCCAGGATCAGGTCGAGCTGGCGTTGATGCGCGGCGGTGAGCAGCAGGTCGCCCGCGCCTACGTGCTCTACCGCGAGGAGCACGCCCGGGCCCGCGCCGCCGCCGGTGACGATATCCAGAAGCCCCACCCGAGCCTCAACGTGACCCTGCCCGACGGCAGCACCCGTCCGCTGGATCTCGGGCGCATCGAGACCCTGGTCTTCGAGGCCTGCTCGGACCTGCCTAACACCGAGCCGCAGAAGATCGTCGACGACTCGGTGCGCAACCTCTATGACGGCGTAAGTGCCGACGGCGTCTCCCAGGCGCTGACCATGACCGCGCGCACCCTGGTGGAGAAGGACCCGAGCTACACCTACGTCACCGCCCGCCTGCTGCAGGACAGCATCCGCCGCGAGGCGCTCTCCTTCCTGGGGGTGGCCGAAGAGGCCACCTACGGCGACATGGCCGAGCTCTATGCGCCGGCCTTCAAGGCCTACATCGAGAAGGGCATCGAGTTCGAGCAGCTCGACGAGGCGCTGGCCGAGTTCGACCTGGAGCGCCTGGCCGCGGCGCTGGATCACACCCGCGACAACGCCTTCACCTACCTGGGCCTGCAGACCCTCTACGACCGCTACTTCATCCACCGCGATGACGTCCGCTACGAACTGCCCCAGGTGATGTTCATGCGCGTCGCCATGGGCCTGGCACTCAACGAGGACGACCGCGAGGCGCGGGCCATCGAGTTCTACGAGCTGCTCTCCAGCTTCGACTACATGGCCTCCACGCCGACCCTGTTCAACGCCGGCACCCAGCGCAGCCAGCTCTCCAGCTGCTACCTGACCACCGTGCCCGACCACCTGGACGGCATCTACAGCGCCATCCGCGACAACGCCATGCTCTCCAAGTGGGCCGGCGGTCTCGGCAACGACTGGACGCCGGTGCGCGCGCTGGGCTCCTACATCAAGGGTACCAACGGCAAGTCCCAGGGCGTCGTGCCCTTCCTCAAGGTGGTCAATGACACCGCCGTGGCCGTCAATCAGGGCGGCAAGCGCAAGGGTGCCGTCTGCGCCTACCTCGAGTCCTGGCACCTCGACGTCGAGGAGTTCCTGGAGCTGCGCAAGAACACCGGCGACGACCGCCGCCGCACCCACGACATGAACACCGCCAACTGGGTGCCGGACCTGTTCATGAAACGCGTCTTCGACGACGAGGAGTGGACGCTGTTCTCGCCGGCCACCTGCCCGGACCTCCACGACCTGTACGGCGCGGCCTTCGAGCAGCGCTACCAGGAGTACGAGGAGATGACCCGCAACGGTCAGCTCAAGCTCTTCAAGCGAGTCAAGGCCAAGGACCTGTGGCGCAAGATGCTCTCGATGCTGTTCGAGACCGGCCATCCCTGGATCACCTTCAAGGATCCGTGCAACCTGCGTAGTCCGCAGCAGCACGCCGGCGTGGTGCACAGCTCCAACCTGTGCACCGAGATCACCCTAAATACCTCGGTCGACGAGATCGCGGTGTGCAACCTGGGCTCGGTCAACCTCGCCCAGCACATGACCGACGGCGAGCTCGACGGCGAGAAGCTCAGGAAGACCGTGCGTACCGCGGTGCGGATGCTCGATAACGTCATCGACATCAACTACTACGCGGTGCCCCAGGCCAAGAACTCGAACTTCAAGCACCGTCCGGTGGGGCTCGGCATCATGGGCTTCCAGGACGCCCTCTACGCCCACGGCATCGCCTACGCCTCCGAGGACGCCGTCGCGTTCGCCGACCGCTCCATGGAGCTGGTCAGCTACCACGCCATCGAGGCCTCCTCTGACCTCGCCGCCGAGCGCGGCCAGTATCAGAGCTATGAAGGCTCGCTGTGGAGCCAGGGCGTGCTGCCCATCGACTCCATCGAGAAGCTGAAGCAGGAGCGTGGCGAGCAGTACATCGAAGTCGACACTTCACAGACCCAGGACTGGTCGCGCATCCGCGAGAAGCTGGCCGAGCAGGGCATGCGCAACTCCAACGTCATGGCCATCGCCCCGACCGCGACCATCTCCAACATCTGCGGCGTGTCGCAATCGATCGAGCCGACGTACCAGAACCTGTTCGTGAAATCGAACCTCTCCGGCGAGTTCACGGTGGTCAACTCCTACATGGTCAACGACCTCAAGGCGCGCGGCCTGTGGGACGAGGTGATGATCAACGACCTCAAGTACTACGACGGCAGCGTGCAGCCGATCGACCGCGTGCCGGCCGATCTCAAGGCCCGCTACGCCACCGCCTTCGAGGTCGAGCCCAAGTGGCTGGTGGAGGCCGCCTCGCGTCGCCAGAAGTGGATCGACCAGGCGCAGTCGCTGAACCTCTACATCCAGGGCGTCTCGGGCAAGAAGCTCGACGTGACCTACCGGATGGCCTGGTATCGCGGCCTGAAGACCACCTACTACCTGCGCGCCCTGGGCGCCACCTCGGTGGAGAAGTCCACCGTGGAGCGCGGCACCCTCAACGCGGTGAGCAACGCCGCCCCGGACGCCACGCCGGCACCGGCGCCGAGCCCCGAGGCCAAGCCCGAGGCGCGAGGCGTCGAGGATTTCCTGTCCGGCAAGAGCGGCAGCGGCTCCCGCGCCCCCTCCGCGGGCGATCTCGACGAGCTGGGCTGCGAGGCCTGTCAGTAACTTCTTGAGCTGTAAGCCATAAGCTGGAAGCCGTAAGAAAAACCGGCGGCTTCCGGCTCAACGACCAACTTATTGCCGTGGGAGCGCAGCAAGCTGTGCTCCCACGGATCATCCGGAATGCCACCGGGAGAGACATCATGCTGAACTGGGACGAATTTCACGAAGACGATGCCGCGGTCGCCGAGCAGCCGGCCGCGGCCCAGACCGCGCCGGCCCCGGCGCCCGAGCCTACGCCCACCCCGGACGCCGTGGCGGAGAGCGCCGGCGCCTACGAGGTGGCCGACGAGGATCGCATGGCTCGCGCCAAGCGCTCGCTGGAAGAGCTCGACGTGGCCGCGGGCCTCGAGGAGCTCGAAATGGGCGCGGCGCGCATCGAGGTCGACGACAAGCAGATGATCAACGCCCGCGCCGACCTCAACCAGCTGGTGCCCTTCAAGTACGAGTGGGCTTGGCAGAAGTACCTGGACGGCAGCGCCAACCACTGGATGCCCCAGGAAGTGAACATGAACGCCGACATCGCCCTGTGGAAGAGCGCCGAAGGCCTCACCGCGGACGAGCGGCGCATCGTCGAGCGCAGCCTGGGCTACTTCTCCACCGCGGATTCGCTGGTCGCCAACAACCTGGTGCTGGCCCTCTACCGCCTGATCACCAACCCCGAGTGCCGCCAGTACCTGCTGCGCCAGGCCTTCGAGGAGGCGATCCACACCCACGCCTACCAATACTGCGTGGAGTCGCTGGGCATGGACGAGGGCGAAGTCTTCAACATGTACCGCGAGGTGCCCTCCGTCGCCGCCAAGTCGGCCTGGAGCCTCAAGCACACCCAGTCGCTCTCCCGCCCGGACTTCAACACCGGCACCCCGGAGACCGACCAGGAGCTGCTGCGCAACCTGATCGCCTTCTACTGCGTGACCGAAGGCATCTTCTTCTACTGCGGCTTCAGCCAGATCCTCTCCATGGGTCGCCGCAACAAGATGACCGGCGTCGCCGAGCAGTTCCAGTACATCCTGCGCGACGAGTCCATGCACCTGAACTTCGGCGTGGACATGATCAACCAGATCAAGATCGAGAACCCGCACCTGTGGACGGCCGAGTTCCAGGACGAGGTCACCCAGATGATCCTCGAGGGCACCGAGCTCGAGATCGCCTACGCCCGGGACACCATGCCCCGCGGCGTGCTGGGTATGAACGCGGCGATCATGGAGGAGTACCTGCACTTCATCTGCAACCGCCGCCTGGCGCAGATCGGCCTGAAGGAGCAGTTCCCCGGCGCGAAGAACCCCTTCCCGTGGATGAGCGAGATCATCGACCTGCGCAAGGAGAAGAACTTCTTCGAGACCCGCGTCACCGAGTACCAGGTGGGCGGCGCGCTGAGCTGGGATTGAGCCATAGCTGGGATTGAGCCATAGATTGACACCATAGACGGCCGGGGCATTTCGCCCCGGCATGCTGGAGATGCCCATCGCGACCCGCGAGATGCGACGCGTCCACCGGCCTGCCGCCACCCCAGATGATGACGCCCTGTCCGGCCACGCCGGGCGGGGCGTTTTTCAGGTTCTTCGACGTTTCATGGCCCGGAAACTGGCATATCAATGGAGGTACACCCCCTGCAGGTAACTCACTCCACCGCACGTCACAACGCCAGGGCGTGACAGACCGCCCTGGATCGCGCCCTGAGCGTTCACGGCCGCTTACCGTCGCCTGGCGATTGCGTCTCGGCCATCGGCATGAGAGCTTCTGGTACTATCATCATCACTCGATGCCCGCCAGAGACGCCGGGGCGGGGCCGTCCTGACGGCCGACCACCTGCCAGGAAGAGACCTCGATGAAGGTGCAAGACCCTATCCCCCCGCTGTCATGGGACTCGCGTCGGATCCAGATTCAGGGCTTCATGGCGGGGCTTCATCAGATCGAGTGGTTGCTGGTCACCCTGATCACTCTCTACCTGGTGATCATTGGCGCCCCGAATGAGCGTAGCCTGGGACTGCTGCTCACCACGGTGACCTATTTCGGCTTCAGCCTGCTCGCCAGCCGCCTGCATTTCTTCGGCGACAGGCAACGCTGGCTGCTGGCCATTCACACCTGGGTGATGATCGGCTTCATCAGCTGGTTTCTCCACAACACCGAGGGGGTATCGGGGCCCCTCACGAGCCTCTACCTGCTGGCGGTGGTGACCAGCGCTCTGACGCTGGGAGTCCTGGCCACCATGCTCCAGGTCGTGGCAATCGGCGCGTGCATCCTGCTGCTGTTTCAACTCAGCGGCGAGAGCCTCACGGAACCTGCGAACCTGTCCCTCCTGGGTATCAATCTCATCGCCTACCTCATCGTCGGCTACCTGATATCGACACTGGTCAACGGCATAGAGGTCTCCAACCGGATGCTGCTCGAGATGGCGAGTAAGGACCCTCTGACCGGCCTCTTCAATCGTCGTGCCTTCAATGACCTGATCAAGCCGATTCACGCCATGTCCCAGCGGGCCCAAACCCCCTACAGCGTCGTGGTCATCGACATGGATGGCCTCAAGACCATCAACGACACACAGGGGCACGGGGAGGGAGACCGCACGATCAAGGCCCTGGCCGATCAGCTCAAGGACCACACACGCAGCAGTGACCTCCTGGCTCGCCATGGTGGCGACGAGTTTGTCATCATGCTGCCGGATACCGACGTCAGCGGGGCGGTGAAGATGTTGCAGCGCCTGATCACCGACCCGGTCGATGAGGTGCCACCCCTCAGTATCGGGGTGGCCTGCTACCCCGAACATGGCGACAGTTTCGACGTCCTCTTCGAGCAGGCCGACCAGGCGATGTACGTCAGCAAGCGTCTCGGCGGCCATCGCGTGCACGTCACCGGCAAAGGAGAGACCCCCTGAGCTATTCCCCCTCGCCACACCGCTATGAGCGGATGCCTTATCACCGCTGCGGACGCAGCGGCCTGACGCTGGGGTTCTGGCAGAACTACGGCCTTCCTCCCATGGCACATGCCTTCAGGCATTGGCCGTTTTTCGTTGCCGGGCACACCGCAACATCGCTTTTTCGTGGACATCCTCTGCGGCTTGCGGCAGCGTGAATCGCCACAGCCACATGAATGAGAGGCGATTCACTGCATGATCCCACCTTCATGGCGCGAGGAAGTCCTGACGCTTGCGCGCACCGTCCACCTGCAGGTCGACCGCGACGGGCGGATCCTGGATGCCATCGGGGACACCGACACGCTGCTCGACGAGCCCCGGGAGGCGCTGATTGATCGCCCCCTTCACGAGCTGGCTGACCCGCGCGTGCGCCTCGCCGCCACGCTGATCGAGCAGTTCAGCATCCTGGCGCCCGAGCCCGGCCAGACCCGGGCCGTGGAGACCGACGCCTGCAGCGTCTACGCGCTCTCCGACAGTAGCGTCGCCCTGCGGCTGACATCCGAGGCCTCGCACGACGACGGCGTGATCCGGCGACTCGCCGACCGCCTGCCGGTGATGGTCGCCTACGTCGACCCGGACGGCCGCTTTCGCCTCAACAACCAGGCCTACCTGGACTTCATCGGCCTCAGCCGCGAGGCCCTCTACGGTCGACCGGTGTCGTCGGTGCTCGACGAGGCCTCCTACGCCAAGGTGGCACCGCGTTTTCGTCGCGCCCTGGCCGGCGAGGAGGTGACCTACGAGGATCGCCTGACGCTGGCCGACGGCCGCATTGTCTACTTCAAGGTCCACTACGTCCCCGACTATATCGACGGCGAGGTCGCGGGGTTCTACGCCATCATCCAGGACATCTCCGAGTACGGGGCGATGATCCAGCTGCTGCGCGACGTGCACACCGGCATCAACCGCACCGATATCGATACCCGGGAGATCGTCGAGCAGTTGCTGGAAGATGCCCTGGCCTACCTCTCTCTGGAGATCGGCCTGATCAGCCGCATCGAGGACGAGCGCTACACCGTCTGGTGGGCCGCCTCCCGCGGCCCCGAGATCGCGCCGGGTACCACCTTCCCGCTGGGCGACACCTACTGCCGGCTGGTGCTTGACGAGGCGGACGTCTTCCATACCGTCCGGGCGGGCGAGGATCCGCGCATCAGCGGCCACCCCTGTTACCAGGCCTTCGGCCTGGAAAGCTACATCGGCATACCCCTGCGCGTGAACGGCCGGGTCTGGGGCACCCTCAACTTCTCCAGCGCTGCCCCGCGCGGGCGCCCCTTCAGCGAGATCGAGGAGGAGCTGCTGCGGCTGATCGCCAACGCTACGGAGCGCGTCATCACCCACGAGGTCGAGTTCGAGCGGGTACGCCGCGAGCGCGACCGCATGGCCAACCGGGCGATGACCGACCACCTCACCGGCCTGCCCAACCGCTCCGGCCTGGAACATCGCATCGAGGGGCTGATGCAGGCGCGCGAGGCCGGTGAACCGCCCTTCTGCCTGGCGATGCTGGACATCGACCACTTCAAGGTGATCAACGACACCCACGGTCACGACGTCGGCGATCGCGTGCTGCGCTGGCTCGGCGAGCGCATGGCCCAGTGCCTACGCGACGGCGATCTCGTGGCCCGCACCGGCGGCGAGGAGTTCGTGATCGTGATGCCCGGTGCCAGCCAACGGGCGGCCCGGGAGATCGTCGAACGCGTGCGGACCCACGTGCGCCGCGGGCGAGTGTCCCTCGACGACGGTCAGGAGATCGGCGTGACCGTCAGTGGCGGCATCGGCGAGCACCAGCCGGGCGAGTCCTACCCCGGCCTCTTCCGGCGCACCGACGCCGCCCTCTACGCCGCCAAGCGCGCCGGACGCGACCGCACGCATCTCGCCGCCTGTCCCGCGTGACGCCCCGGCCTCGCCCGCTCCCCCGAGTGGGCACATGAATAACCAGGAGATCCCCATGTCTTACTCCCCCGCGGAAGATCGCTACGAGCGCATGCCCTACCACCGCTGCGGGCGCAGCGGCCTGAAGCTGCCGGCCCTGTCGCTGGGGCTGTGGCAGAACTTCGGCGAGACTGGAAGCGTCGACACTGCCCGGGCGATCTGCCGCACCGCCTTCGATCACGGCATCACCCACTTCGACCTGGCCAATAACTACGGCCCGCCCCCCGGCAGCGCCGAGGCGCTGTTCGGGCGCATCCTCGCGAGCGACTTCGCCGGCTACCGCGATGAGCTGGTGATCTCCACCAAGGCCGGCTACCGCATGCACCCCGGCCCCTATGGCGAGTGGGGCAGCCGCAAGTACCTGCTCTCGAGCCTCGATCGCAGCCTCGAGCGCCTGGGGATCGACTTCGTCGACATCTTCTACTCCCACCGCTTCGACCCCGAGACCCCGCTCGAGGAGACCATGGGCGCGCTGGACCAAGCCGTGCGCCAGGGTAAGGCGCTATATGCCGGCATCTCCTCCTACAGCGCCCAGCGCACCCGCGAGGCGGTGGAGATCCTGCGCTCGCTGGGCACCCCCTGCCTGATCCACCAGCCCAGCTACTCGCTGGTCAATCGCTGGATCGAGGACGACGGCCTGCTCGACACTCTGGACGACCTGGGCATGGGCTCGATCGTCTTCTCGCCGCTGGCTCAGGGCCTGCTGACCGACAAGTACCTGGACGGCATCCCCGAGGGCAGCCGCGGCGCTCGCGGCAAGACCCTCAAGGACGCCCACCTCTCGGCGGAGAACCTGGCGCGGGTGCGCGCGCTGAACGAGATCGCCCGGCGCCGCGGCCAGACCCTCGCCCAGATGGCCATCGCCTGGACGCTGCGCGGCGGCCGGGTGACCTCGGCGCTGATCGGCGCCAGCCGCCCACAACAGGTCGTCGACGGCGTGGATGCGCTCAGCGCGCCGGCCTTCACCGACGAGGAGCTCGCCGAGATCGACCGCCATGCGGTGGAGGGCGGCGTGAACCTCTGGGCGGCCTCCTCAGAGCGCTGAGGCGCCGGAGCGAGGACGCCGCGAAGCGAGTGGCGTCAGGCACGACGGCGGCCGGCTCGGCGAGGTCCGTTGCGATTTAATCAGCTGATTAATACACTGCGGCATGGTCTCGGGCGTGCCCGACGCCCATCGCTCGCCGTCGAGGATTGCGCCCATGCCGTTCCCCCGCCGCATATCGGCCCTCTGGCTCCTGCTGGCCGGCCTCTCGTGGCTGGCCGCCGGCTGCTCGCCGGAGGCGGGCGCGCCCGCCAAGCCACCGCCCACGATGGTCGACAGCCATGTCATCCAGGCGGGCAACGGCGCCGCCATCACCCGCCTCTCGGGCCGGATCAAGGCCGCCGAACGCACCACGCTGAGCTTCGAGATCCCCGGGGAAATCCGCCGCCTGAACGTGGACATAGGCGAGCGCTTCGCCGCCGGCGACGTGCTGGCCGAGCTCGGCGCCGCCCGCTATCGCCTGGTGGCCGACCAGCGCCGCGCCGAGCGGCAGGAGGCCGAGGCGGTGCTGCGCGAGAAGCGCCAGGACTACCGCCGCCAGGCCAGCCTCGCCGACAAGGGCTATGTCAGCGAGATGCGTCTGGATGCCGCCCGGGCCGCCCTGGGCACCGCCGAATCCCGCCTGGCCTCGGCTCGGGCAGCCCTCGCACTCGCCGAACGCGACTTGACGCTGACCCGCCTCGCGGCCCCCTTCGACGGCTCGGTGAGCCGGCGCCAGACCGAGCCCGCCGAACGGGTCGCGGCCAGCCAGCCGGTGCTCGAGGTGATCTCCGACCGGGAGGGCTTCGAGGTGGAGACCAGCGTGCCCGAGACGCTGGTCGACGCCCTGGCGACGGGATCGACCCACCGCGTCATCCTGCCCGCCCTGGGCAACGCCGAGAGCGCGGCCAACCTGCGCCACCTGGGCACCCAGCCCCGCTCTTCCAACGACTATCCGGTGATCCTCGGCGTGGACACGCCGCCCCCCGGCCTGCGCTCGGGTATGACCGCCCGAGTCGAGCTTTCGCTTGACGAGCGCGAGACCGCAAGCGAGGGCGCACCGCTGCTGCCGGTGCCGATGACCGCCCTGGTGTTCGGTGACAAGCGCGATGGTCAGCCCGGTGACAGGCGCGACGGTGAACAGGCGGGCGGTGAGGATAGCGACGCCCGCCGCGCACACGTGCTGCGCATCACCGAGGACCTGACCCTCGAGCGCGTCGCGGTGGAGGTGGTGACCATGGGCGAGGGCCGGGCCTCCGTGCGCGGCGCACTGGCCCCGGGTGAGCGCATCGTGGCTCGCGGCGTGGAGTTCGTGCGCCCCGGACAGGCCGTGAGCCTGCTCGGCCACGGCCCCGAGCGCTACCACTGAGGCCGCCATGAACCTGAGCGAGCTCGCCCTCGAGCGCCGTCCGGTCTTCTTCCTGGCCACCCTGGTGGCCATACTCTACGGCCTCTACAGCTATGCCACCCTGCCGGCCCGGGAGGATCCCGAGATCACCGTGCGCGAGGCGGTGGTGACCACCGCCTTCCCCGGCCTGCCGGCCGCCCAGGTGGAGGAGAACATCACCAAGCCCCTGGAGGAGAACATCCGCACCATCGGCGAGGTGGAGCGGATCCGTTCGACCTCGATGCGCGGCCACTCGATCCTCCACGTGGAGATCCAGGACCGCTACTTCGACCTGGAGCAGATCTGGGACGAGGTGCGCCAGAAGGTCGAGGCAACGAGGCCGGCCCTGCCCGCCGGCACCCAAGACCCGGTGCTCAACGACGACTTCGGCGACGTGGCCGTGGTCACCGCGGCGCTCACCGCCGCCGACTTCCCCCAGGCCGAGCAGCAGGAGATCGCCGAGCATATCCGCACTCGCCTCTACGGCGTCGCCGGCATCAAGCGGGTCGAGCTGCTGGGCGTGCAGGAACAGCGCATCTTCATCGACATCGCCGAGGCGCGCCTCGCCGAGCTCGGCCTCTCCCCGACCGAACTAGCCGGCCAGATCCAGCGCCGCAACATCTTCCCGCCCGGCGGCATCCTCGAGGCCGGCGAGCAGCGCCTGGCCCTGGAGGTCAGCGGCGAGTTCGCCAGCCTCGAGGCGCTGGGCGACACCGAGCTGCGCCTGCCCGACGGCGGCACCCTGCGCCTGCGCGACCTGGGCGAGATCCGCCGCGGCTACGAGGATCCGGCGGACCGTCCCGCCTACTTCAACGGCCGGCCGGCGATCGTCTTCGCCGTCTCGATGCTCGAGGGCGAGAGCGTGCTGGACGTCGGCCGCGCCATCAAGACGCGCCTGGACGCGATTCGCCCCACCCTCCCGGCTGGCTACCGCCTCGACATCATGACCTTCCAGCCCGAGCAGGTGGCCAACGCCGTCTACGGGGTGACCGCCAGCGTCATGCAGACGCTGGCCATCGTGCTGGGGGTGGTGATCCTCTTTTTGGGCCTGCGCACCGGGCTGATCGTCGGCTCGATCATCCCCGCGGTGATGCTGGTGACACTGGCCATCATGGGGCTCGCCGAGCTGACGCTGCAGCGGGCGAGCCTCGCCACCCTGGTGATCGCCCTGGGCCTGCTGGTCGACAACGCCATCGTCGTCGCCGAGGACTTCAAGACGCGGCTGGAGGCCGGCAGCGACCGCGACGCGGCGATCCGCGAGACCGGCGCGGAGCTCACCCTGCCGCTGCTCTCCTCGAGCCTGACCACCATCCTGGTGTTCCTGCCGCTGATGCTCGCCGAGCACGCCTCCGGCGAGTACACCCGCTCGATCTCGATCGTCATCGCCATCACCCTGCTCGCCTCCTGGTTCCTGTCGATGACCGTCACCCCGGCGCTCTGCCACCGCTTCCTGAAGGCGCCTCGAGGGGACTGGCGAGCCTCGCACGGGACCGGCGACACCCCCCGCCTCGCCGACCGGGCCTTCGGCTGGGTCTCGCGGCGCTATGGGCGCGGGCTCGCCGGGCTGCTCCACCACCGCGGGCTGTTCCTGGCCGCCATGGCCGTAACCCTGGTCGCCGGGGTGGCGATGATGCAGCTGGTGCCCAAGAAGTTCTTCCCCGACTCGGACCGCAACCAGGTGCTGGTGACCATCGACTTCCCCTCGGACATCGCCGAGACCCTCACCGGCCAGCGTGTCCAGGCGCTGAGCGACGCCCTGATCGGCGCCCCGGCGCTGAGTGAGGACGTCACCGGCGTGGCCGCCTACGCCGGCTTCGGCGGGCCGCGCTTCGTGCTCTCGCTGACGCCCCTCGACCCGGCGCCCAACAAGGGCTTCATGGTGCTCAACGTCGCCGACCGCGAGCGGGTCGAGGCGGTCATCCAGGCGACCCGCAGCTTCCTCGCCACTCGCCACCCGGACCTCTCACCCCAGGTCACGCGGATGTTCCTCGGCCCCTCCGACAGCACCCTGCTCAAGGTGCAGGTCAAGGGACCGGATCGGGAGGTGCTGTTCGCGGCCGCCAAGCGGGTCGAGGACATCCTGCGCGACCTCGATGGCGCCCGGGGCGTGCGCCAGAGCTGGGAGGCGCGGATTCCCTCACTTGCCATCGAGGTCGACCAGGCGCGGGCGCGCAGCGCCGGCATCACCTCCGAGGACATCGCCCGCTCGCTCACCGGCGCCATCGACGGCTACCACCTGAGCCACTACCGCGAGGGCGACGACATCATCCCGGTGGTGATGCGCTACGCCGACGCCCAGCGCGAGAGCGTCGAGCGCCTGAAGTCGCTGATCGTCTATCCGCTGGGCACCCCCGGGGCGGGCGTGCCCCTCAACCAGGTGGCCGAGGTGCGCCTCGACAGCGGCTACTACCGCATCGACCGCGAGAACCTGGTGCGCACCATCACCGTCGAGGGGCGCAACCGCCACTACACCGCCGAGGACATGGTGCCAAGAGTGGAACCGGCGCTGCGCGAGCTGGAGGCCACGCTGCCTGTGGGGCACTGGATCGAGTTCGACGGCGTGGTGGCGGAATCCCGGGAGGGCCAGGCCGCCCTGCAGGCCAACCTGCCGCTGTGCATCGGGCTGATCTTCATCCTGCTGGTGGGGCAGTTCAACTCCTTCAAGCGCCCATTGGTGATCATCGCCACCATCCCGCTGGTGATCGTCGGCGTGGCGCTGGGCCTGCTGGCCACACGCGCCGACTTCGGCTTCATGGTGCTGCTGGGCATCTACAGCCTGGCCGGCATCATCATCAACAACGCCATCGTGCTGATCGACCGCATCGACATCGAGCGTCAGGATTCGGCGCTGTCGGGACGTGACGCCGTGGTCAAGGCCTCGGCACGGCGACTGAGGCCGATCCTGATGTCGGCGATCACCACCATCCTCGGCTTCCTGCCGCTGATCATCGGCCGCGACCCGCTGTTCTACGGCATGGCCGCGGCCATGGCCTTCGGCCTGGGAATCGGCACCGTCATGAGCCTGGGGGTGGTGCCGGTGCTCTACACCGTCTTCTTTGGCATCGACACCCGCGCCCCGGCCGGGGAGGAGTGACGTCATGATCCCCCGTCCCGCATCCCCCGATACCCGCGACCGGCTGATCCAGGCCGGCATCCGGCTGTTCGGAGAGTTCGGCTTCGAGGCCACCACCACCCGCGGGCTGGCCGAGGCGGCAGGGGCCAACATCGGCTCCATCGCCTACCACTTCGGCAACAAGCGCGGCCTCTATCTCGCCGCGTCGCGCTATATCGCCGAGCAGCTGAGGCGCCGGCTCTCCCTCGACGCGGCGGCCGCGCCGGCGCCCGTGGAGGATCGCGACGCCGTCCTGGCCACGCTGCGTGCCCTCGCCAGGCGGATGGTGCGCACCTTCACCGAGGACGAGGAGTGTCGCCGCTGGCTGCTGCTGGTGATGCGCGAGCAGGTGCATCCGGGCGAGGCCTTCGAGATCCTCCAGGCCGAGGCCTTCGGCCCGGTCCAGCGTAGGCTGGGCGGCCTGATCGCCCGGCTCACCGGCCGCGCGGTCGACGATCGACGGGTGATACTCGAGACCCATACCCTGATCGGCCAGATCGTCTTCTTCCTGATCGGCCGCGAGCCGCTGCTGCGCCGCCTGGAGGTCGCGGCCTTCGATGAGGCGATCCTCACCGACATCGAGACGGTGATCGACGCCCACCTGCGCCTCTATGCGGCGCAGGACGGTGATCTGGCGCCGAGAGACCCGATCTAAGGAGCCCTACATGCAACAGCCGATCGTCGGCTACCATCGCGACGAGGAGGGCCACTGGGTGGCCGAGCTGGCCTGTGGCCATAACCAGCACGTGCGCCACCAGCCGCCCTGGGTCGAGCGGCCCTGGGTGACCACCGTGGAAGGCCGGCGCTCCCGGCTGGGGTTGGCACTCGACTGCGTCAAGTGCGAACGGGGCGAGCCCCGGGACCATCCCGGAGTCTCCGACTCCCCCGCTTGACTATACTGGTGGCCAACCACTCATCCTCGGCCTGGGCAGCACGTGGTTCGCCTGGCCAGAGAGCTCGACCACGGAAGGCACCGTCATGCCCCAATGTTCTTCTGTCTTCCGCTGGTTTCTTCTGATGGTCGTGGGCCTGTCGACGCCGACCTGGCCGCAGCCATCCCCGAGTGCCCCGCAACCGCCACCGCAGCAAACGCCGGAAACACGCCTGCTGCTCGACTGGCAGAAAAGTGCCGAGTCCCTGCGTGTCACCACCCTTCAGGGACGCGACATCACCGGCGAGGCCGAGCCCCGCCAGGCACAGGACAAGGTCAGCCTCGCCGTTTCCCCGGGTCACCCCTTCGTCGTCAAGGATGAGCAGGTCGAGACTCTGGTGCTGAGTTCCGAGGAGCCCCGGGTACTGCCGGGGGGGCTGGTCATGCCCGACATCCCCTCCACGCCCCCCGCGAGCGGGAGCTCCCCTGATGGAGGGCTGATCGCCTCCTGGATTCGCCTGACGCTGGTCCCGAGCCCGGTTCCTGCCTTCTGGAACGAGGAGACAGGGGCCTACCATACCGACCTGAACTTCGGCCTGCGCGTCCCGGATGCCCAGCACGACACGATCTCACTCGACTCCCCGGTGACCGTCAGGCTGGGCTTCGCGGGGCTGGAAGCCCTCGAGGACATCCCCACCTTGACGCTCAAGGCAACAGGGCTGGCCCACGAGAAGAGCGTGCCCCTGCATTTCATCCCCCGCACGCCGAGGCCCACTGTACGGGTACGCTCCACCCTCTCCGATGTCGACCTGCAAATCGAGGCGCTGCCTCGCCTCGCAGTCCGGCCCGCGGCATCCAGCCTCATGGGGCTGGGACTGGCGACGCAAGAGGTGACCATCGTGCAACTGGCTCCGCATGGCGTGCCGCTCCCCGCCGACGTTGCCACCGACATCGACGTAACGCTGACGGGGGGCGGCCATCTCGATTCCGGCCGGCTACGGCTCGACCCCGAGGCATCCGCCACGGCGTTCACCCTGCGCTCCCAAGGCCTGGCCCCGATCACCATCACCGCCTTCGCCAGCGGCATGCGCGGTTCGGCGACCATCGAACAGCACATTCCCTGGGGGCCTGCCATCGCGGCCCTGGTGGGCGGTGCCTTGGGGGGCTTCGCACGCCGTTTCGTCAAGGGGACCCGCAAGCGCCAGGCGTCACGGCGCCTTCTCGAAGGCGTGGTGGTGGCCAGCATCGCCTACGTCGCAGGCGTATTGGGGGTCGGTTACCTGGCCCTGCCGGTGGCCGTGGTGGCCTCCGAGGCCGGGGCCTTCTTGACCGGCGCCCTGACCGGCTTTCTCGGCGTGACCGTGCTGGAAACCCTGTCCCGCCAACGGGCTCGGCCGAAAGGCTAGCCTCCTCGCCAGCATCGTGGGTTCCAAACGTCCTCGGGCAGGCCAATTGGCCTGCCCGAGTGGCACATGATCATGCCGTACGCGATGTGTCGCTATCCCTTGGGGCCAAGCAGCAACCAGACGATCAGACCGATCAGCGGAAAGAACAGCAGCACCAGGATCCAGAGCAGCTTGGCGAGCCCCCCGGCCGAACTCTTGGCCACCTTGACGATGGCCCAGATCACGATGATCAGCCAGATGAGGCCCAGCAGGCCGCCGACTTCGATACCCATGATGACGTCTCCTTGTCCGTTGCCCTTCGGCGAAGGGCCATCTCGTGAGGACCACCTCTAGGGGTAGCACAGCGGGCGCGAAACGGACAATCGTCGAAGTGCCATCGACCCGTCGCACTCGGTCGCCTCAATCGGGCAGCAGGTGGCCCACCTTGACGTAGATCAGCGCGCCATCGTCGCCGGTGAAGGGGGTGTGCTGGCTGCGATGGGGGCTGCGCAGCCAGCTGCCCGCCGGATAGGCGCCGTGCTCGTCGTGGAAGGTGCCCTCGAGGACCAGGATCTCCTCGCCCCCCCAGTGGGCATGGGGCTGGAAGCGGGTGTTCGGGGCCCAGCGCACCAGCGCCACGTGCTCGCCCTCGAAGTCGTGCAGCGGCAGCACCTGAAGGCCCTCGACCAGGCCCGACCGCCAGCCGCCGGCCCGGGTGTCGATCACCTTCTGCGCGGTATCGTCCGGCGAGAACTGGTGCAGCTTGACGAAGATCAGGGCCCCCTCATCCCCGACCCGGGGCGCATGGGCGGTGCCGATGGGATTGCGCAGGTAGTGGCCCGCCGGGTAGCGGCCGTGCTCATCGGCGAACTCCCCCTCCAGCACCAGGATCTCCTCACCCCCGCCGTGCTCATGCGTCGGGAAGGTGCTGTTGGGCGCATAGCGCACCAGGGAGGTGGCCCGGGCCACCTCCTCGCCAACCCGATCGAGCATCATCCGCTCGACCCCGGGCGTGGGCGAGGCCACCCAGCGGTAGTCATCGGGGGTGACCACCGCGCGGCGGCTGAAGTCGGCGTTGAGTCGCATGGCGGTCTCTCCTGTCGCGCAATAATGAAGGGGCTTCGGTGACGACTGGGACCGGCCATGACGCCTGCCGTTCCCGTCAGTCACGGCGCCCACCTGACGCGCGGGCGGATCCATCGGATAACATGGGGGCACCCCCGCCGTTCGCAAGGAGCCCCCCTTGGCCACCGACCTGCTGCTCAACGCCCTGATCTTTCTCGCCTCGGCGGTGCTGATCGTGCCGGTCTTCAAGCGCCTGGGGCTCGGCGAGGTGCTGGGCTACCTGGCCGCGGGGGTGGCCATCGGCCCCTCGACCCTCGCCCTGGTGGCCGATACCGAAGCCGTGCTGCAGTTCTCTCAGGTCGGCATCATCTTCCTGCTCTTCGTGATCGGCCTGGAGCTCAAGCCCTCGCGCCTCAAGCTGATGCACAAGGCGGTCTTCGGCTTCGGCAGCCTGCAGGTCGGCGTGACCACCCTGCTGCTCACGGCCTGCGGCTGGGCGCTCGACCTGTCGCCGGTGGCCGCGGCGGTGACGGGCTTCAGCCTGGGGCTCTGCTCCACGCCCCTGGTGCTGCAGCTGCTGGGCGAGCGCCATGAGCTGCAGAGCCGCCACGGCCGCAACGCCTTCGCCCTGCTGCTCTTCCAGGACCTGGCCGCGATCCCGGTGCTGGCCCTCATCCCCTTGCTGGCCGCCCAGGACCTGCTGGCGGGGGGGCTCATGCCGATGCTCCAGGAGGTCCTGGTGGCCATCGGCGCCTTCGCCGGCCTGATCATCGGCGGCCGGCTGCTGCTGCGACCGCTGTTCCGCTTCGCCGCCGGTACCCGCAGCCGCGAGGTGTTCGCCGGGACCGCCCTGCTGGTGGTGATCGGGGCCGCCCTGCTGATGGAGCTCGCCGGCCTCTCCATGGCGCTGGGCGCCTTCATCGCCGGGGTGCTGCTGGCCGACTCGGAGTACCGCCACGGCATCGAGGCGGACATCGAGCCCTTCCGGGGCCTGCTGCTGGGCCTGTTCTTCATGGCCGTGGGCATGACCGCCCAGATCGGCCTGCTGGCCGAGCGCCCCGGGATGATCCTCGGCCTGACCGGAGCCCTGCTGCTGGCCAAGGCCCTGAGCGTGGTGGCGGCGGCCAGGGCCTTCGGTACCGGCTGGCGCGAGGCCCTCAACCTCGGGGTGCTGCTCTCCCAGGGCGGCGAGTTCGGCTTCGTGCTGCTCACCGCGGCCGGTACCACCGCTCTGCTGCCCACCGCCCTGGTCGACGAGCTGGTGCTGGTGGTGTCGCTGTCGATGGCCGCCACGCCGGTGATGTTCCTGGCCCACGCCCGCTTGGTGCGCCCGCTCTTCAAGGCCCGCAAGCCGCGCCCCGACTTCGATACCCTGCCGGACGAGTCGCCGCAGATCATCCTCGCCGGCTTCGGGCGCTTCGGCCAGATCATGGGCCGCGCCCTGCAGGGCCTGAAGATCCCCTACACGGTGCTCGACATCAACGCCGACCAGGTGGCCTTCGTCCGCCGCTACGGCAACAAGGTCTATTTCGGCGATGCCTCCCGCATCGGCCTCCTCGAGGCCGCCGGCGCCGATCAGGCCCGGGTGCTGGTGGTGGCGGTGGGCGACCCCGAGGCCTCGATGCGCATCGTCGCCAGCGTGCGGCAGCGCTTCCCCCATCTGCGCCTCTATGCCCGAGCCCGCAACCGCTACCACGCCCACCTGCTGATGCGAGCCGGCGTGAACGACCTGGTCCGCGAGCTGCTGCCGGCGAGCCTGGAACTGACCCGCGACGTGCTGGTCGGCCTGGGGATTCCCCGCGACCAGGCCCAGCACACCATCGACACCTTCCGGCCCCACGACGAGCTGACGCTGCGCCGCCAGCTGGAGGTGTTCGGCAACGAGAAGAAGCAGATCCAGACGGTCCAGGAGGCGGCCCGGGAGCTCGAGGCCCTCTACGAGGCCGACGAGGACGTCACCACCTCGCTGGGAGAGACGCCCCGCCGCGAGCCGTGACGGCCGGCCAGCCGCTCATCCCCTTCCTGTCTCTCAGCGTCGCGCCTCCATGAGGGGCGACCCCCACCAGGCCGGCAGCCGTGCCCTCACCTCGCGCCGGGCGAAGCGGTCGTCCATCAGCACCACCGTTCCGCGGTCGTCGGGCCCGCGGATCACCCTTCCTGCCGCCTGCACCACCTTGATCAGCCCCGGGATGTGATAGGCGTAGTCGTCGCCGCGACCGAAGCGCGCGGCCAGCCGCGCCTTGAGCGCCTCGTTGAAGGCGTCGGCGGGCGGCAGCCCCAGGGTGGCGATGAAGGCGCCGACCAGCCGATCGCCGGGCAGGTCGATCCCCTCGGCGAAGGCGCCGCCCAGCACCGCGAAGCCGATGCCCGCCCCGCCCGGCGCGAACCCGGCCAGGAAGGCGTCCCGCGCCTCCTCGCGCATGCCGCGGGTCTGGGCGCGCACGGGGATCTCGGGATGCGCCTCGCAAAAGCGGGCCAGGGCCGCCTCCAGATAGGCGAAGCTGCTGAAGAAGGCTAAGTAGTGGCCCGGCCGGCGGCGGAACTGGTCGCCCAGCGCGGTGACGATGGGCGCAAGCGACGCGTCCCGGTCGCGCAGCCGGGTGGAGATGTCGGCGCGGATGCGCACCTCGAGCTGCTCGGCGGCGAAGGGCGAGGCTACCTCGCGCCAGACAGTGGCCGCCGGCAGGCCCAGCAGGTCGCGATGGTAGGGGGCCGGGCTCAGGGTCGCCGAGAAGAGCACGGTCGCGTGGGCGGCCGCGAAGCGGGGGGCGAGGAAGTCTGCCGGCACCAGGTTGCGCAGCCCCAGCACGGCACGCCCGCGCCCGTGGCGGGCCAGGTCACAGAGCGAGTGATCGCCGAAGCGCTCGGCCAGCCGGGTGAAGGCCAGCGCCTCGAAGAGCAGCTCCTGAAGCTCGAGGGAGGCCTGCTCGGGGTGCTCGCCGAAATATTCGGTGATGGCACTGGCGATCCCCTGCAGGGCCGCGACCATGCCCTCCGGCAGCCCCTCCAGCACCCGGTAGGCGGGCCGCCCCGGCTCGCCGCCCTCGGCAAGGCCCGCCTCCTTGACCAGCACCTGCCACTGGCGCGTCAGGCGACCCAGCGGTCGCTGGAGGGCCCCGGGCGCCTCGCGGCGGAGCCGGGCCAGGCGGCGCTGGTCGAGCTCGGCGCTGTACATGCCCCGGGCCCGTTCCACCAGGTTGTGGGCCTCGTCCACCAGCAGCCCCGTCCGCCAGTCGTCGGCCCGGGCCAGGCCGTGCAACAGGGCATTGGTATCGAACCAGTGATTGACGTCGCCGACGATGACGTCGCACCAGCGTGCCAGTTCCTGGCCGAGATAGTAGGGGCAGACGCCGTGCTCGCCGGCCACCTCGCGCAGCGCCGCGCGATCCAGGAAGCCGCGCGCCACCCCGGCGCGCCGCGCCGCGGGCAGCCGGTCGTAGAAGCCCGCCGCCAGGGGGCAGGCCTCGCCGTGGCAGGCCCGGCCGGGGTATTCGCAGGCCTTGTCACGGGCGGTGAGCTCCAGCACCCGCAGCGGCGCGGGTACGACGTCCGGGCTGCCGGGGGCCCCGGACCCGAGGACGGCCAGGGCATCCAGCGCCAGCCGGCGTCCCGGCGTCTTCATGGTCAGGAAGGCCACGCGGTCGAGACCCTGGCGAGGCATGGCCTTGAGCAGCGGAAAGAGGGTGCCAAGGGTCTTGCCGATGCCGGTGGGGGCCTGGACCAGCAGGCAGCGCCCGGTGCTGGCGGCCTTGTAGGCGCTCTCCGCCAGGTCGCGCTGGCCGGGGCGAAAATCGGGATGGGGAAAGGCGAGCGCGTCCAGGGCCGCATCGCGGCGGGCGCGGTGCGCTACCTCCAGCTCGGCCCAGGCGAGGAAGCGCCGGCACTGAGTCGTGAAGAAGGCCGATAGCTCCGCGGCGCTCGCCTCCCGGGTCAGCACGGTCTCGCGGCCGCTGGCGACGTCCAGGTAGACCAGCGCCAGGGTCAGCGAGGCGAGGCCGCGCTCGGCGCACAGCAGCGCGCCGTAGACCGAGACCTGGGCCCAGTGCAGGGCGCGCTGGTTGTCGGCCATGCGATCGAGCCGCCCGCGGTGGGTCTTGATCTCCTCCAGGCGGTTGGCCGCGGGATCATAGCCGTCGGCGCGCCCGCTCACCGTCAGCCCCTCGACGGTGCCGGAAAGGGGCAGCTCGGCTTCAAAGCCCTCGCCACGCCGCCCCGCCACCAGGGCATGGCCGGCGATGCCTTCCCGGGCGCTGGGGGCCGGCGTGAAGCGGTGATCGAGATCGCCCTCCCGGGCGGTGAAGTCGCACAGCGCGCGCACCGCCACCCGCCGGGGCGCGGCCTCACCCATCCCCGAGTGCCTCCTGCGTCTGCTGCCAGGCGACATGGCAGACCACCGCGGGCATCCCCTGGGCGTGGAAGAAGGCGAGCCAGCGCCGCTGGTTATCCTGCAGCCGATCGCCCGGCCCCTTCACCTCGATCAGCCGGTAACGCGGCTCGCCCCCCGGGGCCTCGGGGCGAAACTGGATCAGGTCCGGCAGCCCGGCCCGATTGGCCTTGAGATCGCCGAGCAGGCGCTCGAAGCAGGCCTTCAGGTCGGCCGGCGGCAGGCAGGCCAGGGCCCGCTCGAGCAGCGCCTCGTCGAGTGAGTCCCAGTGCACGAAGGGCGAGGCCAGCCCCTGCTTCGCCCGCCAGGTGGCAAGGATCGCCTCACGATGGCGGCCGTCATCGAGCCGGGCCAGGCAGGCATCGAAGCGCGCCCGACGACGGCTGACGAAGTCCTCGCGGTAGAGATCCGCCGGTCCGCGATGGAAGGGGTGGAAGAAGGCGCCGGGCAGCGGCGCGAAGAGCGCCTCCCAGCAGAGCAGGCCGAAGAGCCCGGTGAGCAGGGCGTTCTCCACATAGTGCACCGGGGCCGCCTCGTCGTGCAGGTGATCGCGCACCGCCGCCTCCACCGGGCCGGGCGGCAGGGTCAGCGCCCAGCGCTCGTGGGCGGGCGCCCGCCGGGTAGAAGGCGGGGTCAGTCCCAGCCGGCGTCGCAGCCGCGGCACCAGCCGCTCCAGCGCCTGGGCCTCCTCCTCGCTGGCCGGGGCGGCGGTGAGCGGCTCGGCCAGGGCCAGGGCCGCGGCGTGCTCGCCGCGACGCTCCTGGAGGCGCAGATGGCGGATGCGCGCCTCGACGCTGCCGACCGGCGCTTTTTTCTCGGGCCCCGCCGCCGGCCCGATCTCTGTTTCTGTCTCCGCCTCCGGCCAGCCGGCCCGGCGGTAGAGCGCGAGGGCCGCCTCGCCCTGCCCGTCTCGCTCCGCCTGGCGCCCCAGCGCCACGCAGAGCCGGCGATGCCGCGAGGCCAGCCAGGCGTTGCCGGCCAGCGGCTCGGGCAGGGCATCGATGAGGTCGACGATCGGCTCGCCGGCCGTCAGGCGCTCGCGCAGCCGGTGCAGGGCCAGGTAGGCGTCGAGCTCGTCACGATGGTCGAAGGCGCGGGAGTCGGCGGTGATCGCCACCCGCTCGTAGTGCTGCAGGCCGAGCTCGGCGAGCACGAAGGCCGACCAGTCCTGGCGCAGGTTGCCGAAGAACATCAGCCGCAGCCGGTCGCAGGTCGGCATCACGGTGAGACGCACGATGCAATCCGGCGCCTCGGGCCACCAGTCGACGAGCCGGCGGGGCGCACTGAGACGCGGCGCCAGCGCCTCGCAAAGCGAGGCCTTGCCGGTGGCGACGGGCAGCCCGGCCGCGGCGATCTCGGAAGCCAGGGCGCGGCGCAGCTCGGGCAGGCGCAGCTGCTGGAAGAGGGTCTCGAGATCGAGCGCGAGGTCGGCCTCGACGAAGCCCGCCTCGACCAGCGGGGCGAGGGCCGCCTCGGTGTCGCCGATCTCGGGATAGTGGAGGCGGGCGGTGCGAAAGTGCTCGCCCTTGCGCATCACCATGCGCACCAGCAGCGCCTGGGCAGCCTCGGGCAAGGCCGCGATGCGCGACACGACCGCGTGCTCGTCGTCGCTCAAGAGGTCGCCGTGACGCTCGACCACCCAGTCGAGCACGCAGCGGAAATTCGCCAGGTAGTAGCGCGGGTCATCCAAGGAAGCGGTGACCACCTCGGGGGCTAGAAAGCTGTCCATATATACATGCTATCAGCCCTTGCCAGCCAACTCACTGTTCCCCGGAGCCCCGAATCATGTTCAGTCAATTACGCCTCGACTGAGGTCGGCGACCACCTCGGCGGCGGGGACCTCGCGGCAGTGGCTGGCGTTCTGCCCGGCCCACAGCGGAGAGAAATCGCCCCGTCCTTGCGCCTCGGCGGCGGCCCGCAGCGGGGCGATGGCTGCGGTGGCCAGCGGGAAGGCCGGGGCCACCTCGCTGATCGGCCCCAGCTCGCGCATCAGCCGGGTGACGATGCCCCGGGCCGGGCGGCCGCTGTAGAGGTTGGTCAGGGCCGTGTGCCGGGCTGCCTCGCTCATCAGCGACTGGCGATGGATGGCCGACACGCGGGACTCCGGACAGCAGAGGAAGGCGGTCCCCACCTGGATGGCATCGGCGCCCAGCGCCAGCGCCGCCGCCACGCCGCGGGCCTCGGCGATGCCGCCGGCGGCGATCACCGGCACGTTCACCGCCTGGCGGACCTGGGGCAGCAGCGCCAGGGTGCCCATCTGGCGTGTCAGGTCGTCGTTCAGGAAGTGTCCCCGATGGCCGCCGGCCTCGAGCCCCTGGGCGATCAGCGCGTCGGCGCCGTGGGCCTCGAGCCAGCGTGCCTCCGCCACCGTGGTGGCCGTGGAGAGCACCGTCGCCCCCCAGGCCTTGACCCGGGCCAGCAGGTCGGGCGCCGGCAGCCCGAAGTGGAAGCTGACCACCTCCGGGCGATAGGGCTCCAAGGCATCGCAGGCCGCATGATCGAAGGGGCGCCGGCCGGTGCCCTCCGGTACCGCCTCGAGGTCGAGGCCGAACTCGGCGTACCAGGGTGCCAGCGCCGCGTGCCAGCGCGCCTGGCGCTCGGGATCCGGGGAGGGCTCGGTATGGCAGAAGGCGTTGATGTTGATCGGGCTCGTGCTCGCCGCGCGAACGGCTGCGAGCTCCGCCGCCATGGCCTCGGGGGAGAGCATGGCGCAAGGCAGGGCGCCGAGGCCGCCGGCCCGGGAGACGGCGATGGCCAGTTCGCTGCCCTGGGCACCCGCCATGGGGGCCTGGAGGATGGGAAGGTCGATCTGAAGGCGTTGCCACAATGTCATCATGGGGTCTGGGCCTCGAACTCGGCGGAGGGAGATCGCCCCATTTGCACATTGATCAGGGCGCCAAGCAAGACGACGAAGGCCGACAGCCAGAACCACAGCATCAGCACGACCACCGCGCCGAGGGAGCCGTAGAGCTGGCCGAGGTTGGCGACATGGCGCGCATAGAGCGACAGCCCGCCGGAGCCCAGCAGCCACAGCAGGGTGGCGCCCAGGGTACCCACGCGGATCCACTCCCAGCGCGGGGTCTTCCGGTAGGGCCCGTAGCGATAGAAGACGGCGATGACCGCCATCATCGCCAGCAGCAGCACCGGCCAGCGCAGCAGGCCGATGAGGGTGAAGAGTGGCCCCTCCAGGCCCATCATCTCGATGGCCAGGGGGAAGAGCGCCACGAAGGCGATCGCCACCTGGGTCGTAACGACCAGTCCCAGGGTCAGGGCCAGGATCATCACGCCCCGCTGCCACAGGGTACGACGCTCGGTCTCGCCATGCACCACCGCCAGGCCGATCAGCAGGCCGCGCACCCCCTTGGACGCGACGAACATGGCAATCGACAGGCCGCCCAGGGCCGTGGCGCTGAGCCCGGCCTGGGTATGCTCGCCGATCTCCAGGGCCTGGTCCTGAACCAGCCGTGCCGCGCCGGGGGGCATCAGGCGGCTCACCTCGCCGATCTGGCGGGCCATGTCCTGCGGGTCGAGCACCAGCGCCCAGAGGGAGATGATGGCGGCAATCGCCGGAAACAGCGCCAGCATCGCGTAGAAGGCCACCCCGGCCGCCAGCATGGTGACCCGGTAGGCGACCACGGCGCGCTTGACCCGCCAGGCCATGAGCACCCAGCCGCGCAGGGCCTGCGGAAGGCGTCGCAGGATCGAGAGGATCACCATGGTCACCTCAGAGCCGCTCCGCCGAGCGCAGCACCATCTGCTCGCCACGGATCTCGATGTCGAAGCGCCCCAGGAAGCTCATGCCGAGCAGCGCCGTCTCGCCGCCGAGCCCGGGACTGATCGAGCCGCGCACGTCTCGGGCCACATAGCCGCCCAGGCTCACCGTCTCGAGGGTGGCCAGGTCGCCGCGCACGCGCCCGTTGGCGGTATTGAACCAGGCGCTGCCGATGCGCTCGAGCCCCAGCCGGTCGGCCAGCGCCTCCGGCACCGCCACGTAGGTGGCGCCGGTATCGAGCAGGAACTCCACCGGCTCGCCGTTGATGCGCCCGGTGGCCACGAAGTGGCCGGCGCGATTGCGCGCCAGCACCACCGGGCCGCCCTCACCCACCGAGACCTCGGCGAGGTGGGCGTTGGGGTTGCGCTGCGCGTCGAGATAGCCCTGGAACCACCAGGCGCCGCCCGCCAGGAAGAGCACCCAGAACAGCAGCATCATGCCAAGCCCGGTGCGCCTGACGGCGCGTCGTTCGTCGCTCATGCGCGCTCCTTCCCCACGCGAGTCTCTTGAGCATGATGACACCGGGCACCCGATGCTGCCCACCAGAAAACGCCGCCCGCCTCGCCCTGCGGTGACCGGGACAACCCACACCAAAGGGGGTGGATCGCCGCCATGGCGGATACGCCACTGTTCAGGGCGTATCCATCCGTTCCAGGGTCCAGTAACCGCCATCGTTCTCGGAGCGCTTGCGCCCCCAGCGGCCATGCAGGCGACGCCCCTGTTCATCGGCCTCCATCACGCCAAGGCCCCGATCCACACCCAGTGTCCAGACATAATGCAGGCGCCCCTGCTGGACCTCGCCCTGGAGCTCCCCCAGCCCGAGGCCATAGGTGAACACGCCCCATACCCGGTCCCCCTGGCGCTCGAGCACCATCCTTACCGGCAGTTCGCCGCTGGGATCGCCAAGCCGCCCCTCGAAGGTGCCGGCGAAGGGCATCGTCCCGGGCGGCGACGCCCGGTCGATGACCCGCTCGCCGCTGCGACGGGGTGCCAGGATGGCCGGATCCGCAGCGCGACCGAGGCGCGCGATGCCCTCCTGGATATCGCGGTCATCCATGAAGTCCGCCAGGCGGCCGATCTCGTCGGCGACGCCAATGATCCGCCCGCGGGCGGCGGGAAAGTCCGGCTCGGCCCGGGCGAAGGCGTCGCTGCGCTCGACCAGGGCCGAGGCCAGCCCGCGCAGCCGATCCGAAGTCAGCGGGTGGGTGGCCTCGGCCAGGTGGGCCCGGTAGGCCGCCTCGTCGGCAAAGTGCCAGCGATTGGGCTCCCAATGGGCCATTAGGGTGAAGAAGAGGCTCATACCCAGCGGCGGATAGCCCAGTCGCGCCATGACGTCCAGGGCGAAGGCATCGGCCTCGGTCTCGTTGCCGCGAGCCGCCTGGCGGGACACGCCGGGCCCATAGCCCGGATGGCGATGTAGGGCGTGCCCCAGCTCATGGAGCAGCACGAAGACCACCGATGAGGTGAAGATCTTGCCGTAGAGCGCCATGACCGCCTCGCGGTCGCGCACGTCGTCCGGCACCCCCAGCGCCGCCAGGGGCAGCGGGTAGCGTCCGAACGGGAACGCCGTAGCCGGGCGATGACGCAGCATGGCGACGTAGCGGGAGGGCGTCTCGAGGGACAGCCCCTCGAGCTGCAGCCAGGCCGTGGCCAGGGCGAGATCGCCGAACAGGCGCAGCGAGGCCACCGACATCACCACCTGGCGCCGACCGTCGGCGTGTGTCCGCTGGTAGTAGCAGAAGGGCTCGCCGGCGGGCCTCGGGCAGCGCAGCGGAAAGACCAGCTCGACCCCCGCCAACCGCGCCCGCTCCTCGGCCTCGAGGGCCGGCAGCAGGTCCTCGTCATGTACGCGGCGAATGTCCTGCGGCGTGATCCGCGACCAGTACGCCAGGGTCGCCTCGTCGTAGAGGGGCACCGCCGCCGATACCGGCATGGCCAGCAGGCACAGCAGCAGCGCGACGAGACGCCGTGGCTTCCCCATGGCCGCTAGCCGCCCGTCCCGAGGTCGGTGGCGTCGACGCCTCGAGGGGCCTGGCCCTGGTGATAGAGCGCCGCCGGCTCGGCCAGTCGCGGATCCGGCGGCTCACCACGGGCGTCGGTCGCCCCGGCCCAGCCGGCGAAGGCGGCATACTCGCCCCATGCCTCCTGCCAGGCGGGCTGCATCAACAGCAGCTTCACCTGGCGCAGGTCACCGCGCTCCGCCACGGCCTGGCTGCCCTCGCTGGTCGAGGATTCGGCCAGCGAGTTGAGGGTGTAGAAGAGCCGACGCAGCCGGGCCTGGACCACCGCCGGGTCGACGTCGGCCTGGGAGCCGAACCCCTGATAATAGCGGGTGGTCTCCAAACGGGGCGACTGGGATGACTGAGCCACCGTCGGTGATCGGTGGGCCTCTGGCAGTGTCGAGGTGGTCTGAATGGCGCTGTGCAGCGAGAGGGCGAGGGCGACGCTGCCGAACAGGGCAAAGAAGAGCCCGGGGGCGGCCCGATTGAGCACCACCTGGGCGCCCCCGGGCAGGGTCAACTTGCCGTCGCTGTCGCGCTGGGTGGGTACCGCCAGGAACAGCCGGTACCCCAGATAGATCGCCATGCCGGCGAACAGCACGACCAGGATGCGCTCGATGGCGCGAAGCGTGATGGGATCCATCACGGCAACCTCCGGAAGCCGCGGGAATGCCTTCAGTCTAGCGGCTTCACCGGCCGTTGCGCGCCTCCCAGTCGCGGGCCGCCTGCTGGCCGCGCGCCTGGTCGACGAACAGGCAGACCAGGATGGCGACGATGAACAGCGCTGCGCAGAGTAGGATCGAGGCCTTGAGCCCCACCAGCGACTGGAGCAGCCCCAGGCCGATGATGCCGATCACCCCGGCAAGCTTGTTGGCCAGCCCCCAGAAACCGAAGAACTCGGCGGCCTTGCGGCTCGGCGAGAAGAGGCCCACCAGCGCGCGGCTGGCCGACTGGCTGGAGCCCAGGGAGAGCCCCGCCAGGCAGCCCACCACCAGGAAGAGGTGCTGCGCCTCCCAGGCGAGGCCGAGGTGGGCATTCAGGAAGGCGGTGACCTCGGGGGTGGCCCAGATGGAGAGTATCGCCGCCACCCAGAGCCCCAGGGTGAAGAGGTAGGTGATACGCGTGCCGATGCGATCCTGGATGAACCCGAAGCCGAGCGCCCCGACGGCGGCGGTGATCTGCACGATGATGAACATGAGGTTGCGGATCGCCTCGTCCCAGCCGATCACCTGGGCACCGTAGATGAAGGCGAAGGCGATGACGATGTAGACGCCGGCCATGGAGAAGAGCAGCGAGACCAGGAAGATGCCCAGGTCGCGGAAGCGCTTCAGTTCGTGCAGCGTGGTCGCGACCCGCGCCACGGCGATCTCGCGATAGGACTTGCCCGGCGGTTGAGGCGTGCCGCGCTCCCGCACCCACAGGAAGGTGGGCACCGCGGCGATCAGGAAGAAGCCCGCGGCGAAGGGCCCCACCCAGCGGACGCGCGCGAAGTTCTCCGCCGTGGCCTCGCCCAGCATGAACAGCGAGAAGCCCGCGGCGAGCAGCCCGCCGACGTAGCCCAGCGCCCAGCCGAAGCCGGATATCTTGCCCAGATCCTCCGGCGGACCGAGGTCGGGCAGGAAGGCGGCGATGAACGACTCGCCCATGGAGAAGGCGTAGTTGGCGATCACGATCAACACCACCCCCAGCAGCACCGCCCCCGGCACCACGAAGTAGAGCATCGCGGAGGCCGCCACGGTAGCCAGGTAGCTGACGAATAGGAAGCGCTTCTTCGACGCCTGGTAGTCCATCACCGCCCCGCACAGCGGACCGGTGAGCACCACCAGCAGGTAGCTCATGGCCAGCGCCAGGCTCCACAGGAAGTTGGCCAGGCGATAGCCGTCGCCGCGATCGCCGACGATCACCGTGGTGAAGAGTTCGCCGAACACTACAGTGATGATCAGCAGGGTGTAGGCCTGGCCGGCGAAGTCGAACATCGCCCAGCCGAGAATTTCCTTGCGCGAGGCACGCGGCGTCGCGGTCGCGGCCACGGCGGCGGAGGTGAGGCTCATCGGCGCGTCCCGGTATGAATCAGGTCGTCACGATAGCAGCCTCCCCTGCCCTAGACGAGGTCCCGGGGGATCGTCTCGTCCCAGGTCCTGGCGAAGATGCGGGTCTCACCCTCCCAGGCATCGAGGGTAGCGCGGATGCGGAAGTTGTTGGCATCAGAGGTCAGCAGGGTGCGGGTCAGGGTGTGGACCTCCCACTCCCCGCGCCGGAAGCTGCGTTGCCACTCGGTCCAGCCGCTGACGCTCTCGTAGCTGCCGTAGGCGTAGGAGTAGCGCTCGGTGACGCTGGCGGCGATCTCCAGGTCGATGTCGTCGATCCGGTAGCGCCCCTCGTCGTGGACCACCTCCAGGGTGGTGCGATCCTGGGCCAGGTCGCGGATCACCCGCCAGGACTCCTGGCTGGGCTGCAGCAGCGTCTTGGCCAGCGCCGGCGCGCCCTCGGGCTCGGCGAAGGCGGGCAGCGCCGCCTCCTCCGCGGGGCGTGGCTCGCGCCGCGGCAGCACCAACCGACTGGCGCCGGGCCAGAGGGTGATCCGCACCGGCTCGGGCGAGGGCCACGCCAGCGGCCAGTAGCTGGTGGAGAGCGACAGGCGAATGGCGTGGCCCGCCGGGAACTGCTGGGCGATGTGCTTGAGCGGGATGGACACTCGATAGCGTTGGCCCGGTACCAGCGGTTCGGGATGCTCGTTGCTGTCGCGGTGGGTGAGGTTGAGCAGGCCGTAGGAGACGCGGGTGGCCTTGTCGTCCTCGCCGATATCGGAGAGGCGCAGCGCCACCATCGCCACCGGCTGGTCGGCGCTGAGCTCGAGCTCGACCAGCGGCGAGCCGCAGATCTCCAGCGCCGCCTCGAGACGCGGCGTCTGGAAGATCAGGCAGCCACCATCCTCCTCACGCTGATCATGGGGCAGATCCGGGGGCGCATTGTAGGAGCACCACTTGCCCGCATAGAGCCCCACCGAGAGCGGCGAGCGAAGGTCCAGGGTGGCCTCCGGCGGGTCCTCTCGCGGCTCGTCCTCAGCCATCAGATCGTGGCCCTGGGTGAGTCGGAAGGCCTGCGGGGTGATGTTCGGCGACGGCCACTGGGGCTCGGCGACCCAGCGTCCGGGGCGCTCGTCATAGCGCGCCGACGGCGGCATCGACTCCTGCATCCAGACCCGCAGCATGGGCTCCTCCATGATCCCGGTATCGTGACCCTTGAGCCACTGGTCCCACCAGCGCAGCGACTCCTGCAGGAAGCCGATGGCCGGTCCCGGCACGCCGAGGTGCGGGTACTTGTGGGCCCAGGGGCCGACCAGTCCCTTGCGCGGCACGTGAAGCCCCGCCAGCAGGCGGAAGACAGCGTTGCAGTAGCCGTCGGCCCAGCCGCTGACGGCATAGACCGGGCACTGGATCGCCGTGTAGTCCTCGCACACCGAACCGTGCTTCCAGTAGTCATCGCGCCGCTGGTGCTCGAGCCACTGGGCGAGCCACAGGCCGCTGCCGTCCAGACGCTCGAGCCACATGTCGCGCCAGCGCTCGCCCACCAGGTCCGGGTCGGGCGGGCAGGCGTTGCCGTCGAACATGGTCGAGGCCCAGGAGAGGTTGTCGCCCAGCAGGCAGCCGCCCATGTGGTGGATGTCGTCGGCGTAGCGGTCGTCGGTGAAGCAGATCGTGATCACGGCCTTGAGCTGGGGGGGACGCAGGGCGGCGATCTGCAGGCCGTTGAAGCCGCCCCAGGAGATGCCGATCATGCCGACGTCGCCGGTGCACCAGGGTTGGGCCTGGAGCCATTCGAGAACCACCAGGCCGTCGTCCAACTCGCTCGGCAGGTACTCGTCGGTGAGCACGCCGTCGGATTCGCCGGTACCGCGGATGTCGACCCGCACCCCGGCATAGCCGTGCCCCGCCCAGTAGGGATGGCTCTGCACGTCGCGCTCGGCAGTGAGGTCGCGCTTGCGATAGGGCAGGTACTCGAGGATCGCCGGCACGGGATGAATCTCGGCGTCCACCGGCCGCCAGATCCTCGCCGCCAGGCGGCCGCCGTCGGGCAGCGGGATCCAGGTTTCCTCCTCCATGACCCGGCGCGGGAAGTCGTTGACGATGCGCATGATCCTGCTCTCCTTGTCCCGTGATGGCCCGCTCAGCCCTGGACCTGGTCGAACTCGAAGGCCAGGCGCGCCGCCAGCCGATCGTAGTCGGCGAGCAGCCCGTCGGCCGTGGTCGCCCCCAGCCAGACATGCGCCAGGGCGAAGCTGTAGCTGTCCTGCTCGGGCAGCGAGGAGAGCCACTGCCCTTCCGCCACCTGGATATCGATCATCGCGCCCGGGAAGTCGGCCTCGAGCTCGGCGAGCTCCGAAGGCGTCGGCACCCGGGTCACCAGGGCATCGGTGAAGAACACCCGATAGAAGAACTTGGCCGCCATGGGAAACGCCCCCTGCCGATGCGGCATGTCGGGACGCTGTCCCAGCCCCAGGTCGAGGGTGACCTGCTGATGGCTGATACCGTCGACCTTCTCGAAAAGATCGCAGTGGGACTGGGAGATGCGCGTGTTGATCTCGAGCAGCCAGATGCGGTCCTGCACCTCGTCCCAGAAGTACTCGACGTTGAAGGCGGCATTGTCGTAGCCGATATGGGTCATCACCGTCTCGGTCAGCTCGCGCATCTTCGCCTGGATGGGCTCGGGCAGCCCCGAGGGATAGCGGTAGTGGAAGAAGCTCAGCACCTGGGGATAGCGCAGCGAGTCGACGATCCCATAGCTGACCACGTCTCCCGCGAAGACGTACCCCTCCACGGTGCACTGCCAGCCGCCGATGATCTCCTCGGCCATGCAGAAGTGGCCGTCCACCGCGGCGATCTCGTCGGGCAGCCGTGCCTGCTCCAGCACCGTGTTGAAGGGGTCGGCGATCAGCCCGATGGCCTCACGCAGCTGGTCGATGGCTTGATAGAAGTCCTCGGGGGTGTCGATGCGAAAGCCCAGCCGCGATCCCGAGGACTTGATCGGCTTGATGAAGAAGGGGAAGTAGAGCCCCGCCTCGCCGATCCGGACCAACGCCTCGTCGTCGAAGGGATCGAAGGCCGTGAAGCCCGGGATGAAGTCGGGGATGACCTCCTTCTGCACCCGGCGGCTCCAGTATTTGTGCTCGCACTTGAGCAGGCTCGCGAGGGTCGTCGACGTGGTGCCGAAGCGCTCGCAGAGGATCGGCAGCATGGTCGAGACGGGAAAGTCCATGTAGCCGACGATGGCGTCGATGGAGCCCTCGAAGGCCTCGAGCTGGGCCGTCGCCTCGGCCAGCATGGCGGCGATATCGAACTCCTCGGTGTCGTAGACCGCCTCGGGCGCGATGGTGCCGTGGAAGCGCCAGTGCTCGGCGCCGCGCAGCGTCTCGAGCCGCTGGCGATTGAAGTCGTTGAGCCCCACCACGAAGATGTTCTTTTCCCCAGCCATCGCCCTGCCCCTCCGTTACGCGCCGGACCCGGCGCCTTCGAGCAGCATAGTCCAGTGCGGGCGGGATGCAGGGTCAGCCGTGCCGGTCGGGCTCGATGGTGTCCTCTCCCTCGCGACCGCGTGCCAGGCGATCGATGGCCTCGCCGCCCTGGCCGGCCAGGGTCGCCAGCCGGTCGATCTGGTCGTCCAGGCGCGGCAGTGCCTCGCGGCGATAGCGCGAGAGGTCGTCGATGGCCCCGATCACCTCGCCGAAGGCCTCCTCCAGGGCCTGCATGTCGAGCATCGCCGACGAGGCCCGCTGCTGGATGTCCACGCCCTGCTGGCGCAGCGCTCGAGCGGTGCCGCCGATCATCTCCGAGGTGGTGGCATTGAGCGACTCGACGCGATCGAGCACCAGGCGCTGGTTGGCCAACGCCAGGGCCACGGTCACCGCCACGGTCAGCGCCGAGACGGTGACGTTGATGGCACGGTCGACACCGCGCATCAGCTCGCGGTTGTTGCGGATGATCACCTCGAGGGCCAGCACGCCCTGCTGGCTGACCGCCAGCTGCTGCTGCAGGTCGACGATGCGCTGGCGCAGCGGGAAGAGCAACTCCTCCTCGAGAAAGCGTCGCTGCGGGTCCTGTTCATCGCGCCGCGCGATGGCGACCTGCAGGCGATCGTCGATGCGCCGCCCCAGGGCGATCTGGCGCGTGAGCTTGGCGAGGGTCTCGCGCAGCGCCTGCTGATCGTCGTCGAGGGTCAGGTTGTCGCGGCGCAGCATGTCGCGGCCGCCTTCCAGGTCGGCGATGATCGCGTCCAGTGCCTGCTGGGCCGTCTCGAACTTGCGGAAATAGCGCTGCAGGCGGCTGCCGGCCCCCGGGATCAGCGCCATCACCCGATCCAGCGGGCCCGAGGCGAGATTGTGCCGGGCGGGGTCCAGCGACTGCATGCGCCCGCGCAGGTCGACCAGCGCCTTGGCCACCGGGCCGCCCTCGTCGCCGTGGTGGGCCAGCTGACGCAGTGGGGTCTGCAGCATCGCGCTCTGGTGGGCGGCCTGCTGCTGAAGCTCCAGGCCCAGCTCGTCGACGGCGCGGCGCTGGCGCGCCTGGGCCTCGGCATCGCCGCCGTCCAGCAGCGACTCGACGAAGGCATCGGCCTGTGCCGACAGGGTCGCGTCGTCATCGGCGCGAGCGGAGGTTCCCCCGTCGTCCAGGTCGCGGGCGATCTCCTCCACCGGCGGCAGCGCCAGGCGGGCGCCATCTGGGGATTGCTGGGTCATGGTCACCTCTCCAAGGAAACGGTCGGGGGTGGGATCAGGCGGTGTCGCGGGCCCGGGGCCCGGGCGAACGTCATGAGCCGCTGCGTCCGTAGCGCTCGGCGCGGGAGACGAAGCGGCTCAGCTCCGCCAGCGCCCGCTCGGCGGTGACCGAGGCCTGGGGGCGGCTGGTCTCGATGCGCGCCAGGGAGACGGCGGTATCGTCGAGCACGGTCAGCGCCGCCTCGTTGCGCGCGGCCAGCTCGCGCAGCCGCCGCTCGGTCTCCTCGAGCAGCTCGAGGCGCCGCCGCAGGGCCTCGCGCTCCTGGGTGCCGAGGCGGCGATCCTCGCGGCTGAGGCGCCGGCGCACGAAGTCGCCGTCCACGTTGACCACCCCGCTGGCCTGGGAGGCCATGGAGTGCAGCGTATCCACCGCGCCGAGGCCGACCTGGGAGACCAGCTCCCGGGCCCGGGCGAAGGCCAGCTCGCCGCGATCGAAGCGCCCCTCGAGCACGCCCAGCAGGTGGCGATAGCGGCTGTAGAGGCGATCGGCCTGGACGGCCAGGTCGGGGCGGTGCACGTCGAGCAGCGCCTGCTTGGCGCGGCACAGCGCCAGCACCAGGTCGTCGGCCTCGGCCGGGGGCCGGGCGGGATCGAGCACCATCAGCCCCGCCTCGTGGGCCTCGCGCTCCTCTTCGGCCCGGCGCCGGGCGGCCTCGGCGGCGAGGCGCTCCCGGAAGCGCCGCACCCGCCGCCGCTCCAGGAAGCGGCGCAGGCGACGCTCCAGCGGCAGGGCCACGGGAATCGCCACCAGCCCCGCCAGCCAGCCCGCGAGGGTCGGCCCGAAGCCGCCCCACAGCGAGGTCAGCCACAGCAGCAGGCTGATGAAGGGCACCACCAGGCAGTAGCGCAGGATCACCTGCAGCCGGCCGGGCGGCTCGATCGGCACGGCCAGGCGCGGATTGATCAGGCCCACCAGCAGCCAGGGCAGGCAGGTCAGGAAGAGGCCGTAGGAAAAGCCCTGGAGGAATCCCAGCATGGCGTCGACGTGACCTCCCTGCGATCGATCGCGATGATATTGGCGATATGGTGACGATAGTGACTGGCGCCATGATGAGGCCAGCACGTCCATCCCGCTACCCCCGCCGGTGGACCGCGCCTCGCGCAAGGGTAGGGACACGAGCCCCGTGCGTTGGCTGCGACGGCGGCAAGGCGCGCCACTCGCCATGCTATGCTCGACCGGCCAAGGAACCCACCACGCCGTCAGGAACGCCCCGCCGTGCTCTCCACCGACACCCTCGCCATCGCCGATAGCCAGGCCTGGCACCAGCGTCTCGCCCAGCTGATCCTCGCGGCCGGCGGCGTCGGCTTCCCCGCCCTGCTCGAGAAGACCCTCCACGAGCTGGTCGGCTTCGACACCATCCTGATCAATACCTACCAGGCGCAGCATCGGCCGCTGCTGATCCACGACAACTACCCGCCGGGGCGTCGCGAGCAGGGCATCGAGCGCTACCTCAGCGAGGCCTACCTGCTCGACCCCTTCTTCAAGGCCGTTCACGACGGCCTGGCGAGCGGCATCCATCGCCTGCGCGAGCTGGCCCCGGACCGCTTCGAGTCAAGCGACTACTACCATCACTACTATCGCGCCCTGGGCCTGACCGACGAGGTCGGCCTGTTCGCCCGAGTCGATGCCGACGTGGTGATGGTGGTGTCACTGGGCTTTCGCGAGGATGCGCCCCGAATGACGCGGCGCGGCCTGCAGGCGCTGCGCCATGTCGCCCCGGTCCTGGAGGTGCTGCTCGGGGAGTACTGGAAGTGGCAGGGCCAGCGCTTCCAGGAGCGACTGGCCGAGCACGAGCCGGTGGAGGCCGCCTTCGACAGCTTCGGCCAGGAGGCCCTTACCGCCCGGGAGCGCGATATCGTCAGGCTGCTGCTGGCGGGCCACTCCACCAAGTCGGCGGCCCGGCAGCTCGACATCAGCGACGGCACCGTCAAGGTCCACCGCAAGCACATCTACCAGCGCCTGGACGTCTCGAGCCAGTCGCAGCTGTTCCGGCTCTTCCTCGACCACGTGGCCCTGGTCTCTCGTCGCCAGGCGGGCCCCTAGGCCGGCGCGCCGCCCTCGGCGGCGGCCGTCAGGGGCCAGGGCCACGCTCAGGTCGCGAGCGTTATCCACACGCTCTTCAGGTCGGAGTACTCCTCCAGGGAGTGGTGGGATTTGTCGCGGCCGTTGCCCGACTGCTTGACCCCGCCGAACGGCATGGTCTGATCGCCCCCCGCCCAGTTGTTGACGAACACCTGCCCCGAGCGCAGCCGGCGCGTGACGCGCATGATGCGATCGATATCCTGGCTCCACAGCCCGGCCGCCAGGCCGTAGTCGCTGTCGTTGGCGAGTCGCACCGCCTCCTCCTCGCTGTCGAAGCCGAACACCGCGAGCACCGGGCCGAAGATCTCCTCGCGGCCGATGGCCATCTGCTCGGTGACGCTGTCGAACACCGTCGGCGGGATAAAGAGCCCCTTGCCCTCGACCTCGGTCGCCTCGCCGCCGGTGCGCAGGATCGCGCCCTCCTCCACGCCGCGGCGGATGTAGTCGAGCACCCGCTCGTACTGGGCGCGATCGACCATGGCGCCCATGAAGCTTTTCGGGTCCAGCGGGTCGCCGGGCTGCATGGCCTCGGCGGCGGCCAGCACCTTCTCGACGAAGGCCTCGCGGATCGAGTTCTCGACCAGCAGCCGGGAGCCGGCGATGCACACCTCGCCCTGGTTGTGGAAGATCGCCGCGGCGGCGTGCTGGGC
>NZ_VBUI01000016.1 GCF_005780185.1 Halomonas urmiana | reverse complement strand
AGCACTTCTGCCACCAACACCGCCTGCAACGTTTGCCCGTTGCCGGCAGCGGATGCGTACTTTACGGATTTCCCCGGAACCGTGCAAGGCCTCGGCGAAGAAAAATGTCAGGCGCGTGTCGCGAGCGTGACGCGGCGGTGACGACCGGCTTATCCACAGCGCCTTCCTGCTACCGACGCCGCGACCGGGTGTGGATAGATCCTTTGTCCTTCAGAGACACGAACGCCCGCGCAGGGCGGGCGTTGTGGCGGGGCGAGTCTAACGGCTCAGCTGGCGGAGGGCGAGTGCTTCAGCTTGCGCATCAGTGCCATTACCGGCCCGGAGGCCACGTAGGCACCGAACAGCAGCAGCAGCATCACCGAGGGCTCGATGGAGATCACCACGAAGCCCAGCACGATAGCCAGCAGGAAGACGAAGGGCACCGGCCCCTTCAGGTCCACGTCCTTGAAGCTGTAGTAGCGGATGTTGCTGACCATCAGCACCCCGGCGGCGCCCACCACGAAGAGCATCAGCAGCTTGAAGCCGAAGGCATCGGCATCGAAGCTGTGGAAGGTCCAGACGCTGGCCGCCACCAGGGCCGCCGCCGAGGGGCTCGGCAGGCCGATGAACCACTTCTTGTCGACGCTGCCGATCTGCACGTTGAAGCGCGCCAGGCGCAGGGCGGCGCAGGCCACGTAGAGGAAGGCGACCACCCAGCCGGTCTTGCCGATATCCTGCAGGATCCAGATGAAGGCCACCAAGCCCGGCGCCACCCCGAAGGAGAGCATATCTGAGAGACTGTCGTACTCGGCACCGAAGTCGCTCTGAGTATTGGTCAGCCGAGCCACCCGACCGTCCAGGCCATCCAGCACCATGGCGATGAAGATGGCGATCGACGCGTTGGTGAAGTCGCCGTTGACGGCGGCCACCATGGCGAAGAAGCCGGAGAACAGCGCCGAAGTGGTGAACAGGTTGGGCAACAGATAGACACCCTTGCGACGAATCTTCTTGCCGCCCTCCTCGGCCTCCTCGATGACCTCCGATTCACGCACGAAGGTGCTCGCAAGATCCTCTTCGCCCGACTGACCTGGCTCATGCTCACTGCTGTGCGGATCCCGACTCATCTGTCTTTTCCATCGCCTTGGGTGTCATTCCATTCTACACACACCGTGACGAAACACTCACGGGGGCGCCGCTCTCCCTTTCCTCTCCCGATTGCTCTCCCCGGGGCCCGAACGCACCGAGGGCGCGGATGTCCGCGCCCTCGTGTCAGTCGAGACGGATCGCCGTGATCAGTTCTTCGACTTGTCGACCAGCTGGTTGGCGGCGATCCACGGCATCATGCCGCGCAGCTTCTCGCCGACCTGCTCGATCGGGTGCTCGGCGTTGAGTCGGCGACGCGCGGTCATCGAGGGATAGTTGGTGTTGCCCTCGTTGATGAACATCTTGGCGTACTCACCGGTCTGGATGCGCTTGAGCGCGTTGCGCATGGCCTCGCGAGACTGCTCGTTGATCACCTCGGTGCCGGTCACGTACTCGCCATACTCCGCGTTGTTGGAGATGGAGTAGTTCATGTTGGCGATGCCGCCCTCGTACATCAGATCGACGATCAACTTGAGCTCGTGCAGACACTCGAAGTAGGCCATCTCCGGCTCGTAGCCCGCCTCGGTCAGGGTCTCGAAGCCGGCCTTGACCAGCTCCACGGCGCCGCCGCACAGCACGGCCTGCTCGCCGAACAGGTCGGTCTCGGTCTCGTCCTTGAAGGAGGTCTCAATGATGCCGCTGCGCCCGCCACCGATGGCCGCCGCGTAGGAGAGCGAGAGCTCCTTGGCGTTGCCGGAGGCGTCCTGATGGATGGCGATCAGGTCCGGGATGCCGCCGCCACGCACGAACTCGGAGCGCACGGTGTGGCCCGGCGCCTTGGGCGCGATCATCACCACATCCAGATCCTGGCGCGGCTCGATCTGGTTGTAGTGGATGTTGAAGCCGTGGGCGAAGGCCAGGGTGGCGCCCTGCGCCAGGTTCGGCTCGATCTGGGTCTCGTAGATCGCCTTCTGGTTCTCATCCGGGGCCAGGATCATCACCACGTCGGCGCTCTTGCTGGCGTCCTCGACGGAGGCGACCTTGAGGCCGGCGGCCTCGGCCTTGGCGGCGGAGGAAGAGCCGGCGCGCAGGGCGACGGTGACATCGACGCCGGACTCCTTGAGGTTGTTGGCGTGGGCATGGCCCTGTGACCCGTAGCCCACGATGGCGACCTGCTTGCCCTGGATGAGAGAGAGGTCGCAATCCTTATCGTAGTAGACGCGCATGACGTGCTCCTGAAGCGAAAAGTAGTGTCGTTCGATGTTCGAGTTAACGTTCAGCGTTGATGGCCACCCGTGCCGTCTGTCGCGGCACTGGGATTCGATGCAGCCGATGGAGTCACCTTACGCCAGCGGCTGCGTTGCGTAAAACGCGATATTTGCAATGCCATGTGCCAATTTATGCAATAATGCCGACCATGGACATGCGCCCCCTCAAGCACTTCCTCGCCCTGGCCGAAACCCTGCACTTCGGCCGCGCCAGCGAGGCCTGCCACGTCAGCCCCTCGACGCTCTCGCGCACCATCCGCCAGCTCGAGGAGAGCCTCGGCGTCGCCCTCTTCGAGCGCGACAACCGCCACGTGGCGCTGACCCGCCAGGGTCGCACCTTCCAGGCCTATGCCCGAGAGGCCCTGGAGGAGTGGGAGGCCCTGCGCCAGTCGCTGATGAGCGAGGCGCGCACCCTGACCGGTGAGATCAGCATCTACTGCTCGGTGACCGCCAGCTACAGCTTCCTCTACGAACTGCTCAGCGAGTTTCGCACCCGCCATCCCGGCATCGAGCTCAAGCTGCACACCGGCGACCCGGCCCAGTCGCTGCAGCGGGTGCTGGCCGGCAACGAGGACATGGCGATCACCCCGCGGCCGCGCCAGTCTCCCGATGCGCTGGGCTTCAAGTCGCTGACCCGCTCGCCGCTGGTGTTCATCGCGCCCCACGCGGCCCACGACTGGATCCCGACCACACCCGAGTCGCCCTCGGCCGAGCAGTGGCGCGAGGTGCCGATGATCCTCTCCGAGGCCGGCCTGTCCCGCCAGTACAGCGATACCTGGTTTCGAGCACTGGGCGTGGCGCCGCGCATCTACGCTCAGGTGGCCGGTCACGAGGCGATCGTCAGCATGGTGGGACTGGGCTTCGGCCTCGGCGTGGTACCGCGTATCGTGCTCGACACCAGTCCGCTGGCGGAGCGGGTGCGGATCCTGCCGGTCAAGCCGGAGCTGCCCCACTATGACGTCGGCCTCTGCGTGCTCGAGCGCCGCCTGAAGAGCCCGCTGATCGCCGCCCTCTGGGACGAGGTCGCGGAGCGCTGAACCACCGCCCCTGAAGACACGAAGGCCGTCCCGAGGGGCGGCCTTCGTAGTCCGGCAGATGGCACTCTTGCAGGAAAAGCTACAGGGACAGGACCTTGTCGCCCCGGGCGATGCCCGAGACCCCGGTGCGCGCCACCTCGAGCAGCCCCACCGGCGCCATAGCCTGCAGGAAGGCATCCAGCTTGCCCGCATCGCCGGTGATCTGCACCGTGTAGAGGCTCGGCGTCACGTCGACGATCTGCGCGCGGAAGATGTCCACGGTGCGTTTCACCTCGTCGCGGGCCGCGCCCAGGGCCTTGACCTTGACCAGCATCAGCTCGCGCTCGATGTGGTTGCCCTCGGTCAGGTCCACCAGCTTGACCACGTCGATCAGCTTGTTGAGGTGCTTGGTGATCTGCTCGATCACCCGGTCGTCCCCGACGGTGGTCACGGTCAGCCGCGACAGGCTGGGGTCCTCGGTGGGCGCCACGTTCAGCGTTTCGATGTTGAAGTTGCGCTGCGAGAACAGCCCCACCACGCGAGACAGGGCGCCCGGTTCGTTTTCCATCAGAATCGAGATGATATGGCGCATCAGGTCCGCTCCGTCTTGGAAAGCAGCATGTCACGCATGGAGCCCAGGGGCACATGCATCGGATAGACGTGCTCGTGCGGGTCGACGAGAACATCGAGAAACACCAACTCGTGCTTGTCGGCAAAGGTCCTTTCCAGTGCCGGCTCGAGATCCGCCAGTGTCTCCACCCGCAGCGCGGTGAAGCCATATGCTTCGATCAACTGCTGGAAGTCGGGCAGCGACTCCATGTAGGAGTGCGCATGGCGGGACTTGTAGTTCAGGTCCTGCCACTGGCGCACCATGCCCAGCGAGGCGTTATTGAGGTTGACGATCTTCACGCCACCCCCGAACTGCTTACAGGTCGAGAGCTCCTGCATCATCATCTGGAAGCTGCCC
Source organism: Halomonas urmiana (assembly GCF_005780185.1). Taxonomy (GTDB): domain Bacteria; phylum Pseudomonadota; class Gammaproteobacteria; order Pseudomonadales; family Halomonadaceae; genus Halomonas; species Halomonas urmiana. The sequence goes on along the minus strand of NZ_VBUI01000016.1, from coordinate 101,519 downwards.
TCCCCGGTCACGCAGATCACCTGCTCGTCGGGGAAGTTGTGCTTGATGCCCATGGCCGCCGGGAAGCCGAAGCCCATGGTGCCGAGCCCGCCGGAGGTGATGAAGCGATTGGGCTTGTCGAACTTGTAGTACTGGGCCGCGAACATCTGGTGCTGACCCACATCGGTGGTCACGTAGGCCTCGCCACGGGTCGCCCGGCACAGCGCCTCGATGACCTCCTGGGGCTTGATCGGCTCATCGGCCTTGGACGGCTCGTAGAGTTGGCCCTGGCGCTCCTCGCGCCAGCCGTCGATCTGCGTCCACCAGTCGGCCAGCGCCTCAGGATGGGCAATCTCCTTGCCCTGGACCAGGCTGATCATCTCGTTGATCACGCTGCCCGCCGGCCCGACGATCGGCACGTCGGCGCGCACCGTCTTGGAGATCGAGCTCGGGTCGATGTCGACGTGGACGATCTTGGCGGTGGGGCAGAACTTGGAGGTGTTGTTGGTGACCCGATCGTCGAAGCGGGCGCCGATGGCGATGATCAGGTCGGCATGGTGCATGGCCATGTTCGACTCATAGGAGCCGTGCATGCCCAGCCACCCCAGGCACTGCCGATCGCTCTGCGGATAGGCGCCGATGCCCATCAGCGTGGTGGTGATCGGATAGCCCAGCCGCCGCACCAGGTCGGTCAACCCCTCGCAGGCGTTGCCGGTGACCACGCCGCCGCCGGTGTAGAAGACCGGGCGCCGCGCCTTGAGCATCAGCTCCACGGCCTTCTTGATCTGACCGGTATGGCCGCGGGTGATCGGGTTGTACGAGCGCATCTTGACCTTCTTGGGGTAGACGTACTCGTAGCGTTCGGTGGGCGCGGTCATGTCCTTGGGAATGTCCACCACCACCGGACCGGGACGCCCGGTCGCGGCCAGGTAATAGGCCTTCTTGAGGACTTCGGGAATCTCGCTCGGATGCCTGATCGAGAAGCTGTGCTTCACGATCGGCCGGGTCACGCCGACGATGTCGGTCTCCTGGAAGGCGTCGTCACCGATCAGGTGGCTCATCACCTGGCCACACAGCACCACCATAGGAATCGAGTCCATGTAGGCGGTGGCGATGCCGGTGACGGCGTTGGTCGCCCCGGGTCCGGAGGTCACCAGCACCGTGCCGGGTTTGCCGGAGGCTCTAGCGTAGCCATCGGCGGCATGCGTGGCGGCCTGTTCGTGGCGCACCAGGATGTGCTTGACCTTGTCCTGACGAAACAGCGCGTCGTAGATGTGCAGCGCCGCCCCGCCGGGATACCCATAGATATATTCGACGCCCTCGTCCTGGAGGAAGCGGGCAATCATGTCTGCGCCGGAAAGCAGTTCCACAGATGTATCTCCCCTGGAGGTCTCGAGTGCGATCCGTGTCCGCCGTCGGGACACGAAGTCGAGTGCGGCGGTATGCCGCTGCCGGCCATGCCGGCACCTGATGCCAAACCCTGGCAGTAAGGGCCCTGTTGGGGCCTGCACTCTCATCACGGCGGATTGCCGCGTCGGGGCGTTGGCCAGGCCGGGCGGTTGGCCCGGACCCGGAAGTCCTTCGGCGGGTAGAGGCACTCGGCCTACCCTTCACGCGGGGATGGGGGGTGGCCCACTGGTATCCGCGCCCGTATCAGGAACGCTCAAGATTCCATTAGCATTGTTGACGTGTCAACCGCGGAAACCGCGTGAGTAGCCCATGAAGGGCCATTCGGCAAGGTGGTCGGCCATCCGGGCCACCACAAAAGAGCCCGTCCACTCGCGGGGAGGGACGGGCAAGGGGGTTACAGGACGCAACCTGAATCTCAGTATAGACCGCTGCCGCCCGGGCGACCGGGCGGCAAAGTAACGCTTTGTGGCGCCGTGTGACGCGGCTTTACGGCATGCGGCCTCAGCTCTGGAACGCCAACTGGTCGCCCTCCGCCTCGACGTGGATCACATCGCCGGGCGAGAACTTGCCGGCCAACAGGTCCTGGGCGAGCGGGTTCTCGATGCGGCTCTGAATCGCTCGCTTGAGTGGTCGGGCGCCGAACACCGGGTCGAAGCCCGCCTCGGCCAGCAGGGCCAGCGCCACCTCGCTGACCTCGAGGCGCAGGTCGTGCTCGGCCAGTCGTGCCCGCAGGCGGTCGAGCTGGATCTCGGCGATGGCCTGGATCTGCGCCTGGCCGAGGGCATGGAAGACCACCACCTCGTCGATGCGGTTGATCAGCTCGGGGCGGAAGTGGTCGCTCACCACCGCCATCACCATCTCCTTCATCTGGGCGTAGTCGGCGTCGTCGCCGCCCATGCGCTGGATGATGTCCGAGCCCATGTTGGAGGTCATCACGATCACGGTGTTGCGGAAGTCCACGGTGCGCCCCTGGCCGTCGGTGAGGCGGCCGTCCTCCAGCACCTGCAGCAGTATATTGAAGACGTCGGCATGGGCCTTCTCCACCTCGTCAAGCAGCAGCACCGAGTAGGGCTTGCGGCGCACCGCCTCGGTCAGGTAGCCGCCCTCCTCGTAGCCGACGTAGCCGGGAGGCGCGCCGATCAGCCGGGCCACGGAGTGCTTCTCCATGAACTCCGACATGTCGATGCGCACCATCGCCTCCTCGGTGTCGAAGAGGAAGTTCGCCAGCGACTTGCACAGCTCGGTCTTGCCCACCCCGGTCGGGCCGAGGAACAGGAAGGAGCCGTTGGGGCGATTGGGATCGGCGAGGCCCGCACGGGAGCGGCGCACCGCATTGGCCACGGCGGTCACCGCCTCGTCCTGGCCGATCACCCGCTCATGCAGCGCCTCCTCCATGCGCAGCAGCTTGTCACGCTCGCCCTCGAGCATCTTGGCCACCGGAATGCCGGTCCAGCGCGACACCACCTCGGCGATCTCCTCCTCGGTGACGTTGGAGCGCAGCAGCTGGTGCTTGGAAGTATCGGCCTCGGCCTCGCCGGCCTCGGCGATCTTCTTCTCCAGGCCGGGGATCACCCCATACTGGATCTCCGACATCCGCGCCAGGTCGCCCTGGCGGCGCGCCTGCTCCAGGTCGATGCGGGCCTTGTCGAGGGCGTCCTTGAACTGCGCCGCCCCCTGGATGCTGGCCTTCTCGGCCTTCCAGATCTCGTCGAGGTCGGCGTACTCCCGCTCGAGCTCGCCGATCTGCTCCTCGAGACTCTCGAGACGCTTCTTCGACGCCTCGTCGGTCTCCTTCTTGAGGTGCTCGCGCTCCATCTTCAGCTGGATCAGCCGACGATCGAGGCGATCCATCTCCTCGGGCTTGGAGTCGAGCTCCATGCGGATGCGCGAGGAGGCCTCGTCGATCAGGTCGATCGCCTTGTCGGGCAGCTGGCGGTCGGTGATGTAGCGGGTCGAGAGCTTGGCCGCGGCGATGATCGCGCCGTCGGTGATGTCGACGCCGTGGTGCACCTCGTAGCGCTCCTTGAGGCCACGCAGGATCGCCACGGTGTCCTCCTCGGAGGGCTCGTCCACCAGCACTTTCTGGAAGCGGCGCTCAAGGGCGGCGTCCTTCTCGATGTACTTGCGATACTCGTCGAGGGTGGTGGCGCCCACGCAGTGCAGCTCACCCCGGGCCAGGGCCGGCTTCAACATGTTGCCGGCATCCATGGAGCCCTCGGCCTTGCCGGCGCCGACCATGGTGTGCAGCTCGTCGATGAAGAGGATCACCCGGCCCTCCTCCTGAGCCAGCTCCTTGAGCACCGACTTGAGGCGCTCCTCGAATTCGCCGCGGAACTTGGCCCCGGCCAGCAGCGCGCCCATGTCCAGCGACAGCACGCGCTTGTCCTTGAGGCCCTCCGGCACCTCGCCATCGACGATGCGCTGCGCGAGCCCCTCGACGATGGCGGTCTTGCCGACGCCGGGTTCGCCGATCAGCACCGGGTTGTTCTTGGTGCGCCGCTGCAGCACCTGGATGGTGCGGCGAATCTCGTCGTCGCGCCCGATCACCGGGTCGATCTTGCCGCTGGCGGCGCGCTCATTGAGGTCCAGGGTGTACTTGGCCAGCGCCTCGCGCTGATCCTCGGCGTTGGGATCATCCACCGTCTCACCGCCGCGCACGCCGTTGACGGCGGTCTCCAGCGACTTGCGGGTCACCCCGGCCTGGGTCAGCAGCTTGGTCACCGCGCCGCCCATCTCCAGCGCGGCCAGCAGCACCAGTTCGCTGGCGATGTACTGATCGCCGCGCTTCTGGGCCTCGCGGTCGGTGAGGTTGAAGAGCTTGATCAGGTCGCGAGAGGGCTGCACCTCGCCGTCGAAGTTGGCGACCTTGGGCAGGTCGTCGAGATGGCCCATCAGGCCGTCGCGCAGCCGCGCGGCGTCGGCGCCGGCCTTCTGCACCAGCGCCTTGACGCCGGTATCGGTGGCCTCCAGCAGCGCCAGCAGCAGGTGGCCGGGTTCCAGCTGGTTGTGCCCGCGGCCCACGGCCAGGGACTGGGCATCGGCCACGGCGTTCTGCAGCTTGGCGGTGAACTTGTCGAATCGCATGGGGGATTCCTCCATCGGGATGGCGGCGCGTTCGGACGCGCCGCTTGGCCCTGTCAATGTGTCTTGAGGGCTTCAATGGAGTCAGCGTGGTCGGCTTTCAAGTCGCCGGCCAGGGAAAGGGCGCGACGAGTTGACGCTGATCAAGCGGCCAAGCGGCCAAGCGGCCAAGCGGCCAAGCGGCCAAGCGGCCAAGCGGCCAAGCCAGGATAGCTCGAAAGCGCAGAGAGCAAGCCGAGGGGGGTCTTGGCGCTTGCAGCTCGGCGCTCGGCGCTGCTTTCAGCGCAACCAGATCACGCTGGCCATTCTTCCCGTCTTGCCGTCGTCGCGGCGATGGGAGTAGAAGCGCGATTCGCAGGCGGTGCAGAAGTGGCCGCCGCTGATATGCGACACGCCGAGGCGCTCCAGGCGCAGCCGGGCGAGCTTATAGAGGTCGGCCATGTAGTGACCGAGCCGATAGGGACTCGGGTCGAAGGCCGCCTCGGCCTCGGGGTGCACGCCGACGAAGGCCTGTTGCACCTCGGGCCCGACCTCGAACTGGGCGTTGGAGATGGCCGGGCCCAGCCAAGCCATCAGCGCCTCCGGGGGCAGCCCCATCGCTCCAACCGTCGCCTCGATCACGCCGCCGGCGAGCCCGCGCCAGCCCGCATGGATGGCCGCCACGCGGGTGCCGTGGCGGTCGCAGAGAAAGATCGGCAGACAGTCGGCGGTGAGCACCACGCAGGCGTAGTCGCGGCTCATGGCCACGGCGGCATCCGCCTCGGGCCGAGCATCGGAGTAGGCCTGCTGCACCCGGGCGCCGTGCACCTGATCGAGCCACAGCAGCGGACGGTCGTCGCCGACCTCCTTCTCTAGCTGACGACGGCACAGCGCCACGTGATCCGGGTTATCGCCCACATGATCGGCCGCGTTGAAGGCGGCGAAGGCGCCCTGGCTGGGACCGGTCTCGCGGGTGGTGACGAAGGCCCCGACGTTCTCCGGAGCGGGCCAATCGGGCAGGATCGGCGTCGGGCGCAGGTCGAAGGTATCGCTCATCAGGGGGTCCTTAGCGCATGGTCTCGCCGTCTTCGCGCAGGAAGTCGAGCAGCATCAGCAGGTCGTCCGGCAGCGGTGCGCGGAAGGCCATCCGCTCGCCGCTTTCCGGGTGCACGAAGGCCAGCTTACGGGCATGCAGCGCCTGACGCGGGAATTCGCGCAGGATCTCCTTCAACTGATCGTCCGCGCCGGCCGGCAGCTTGAGACGCCCCCCATAGACGGGGTCGCCGATCAGCGGATAGCGCACGTGAGCCATGTGGACGCGGATCTGGTGGGTGCGGCCGGTCTCGAGTTTGCAGCGCACGTGGGTGTGGGCGCGAAAGCGTTCGACCACCCGATAGTGAGTCACCGCCGGCTTGCCCGAGGCGTTTACCGCCTGACGCTTGCGGTCGCGCGGGTGGCGGCCGATGGGGGCGTCCACGGTGCCGCCGGCGGTCATCACGCCGACCACCACGGCATCGTATTCCCGCGACACGCTGCGCGCCTGCAGCTGCTCGACCAGCGCCGTCTGGGCCGGCAGAGTCTTGGCCACCACCATCAGGCCGCTGGTGTCCTTGTCCAGGCGATGCACGATGCCCGCCCGGGGAATCGCCGCCAGCCCGGGAGCGTGGTGCAGCAGGGCGTTGAGCAGGGTGCCGTCGGGATTGCCGGCCGCGGGATGGACCACCAGGCCGGGCGGCTTGTCGATCACCAGCACCGCCTCGTCCTCGTACACCACCGTCAGCGGGATGTCCTCGGGCTCGAAGCGGGTGTCGTCCTCGATCTCGGCGGCGAGCGCCAGGGCCTCGCCACCGTAGACCTTGTCCTTGGGCTTGGCCGGCTGGCCATCGAGGGTCAGGGCGCCGCTCTTGATCCAGGACTTGAGCCGCTCCCGGGAAAAGTCGGCGAAGAGCTCGGCGGCGGCCTGGTCGAGGCGCAGGCCCGCCATGCGTTCGGGAACGCGGTGCTGGGCTTCGAGGGTCTGGGACATGGGTCGGAACGGGGCTCCGTGCGCACCGGGTGCGATGACTGCGTTTCGCCGCAAGGTGCTTTATAGTGGGCGGATATCGGCCGATTCTATCACGGCCGCCCGGGTTGTTAGACACGAGGATCACGATGCGCGTTATCACCTCCCCCGCTCGCCTGGCCGTTCTGATGCTGGCCGGCGCTCTGCTGGCTGGCTGTGCCGGCACCCCCGAGGAAGAGGAACTCGACGGCGTCGCCGAACGCCAGCTCTACGAAGAGGGACGCGAGGCCCTCGAAGAGAGCAGCTACACCACGGCGATCAACCGGCTCGAGGCCATCGACACCCGCTTCCCCTTCGGCGAGCACGCCCAGCAGGCCCAGCTGGAACTGATCTACGCCTACTACCAGACCGACGACTGGGAGAACGCCCGGGCCGCAGCGAGCCGCTTCATCCGCCTGCATCCGGATCATCCCCAGGTCGACTACGCCTACTACATGCGTGGCCTGGCCGCCTGGCAGGCGGGCCGCTTCAGCCTGGAGCGCCTGCGGGTGGTCGACATCTCCAAGCGTGACCTGGGCGCCACCCGCGACGCCTACGCCGACTTCAGCGAGCTGATCCAGCGCTACCCGAGCAGCCAGTACGCCCCGGACGCCCAGCAGCGCATCGTCTACCTGCGCAACGTGCTGGCGCGCCACGAGCTGCACGTGGCCGATTTCTACCTGCGCAAGGGCGCCTATCTCGCCGCCGTGGAGCGCGGCCGCTGGGTGCTAGAGCACTATCCACAGACAGAAGCCAGCCGCGACGCCCTGGCGACGATGGTCGAGGGCTACCTGGGCCTCGGCATGCGTGATCGGGCCCGCGAGACCCTGCAGGTGCTGATCGACAACGCCCCGAACCACGAGCGGCTGCGCGGCCGCACTTTCCAGCCGCAGCACGTCAAGGCCGAATCCCTCTCGGCCTGACCCCTGCGCCACGTCGTTGCCCCCCACCAACCGAGCTGGCGGGGGGCGGTTCGTTGAAGCCCGACGGTGCCCGGCAAGCACCGAACGGGTATCCTTGAAAAAATCCTAATGGTCGTACGCCCTACTCAACGGGACATGCCGCCCCGAGCCCCATGACGCCACCCCCCGCTTCATCATCGACGCGCAATATCCGTCGCCTTCACCTGCGCATCAGGTCCCTGGCCGCGCTGGGCATCCTGGCCACTGCCCTGCTGGCCGGACTGATCACCGCCCTGCCCTTCTATCATGCCGCGCGTAGCGGCATCGAACGTATCAGTCAGCTCAGCGCCGAGACCCAGGCGGAGGTCCTCCACCATCAGTTCAAGCGCTATCAGGATATTACCCGCCAGCTCAGCGGGCGCACGGAGATTCGCGACCGCCTCGCCGCCTATGCCCGCGGAGACATCTCGCGGCAAGCCCTATCGGATTTCACCACGCCCCGCCTGGCCGATGCCATGGCCCAGGCACCGGACATGGTCGGCCTGATCCGACAGGGCCCCGACGGCCAGGTCGTCTCGCGAATCGGCAAGACCCCGGCCGACGTGATGCCATCTCACGATCCGCAGGAAGGCTACCCCTGCCGACTCTACCTACTGGGGCAAAGGGACGTGCTGGTGCAAAGCTGCTCGCCGATCGTCACTCCTGAAGGAGAGCGCCTCGGCCGAGATATCGCCTTCTTTCAGGCCGAATCGCTGCTGGCCCTGCTGGCCAATACGCAGCGCTTCGGCGAAGGCGCCAAGGTGCGGCTGCGCACCAACAGCGGCCAGCAGACGCTCATGCTGGGACCGGAGGGGCCAGTCATCAGTCGCTTCGATTCCCTGGACAGCCGCGAGGAGACGGTTCAAGTCACCCTCGAGGCCGCCCTGGGGGATCGGGGCTGGGAACTGCTGGTGGCGGTGCCGTCACAACGCTTTCACAACGAGGCCCTGCAGCTACTGCTGTGGCCAGCGCTGGCCATCCTCTTGCTGGCACTGGGAGGCACCTGGGTGGTCAGCAGTGCCCTGCACCCCCTGCTGGCTCGGGTGGACAGGCAGGCCCGTGAACTGGAAGCCTCGGGGCAGAAACTTCGCCTGGCCGCCAGCGTCTTTCGCAGCGCTCACGAGGCGATCGCCATCACCAGCCCAAGCCATACCATCATCGATGCCAACCCGGCCTTTGCCAGCCACCTGGGCTACGCCGCTCGGGCACTGATCGGGCGGCCGATGAAGGCCCTGCTGGCCTGGCACACCGACTGCTCAGCGTGGCTGAAACATGGCCTGAAACACCTGGAAGAAAACGGGACCTGGCAGGGCGAGGTCCGCTACCGCTGCGCCAATGGCGATATCCTGGTAGCGCTACAGACCGTCAGTGCCGTACGCAACGGCGACGGCGAAACGCTGCGCTATATCCACATCTTCAACGACGTCACCGAGCAGAGAGCCGCCGAGGAGGTGGTGCGCCACCAGGCGCTTCACGATGAGCTCACCGGCCTCTCCAACCGCGCCCAGCTGGAGCAGCACCTGGAGCGTGCCATTCGCCAGTCGCGCCTCACCGGCAAGCCGTTGGCGGTCCTCTTCATGGACCTGGATCACTTCAAGGAGGTCAACGACACGCTCGGCCACCAGGCAGGAGACAGGCTCCTGCAGGCCGTCAGCGAACGCCTGCAGGCCAACCTGCGCGCCGAGGACATGCTGGCGCGGCTGGGCGGCGACGAGTTCGTGATCGTGGTGGCCCCCATCCAGGCGGTGGATAACGCCGCCAGGGTGGCCTCCAATGTGGTCGAGGCGCTGACAACCCCCTTCGTTATCGGGGACACGCCGGTGACGATCGGCGTCTCGGTGGGCGTCGCCATTTTCCCGGCAGACGGCAGCGATGGCGACAGCCTGCTCCAGGCCGCCGACGCGGCGATGTACCGCGCCAAGACCTCCGGGCGCAATACCTGGCGCTTGTGCTCACCACCCGCGGCCCTGCACAACCCCTGAGAAATGGCCCCCGGGTCAATCTGCCCGCTTCAGTCTCCCGGCTGCCAGCCGTTGACGATGGGATAGCGGCGATCGCGGCCGAAGCCGCGGCGGGTGACGCGCACCCCCACCGGGGCCTGGCGGCGCTTGTACTCGCAGCGATCCACCAGCTTGACCACCTTGTAGACGTCATCGCGGTCGAAGCCCGCCGCGATGATCGCCTCGGCGCTCATATCGCCTTCGATGTAGCGCACCAGGATGGCGTCGAGCACGTCGTAGTCCGGCAGGCTGTCGCTGTCCTGCTGGTCGGGGGCCAGCTCGGCGGAGGGCGGCCGCTCGATGACCCGCTCGGGGATCGCCGGCGACTCGGTGTTGCGCCAGCGGGCCAGGCGATAGACCCAGGTCTTGTAGACGTCTTTGATGGCGTTGTAGCCGCCGACCATGTCGCCGTAGAGGGTGGCATAGCCGACTGCCATCTCGCTCTTGTTGCCGGTGGTCAGCACCATCAGGCCCTTCTTGTTGGAGATCGCCATCAGCAGCACGCCACGGCAGCGCGACTGCAGGTTCTCCTCGGTGGTATCGCGCGCGGTGCCAGCGAAGCTCTCGGAGAGGGTCGTCATGAAGGCCTCGACCATCGGCTCGATGGGTAGCACCTCGTAGTCGACCCCGAGCAGCTCGGCCTGCTCGGCGGCGTCCTGCTTCGAGATGTCCGCCGTGTAGTGGTAGGGCATCATCACCGCGTGGACCCGCTGGGGCCCCAGGGCATCGACGGCGATGGCCAGCGACAGCGCCGAGTCGATGCCGCCGGAGAGCCCCAGCACCACGCCCTCGAAACCGCTCTTGTTGACGTAGTCGCGAAGCCCGGTGACCAGCGCACAATAGAGGTTCTCTTCCGGCGCCACCTCGGGCTCGGTCTCGCCGGCGCGCGGCACCCAGCGCCCCTGCTCGCGCACGAAGGCGACCGGCATCAGGCCCACCGCCCAGTGCGGGGCCTGGACCATCAGCTCGCCCTGGGCATCGACGCAGGCCGAGCCGCCATCGAAGACCAGCTCGTCCTGGCCGCCGATCTGGTTGACGTAGACGATGGGCCGCTCCACCTCGCGGGCCCGCGCCTCGAGCAGTGCCAGCCGCTCCGCGGGCTTGTCCTGGTGGAACGGCGAGGCGTTCAGGGTGACGAGGATCTCGGCGCCGGCGTCTCGCGCCTGGTACACCGGCGCCTCGCTCCAGATGTCCTCGCAGATCAGGATGCCGAGCTTGGCGCCCTTGTGCTCGATCACCAGCGGCTGGCTGCCGGTGGCGAAGTAGCGCTGCTCGTCGAACACCTCGTAGTTAGGCAGCGCCTGCTTGGCGTACTCGCCGAGCCACTCGCCGTTGTAGAGCACGCCGGCCAAGTTCCAGTTCTGCCCCTCCCGACGCCCCGGATAGCCGACGATGACCATGACGTCGCGGGCCATCTTTTCGGCCATGCGGGCGCGGGCGTGGCGCAGGCGGGCCTCCATGGAGGGCCGCAGCAGCAGGTCTTCCGGCGGATAGCCGGTCAGGAAGAGCTCGGGCAGCACCACGATATCGGCACCATGCTCGATGCGTGCCTCGCGTACCGTCTCGATGGCGAGGTCGGCATTGCCGGGAACGTCACCGACCAGCGGGTCGAGCTGCGCCATCACCAGGGTCAGGTCTTGCATGGGCTTGGAAATCTCTCGAGAATCGATGGATAGTCGCCATTGTCCCGCAAGGGCGGCCGAGTGGCAAAGCCGGCCACCCCTACCAGGGAGACTCACAAGGAATGAACCTGTTGCTGATTCGCCTGATCATCTTCGCCGTGCTGTTCTTCGCCGGCCTGAAGCTCTACCGCATGTATCGCGAATGGAAACTGGACCGGGAAGGCCCCCAGCAAGAGGGCGAGGCGTCGGGCAACCGCATGGTGCGCTGCCGCTGGTGCCAGGTGCACCTGCCCGAGGACGACGCCCTGCGCGAAAAGGGCGATTGGTTCTGCTCCGGCGACCACCGGGACAAGTACCTTTCAGAACAACACGAAGAGCAGCGAGAGCAGAACAAGGACGACTAGGGGCCAGCCAGGCCGGTTGCTGGCTCTGTTCTCCGACCGCGATCGGCCGCTCTCCCAGCGACGACAAGAGCGCCACAAGGCGAGGAACACGCTGCCCTCGTCCTTCTTCTGGCGCACAACGCCTGTACGATATCGCCTACGGCGGAGATAGCCCGCCCGGCTAGCCTGAAGAGTGACCCCACCGCTCAGGCCATCGCCGGGAGAGCATCGTGCACCCTGTCGTCCGCGTCTATTTGTCCCCTTCGCATGCTTCTTGGTCTTCTCGTCAGCGCGGGCTGACGCTGATCGAGCTGCTCGTCGCCATCGCCGTGCTCGTCATTATCGCAACGATCGGTCTTCCTAACTTCCAGCAGTTCACGGCAAGAAATGAGGTGGCGGCCGAGGTGATGCGGATCAAGACGGCATTGGCGCTGACCCGCAGCGCGGCCATTACCCGCCGCACCACCGCCACCCTCTGCCCCTCCCTCGACATGACCCACTGCCAGATCAGCAACAATGCCGAGGGAGACGCCTGGCGGGCCTCGCTGGCCGTCTTCGAGGGTCAAGGCGAGACAGGGGATACGCTGCTGCGCACCTTCGGCGAGAGCCGGCTGCCCTCCTTGACCTATCGCAACGATGATCGACCGGTGCGCTACAAGGCACTGGGTCGCTCCGGGGGTCATAACGGTACATTCCGCCTCTGCGGACGACTGGATGAAGGCGCCAGCATCATCGTCAACAACGTCGGCCGCGTCCGCGTGGAGTCCGACCGACCCGAGTGCTAAGCGACGCGAAAGCCCCAACCGGGACACTCCGCGAACCGGATAGCCAGCCATGGGGGCTGGCCTATGCCCGTCAATGACGTGGGTAGCGCCATGGCCTATCATCTTCGAGCACGGAAGTTCGCGGCCAGCGAGGTAGCTGCCCCCTTCCCACAGGACAAGGGTTAGGAGGACAGTACCTTCGTGCGCTGCGGTACGCAGCGCACGAAGGTACTCTCGCTCATCGTCCTGGAAGCTGCCAGCCCCCATATGATTCGCAACCTCTTCAAGAAGGCACCGCTCAAGGCCTGGGTCATCAAGCAGATCGACCCTGAGACCCTGCACCTGTGCGGCCAGGGGATACTGGAATCGACCGAGAAACCCAAGCAGGTACGACAGGCGCTTCATTTCGAGCAGTACCAGGGCGGGGTGCGCATGGGCGATACGGGCATCGTACTCAACACCCGTCGCCTTGCCGCCGTGGTACCGCTTCATCGTCTCAGGCTGGTAGAGGGCGGCCGGGAGGCGGAGTGGCAAGGGCGCAGCTGGACCATTTCCCAGGTACCGCAGCGCTGCTGGGACTACGACGGCCGCCTGGTCACCCAGAAGAATCCGATATCGGACTCCCCGGCGCTGATTAGTACGGAAGATGTCTCGTGCCTCGGCCAGTACATCAACCGCGACGGCACACCGCCAGGCGAGGTGGTGTTCCGGCCCGTCAATGCCCTGGAAGATCCACTGCAGGACACGCAGGCGGCGATCAAGGACGTGCGGGAACGGCGCAAGCGGACCAAAAAAGGGTGGCGGGAAGATGGCTCCTGGGGGCCACTTGGCGAGCCGCCGGAGGAGTGATCTGTTGGTTGCTGTCAACGGCAATGGAGAAAGGTTCTTCGACTTCGGCTCGCGAAAGGAGGCCGGGGGCCTCCCCGGCAATAGGCAATCGGGTCGAGCGCGCTTCGGCGCCCGTGAGTTAATGAGATCCTGTCCCTAGTTGTCCGTCAGTGACGCGAATAGCGCCATGGGGTAACCTTGATCGTCGAGCCTCAGCATAACCATTCGGCGTGTTGCGGTTCGACCCGTCGACCGGCATGTAAGCATGCCCCTCGGCCTCGCTTCGACACGCTGCATGCCCACGCTGTCACCGATATGGACGTCACCCGCCCCACATGATGCGCACTCTCTTCAAGAAGACACCGATCAAGGCCTGGGTCATCAAGCAGGTCGACGACGACGGTATATTGCACCTATGCGGTCAGGGGGTGCTGGAATCGAGCGATAAGCCCAGACGTGTGCAAAAAGCGCTTGAGGCCGGGCGCTATCAAGGCGGGGTGCGCATGGGCGATACGGGCATCGTGCTCAACTCCCGTCGCCTTGCCGCCGTGGTACCGCTTCATCGTCTCAGGCTGGTCGAGGATGGCCGGGCGGCGGAGTGGCAAGGGCGGAGCTGGACCGTTTCCCAGGTACCGCAGCGCTGCTGGGGTTACGACGGCCGCCTGGTCACCCAGAAGAATCCGATGTTGGACTCCCCGGCGCTGATCAGCACGGAAGATGTCTCGCGCATCCGCCAGCACATCAACCGCGACGGTGCACCACCGGCCGAGGTGGTGTTCCGGCCCGTCAATGCCCTGGAAGACCCACTGCAGGACACTCGAGCAGCGATAGAAGACGTGCAGGAACGGCGCAAGCGTTCCCGCAAGGGGTGGCGAGAAGATGGGACATGGGGACCGCTAAAGGAGACGTCGGAAGAGTGATCTGTTGGTAACGCTAAGGGAATGAAGAAAAGGCAATGAGGGTCTGTCCCTCATTCCCCAAACAGATGGGGTTCGTGGAGCGCTTACCCTTCAGGAGGAGGTCAGGGGGCAGGCTTTATACAACGGATAGCCGTAGTTCGTGGGGATCCGTCAGGGTCTGTCCCTCATTGGCATTCTCATTGGCCCCGCTTGGAACTTGAGGCCGCCCTCCCTAATCGCTCCTTGTAATTAAACCTTCACACACTACTTCCAAGTAGTAATTTTAAATTTATCACTTGTGCCGCCTGAACCTTCAACACCGTCCCAGCCAACAAAATCTTTAATAGCCTCAGAACTATAGAAAATACTCGGATTACCGCTTCCGCCATAACCAAAGTCCTCTCCAACAACCGCACCGACTATAGTAGAAGTTCCGCCAGACTGAATACTACTTTCGATTTTAACTCCATAATCATCAATGCCAGTAATCATCAAAACTAACCCGGAAAACTTGTCAGAACCACCTAGATCCAAGATACCCCCTTCAAGAACGACAACACCTGAACTTGAATTTGGAGTAACCGTGTCACCAGGCCCTGCGTAAAAAAAATTATCAGGGATATTTCCCGATTTAGCGATTTCTAGAGCATTAGCAATGTCTTTAGAAATTCTCTCTTTAGATTCATCCCAAGTATCACTAATACGACCAGCATATTCATTATAATCTTCTGGCGAGTATATTTGCTCACCGACCATAGCGTCCTTATCATCTTTCTTATCTTTCTTATCTTTCTTATCATCTCCTGGACGACTGCTTACACTCCCCCCGTCTGGCATGAGAATAGAAGCAACATCATTCCCATCGGGATTGGGTTCAGGTTTATGAGAGCCAGTTATTTTTCCTTTTTCAAACCTGTCAGTACCATCAACAGAGGGACCAGACTTCCCACTACCTGGAATAAACGAACATCCACCGTCATCGCGCGACTTAATACAAGTAAGGGCAGCATCTACACCAGATATAATACCACCACCTGCCTCAACCTCGACCTCAACAACAACAGGCTCACTTACCGAAACTGCACCATCATCAACACCACCCATTGCAACAATATAGTACTCACTACCAACCAGGACATTACGATAGTAACAACTCACATTCTCACAGCCAGCCGCTACACTAGCCTGACCGCCAAAACCATTATCATCACCATCATTTTCAAAATCTTCCCAGCTTATGCTCTTAAGATCATCAAGACCAAGCGATGTTCCTGAAAAACTAGCCTTTCCACTCTCCACAGCAGCCTGAAATCCTTCTGAAGCAGCTTCTTCTGCCCCCATCTGCGCTACGGACTGTGCTTTATAATTCCCCGCAAGTCGCTCATCAATCTGCGAGGACTGCATGCTGGACAGGCCGACCATCAGCGAGATGGTCAAAAGCGAGAGGACGACTATCAGCGCTGCGCCTTTTTGATTTCTCATAACAGTCTCCACCTATTACATCTCCTTGGCTTATACTTATCTGCACCGTTATAACAGGAATCGTCATACATACGGCTACCATCTTGATGAAATCTTGGGTTTTCCGCGTCTGGCGTTGTTGCTGGATTGCCACCGCCGTCGTCGCCACCATTAACCACCGTTACCGCCAACCGCAGCAGTACGATTAACCGCAAGGAACGACAAGGACTCAGGACTACCAGCACCCTCATCTGTTGGCAAAAGCGTGAACGTAATCAGGACGCCATAGTTACCCACAGGCGACACACTAAAACCACTCTCAGCAAAGCCACCGACAATTTCTTGTGAACCGCCGCCATCGCAATCAACTTGTAGCAAGTGGTTATTTCCACTGCTAGCCAAGCTGTATGTCTTGGTCACCAAAGTTCCAGCCGCGCCTGGGCAATCACTGCGATTAGGCACTTTCACTGCCAAATCAGCCCCCCCCGCTGGCACCGTCCAATCAGCTCTGCGCACGTCTCGAATCAATGTTTCAACAGCAAAATTTACAGCTGCCTGTTTTTCACTCAGCGTCTCGACCTGACGGTTGGTCTGAAAAACCGTGAGAAAAAGCTGCCCGGCGCCCAAGATGATAATCAGGCCAATCACCATGGCGACCATCAGTTCGACAAGGGAAAAGCCATAGCTTCGTTTCATGGGGCACTCCTTGGCAACCTAACGGAATAAGAAAAACCTGAAAAATCTTCTCCGTCAAACCTTCCATCATCCCAATCCACAGTAATGCTAAATTCGCAATCAGGATTTGCTTGGCTATCCGGCGGACTCACGCTGCTAGAAGCTGAAAAACTGAGAAGGTACCCCCCCCACGCATCATCCCAAGAGGGAACATTGCCATCTTTCTTTTTCGCCTCACTCCATTGTGGACAAGAGCCACCATCTGCCAACTGAGCCCAAAGCCTCTCCTGCGCATCCTGTGCCGCCAGTGACCCAATGGAGCGCTGATAGGCAGCATGTGCTCCCTGCAAGGACTTAAGCTGCATAGCGGCTACACCCAGCATGCCAATGGAAAGCACCAGCAGGGCGACAAGAGCCTCTATCAAGGTGAAGCCCTGTGAACTCCACTCACTTTTTGTCATCAACTACGCTCCCGCTTACCCTGCCTAACGAATTGATGCTAAACTTCCTAGCGTTGACCCTATCGGCATCATCTTTGAGCTTGATGACACAAGGTGAGCAGCCAGGGGCTCTGCCCAAAGCATTGAAGACTACCTTGCTTTTTTCCAAAGTTGTCTTACCATCTCGTGCTCGTCCCACCCTAAGAGAATCATCAGGGCTAGAGATGTAAATTGAATACCTCCAGGGCTGATCATTCGTTATCTCAAAAGCAATATCAGCCCGCCGCTTGATCGCCTCACTTCTCGCATAATTAAATCCGGAAAGTATTTTATTGTAGTCTACCGCCATACGATTCGTAGCCATCAGCTGCTGAAAACCTGGAATCGCTACGGTTGCCAATATAACCAGAACTGCCAGCGTTACTAGCAACTCAATCAGTGTAAAACCACTGAAATTTTTCACCAACAAGTCTCCGGCTCTCTTTTTCCTGCATTATCTAAACTAATATCTCCGCAGCTATCTTCTTTCTGCCCGCCTTGAGGCTCGGCCAACAGGTCATATGTAGTAGCGCCTTCCACAGGTACGCCTGAAAATTTATAAAAATCAGTGTTCGCGAGGACGTCACCAACTCCCGAACATTTACCATAGTTATTATTGGCTGTGTAACATCGCTCGAGAATGCTAGCTGCTTCCATTAAAGTCGCTTGAGCATCTGCTCGCCGTGCATCCCTTACATAGTTCTGATAACTGGGAATCGCAATCGACGCCAGAATCCCGATGATAGCCACGGCAATCATCAGCTCGATCAGCGTAAAGCCGGCGCTGCGCCGGGTGCTGCCTGAGGGGCTCTGGGGCCTGGATCGGGGATCTGTGAAGGTCACGCCGTGCGTCTCCCTAGGAGTCAAGGCATTTGTTTCAGTATGTATCAAGATGTGGCGTTGCGATAGAGACCTAGGTCGAAAACCTGACACACATGAGCAATGGCTTACAGTTTAGTTAGCACGGCCAGAGCAGATAGGAGAGGCGCGACCACGCCAAGGGCAAGGAACGCCATGCCATCGCTGCGCGATGGATCGCGCTGCAAGCCGGAACGCCGGACCGAGCGCTCCCACAAGGTCAATCCAGCCAATGATGCTGCTACAGAAATAATGCCGCCGCCAGGTCTCTGACGGCGGCGTTTCTGTCTCGGCGCGGGGAAGGGTTCGCTACTCGCTGGCGATGACCCGCTCGCGTAGCTCCCGCGGCATGGAGAAGGTGATGGTCTCCTCGCGGCCGGCGAGCTCCTCGGGGGCGGTGGCGCCCAGGGCCTTGAGGCGCTCGATCACGCCCTCGACCAGCACCTCGGGGGCGCTGGCGCCGGCGGTCACGCCGATGGCGCCCACGCCCTCGAGCCAGGCCGGGTCGACCTGATCGGCGCTGTCGATCAGGTAGGCCGGGGTACCGACCCGCTCGGAGAGCTCGCGCAGGCGATTGGAGTTGGAGCTGTTGGGGCTGCCCACCACCAGCACCAGGTCGGCGTCGGCGGCCAGTTCGCGCACCGCGTCCTGGCGGTTCTGGGTGGCGTAGCAGATGTCGTCCTTGCGCGGCCCCTCGATCTCGGGGAACTTGGCGCGCAGGGCGTCGATGACCCGGGCGGTGTCGTCCATGGAGAGCGTGGTCTGGGTGACGAAGGCGATCCGGCTCGGGTCCTTGACCTCGAGCTTGGCGACGTCCGCCTCGTCCTCGACCAGGTAGATCTGCCCGCCATAGGAAGTGTCATAGCGCCCCATGGTGCCTTCCACCTCGGGATGCCCCTCGTGGCCGATCAGGATGCACTCCTGGCCGCGACGGGCGTAGCGCAGCACCTCCATGTGTACCTTGGTGACCAGCGGGCAGGTGGCATCGAACACCTTGAGGCCGCGCTGCTCGGCCTCCAGCTGCACGGCACGGGAGACCCCGTGGGCGGAGAAGATCACGATGACGTCGTCGGGTACCTCGTGAAGCTCCTCGACGAACACCGCGCCCCGCTCGCGCAGGCTGTCCACCACGAAGCGGTTGTGCACCACCTCGTGGCGCACGTAGATCGGCGGACCGAAGACGTCCAGCGCACCGTTGACGATCTCGATGGCGCGGTCGACGCCGGCACAGAAGCCGCGGGGGTTGGCCAGTTTGATCTGCATGGGTATCTGCCTTGATGCGTCAGGGGCATCTGCCTGGGATAAGAAGGAAAGCGCGGAGTTCCGTCGCGAGCGAAGAGAGGCTGGTTGCCGCCGGAGCACAGTCACCGGAATGTAGCCTGCTACATGAGGATGACGACGGTCCGACGCTTCGGCACCGCCGGCGGCCAGGATATCGAGCGCAGCAGGAAGTCAGTGTTTTCCTAGTGGGTGGTGGCGGGCTTCACGTCCAGCACTTCCACCTCGAAGGTCAGGGTACGCCCCGCCAGCGGGTGATTGAAGTCCACCTCCACCTGCTCGCCCTCGATGCCCTTGATCACGCCGGGCAGCTCGCCACCGGCGGCATCGGCGAAGGACATCACCATGCCCACTTCCGGCACGTCGCTCTCGAAGTCCTCGCGCTTGAGCAGCTGGATGTTCTGCGGATTGTGCTGGCCGAAGGCATGCTCCGGGGTGATCTCGAAGGTCCCGGTATCGCCGCTCGCCAGCCCCTTGAGCGGGTGCTCGAAGCCGGGCGGCAGGTTGCCATCGCCCACCTGGAAGGTCGCGGGCGCCTTGTCACGGGTGGAATCCACCACGGTGCCGTCTTCCAGGCTGAGGGTGAAGTGAAGGGTCACTTCCATGCCCTCGTCGATGCGGAGTTCCGGGGGTTCCTGATGGCTCATGGCGGGTCTCTCAATCGGTGCGTGCGATGGGTGCGTGAAGGTCGCGATCGTCTAAATGTCGATGACCAGGATATCGGGGCGCGGGGCCGGCTTCTCAACCGCGCCGCCGGGCCCGGCGGCGCTCGGCGAAGAGCGACTCCCAGATCAGCCCGATGGCGCCGAGGGTGATGCCGATGTCCGCCACGTTGAAGGCCGGGTAGTACCAGCCGGCCACGTGGAAGGAGAGGAAGTCCACCACATAGCCGTGCACCAGCCGGTCGTAGAGGTTGCCCAGCGCCCCGCCGATGATCAGCCCGAGCGAGACGCCGAGCAGCGTCTCGTCGGCCTTCAGGCGACGCATCCACACCGTCAGGCCGATGCTCGCCCCCACGGCGATGGCGGCGAACAGCCAGCGCTGCCAGCCGGGATGGCCGGCGAGGAAGCTGAAGGCCGCGCCGGTATTGTGCAGCAGCGTCAGGTTGAAGAACGGTAGCACCTCCACCGGTCGGGCATAGTCGAGCAGCCCGCTGGCCAGGGTCTTGGTGCCAAGATCCAGCACGATCACCGCCACGGCCAGCCATAGCCAGCGCAGCGGCCGGTGCATGGGGGCGATGTGATCCTGACCTGACTGACGGTCGCTCATGGGCGCCTCGCCTTGCTGGGACATCGAACTTCTCCTGCGTGAGCCTTAGGCAAAGTGGCGCGTCTCGCCGGGACCGTCCGGCAGGTTGCCGATGCAGCGCCCGCACAGGTCGGGGTGCTCGGGGTGAGCGCCCACGTCCTCGCGATGGTGCCAGCAGCGCTCGCACTTGGCGTTGGCGCTCTCGGCCACGGCCACCTTCAGCCCTTCGAGCTCGGTGGCCACGGCCGCCTCGCGCTGTTCACTATCGGACAAGAGCGCCAGGCGCACCTCGCTGGTCAGCATCACGAAGCGCAGCTCGTCGCCCAGCCGGGCCAGGATCTGGCGCAGCTCATCGTCGACGTAGAGGGTGACCTCGGCGGCCAGGCTACCCTTGATCGCCTTGGCATTGCGGGCATCCTCCAGGCACTTGTTGACCGCCTGCTTGACCTCGAGCACCCGCTCCCAGAAGTCGCGGCCCATGGCGGCATCATCCGCCAGGGTGTCGAGCCCGGTGTAGTACTCCTCGAGCAGCACGCTGTCGCCGCGCTGGCCGGGGATGTTCTCGAAGATCTCCTCGGCGGTGAAGGAGAGGATCGGCGCGACCCAGCGCACCAGCGCCTCGACCACGTGGTAGAGCGCGGTCTGGGCGCTGCGACGCGCCACGGAGTCGGCCTGGGTGGTGTACTGGCGATCCTTGATCACGTCCAGGTAGAAGCCGCCGAGCTCCCGGGCGCAGAAGCCGTGCACCTGCTGGTAGACGTCGAGGAAGCGATACTCCTGGTAGGCGACCTCGATGCGCGCCTGCAGCTGGGCGGCGCGATCCACCACCCACTGGTCCAGGGCCAGCATCTCGTCGAAGGGCAGCACGTCGCGCTCGGGCTCGAAACCGTTGAGGTTGGCCAGCAGGAAGCGCGAGGTGTTGCGGATGCGCCGGTAGACGTCGGCGGTGCGCTTGAGGATCTCGTCGGAGACCGCCATCTCGCCGGAGTAGTCGGTGGAGGCGACCCACAGGCGCAGGATGTCGGCGCCGAGCTTGTCCATCACCGCCTGGGGTGCCACCACGTTGCCCAGCGACTTGGACTGCTTGCGGCCCTTCTCGTCCACGGTGAAGCCGTGGGTCAGCAGCTGCCGATAGGGCGCGTGACCGTCGATAGCGGCGCCGGTGAGCAGCGAGGAGTGGAACCAGCCGCGGTGCTGGTCGGAGCCCTCCAGGTAGAGATCGGCGATCGGCCCCTCGGCGTGGCCATGCGGGTGCGAGCCGCGCAGCACGTGGCGATGAGTGGTGCCGGAATCGAACCAGACGTCCAGGGTGTCGGTGACCTTGTCGTAGTCGGCGGCTTCCTCGCCCAGCAGCTCGGCGGGGTCGAGGCGGAACCAGGCGTCGATGCCCTCGGCCTCGACGCGCTTGGCGGCCTCCTCCATCAGCTCGACGGTGCGCGGATGCAGCTCGCCGGTGGCCTTGTGCAGGAAGAACGGGATCGGCACGCCCCAGTTGCGCTGGCGCGAGATGCACCAGTCCGGGCGGTTGGCGATCATGCTGTGCAGGCGCGCCTTGCCCCAGGCGGGCGTGAAGGCGGTGGACTCGATGCCGTCCAGCGCCCGCTCGCGCAGGGTGCGGCCATCCTTGCCTTGGACGTCCATGCCCACGAACCACTGGGCGGTGGCGCGGTAGATCACCGGCGTCTTGTGGCGCCAGCAGTGCATGTAGCTGTGGGTGATGGTCTGGTGGGCCATCAGCGCGCCGACTTCGTCGAGCTTGGCGACGATCTGCAGGTTGGCCTTCCAGATCATCTGGCCGCCGAAGAACGGCAGGTCATCGACATAGACGCCGTTACCCTGCACCGGGCTCTCGATCTCGTCGAATTCCATGCCATGGGCGCGACAGGTGACGAAGTCGTCGACGCCATAGGCCGGGGCCGAGTGGACGATACCGGTGCTGCCCACCTCGGACTCCACGTAGTCGGCCAGGTACACCGGCGACAGGCGATCGTAGAAGGGGTGGCGAAAGTCGACGCCGTCCAGTCGCTCGCCGGTGGCGGTGGCGATGATATCGCCCTCGAGCCCGAAGCGATCCAGGCACGACTCGACCAGTTCCTCGGCCAGCACCAGCAACCGCTCGCCGGCATCCACCAGGGCGTAGGTAAACTCGGGATGGACGTTCAGCGCCTGGTTGGCGGGGATGGTCCAGGGCGTGGTAGTCCAGATCACGATGGCCGCGGCCTTGGGCAGCGCCTCGAGGCCGAAGGCGGCGGCCAAGCGGTCGGCGTCCTCGACCGGGAAGGCCACGTCGATGGCGTCGGACTTCTTGTCCTGATACTCCACCTCGGCCTCGGCCAGGGCCGAGCCGCAGTCGAAGCACCAGTTGACGGGCTTGAGGCCCTTGAAGACGTAGCCGGCCTCGACCATGTCGGCCAGCGCGCGGATCTCGCCCGCCTCGTTGACGAAGTCCATGGAGCGGTAGGGGTTGTCCCAGTCGCCGATCACGCCCAGGCGGATGAAGCCCTGGCGCTGGTCCTCGATCTGCTCGGCGGCGTACTCGCGGCACAGCGCGCGGGCCTGCTCGGGCTCGAGGTGCTTGCCGTGGGTGGTCTCGACCTTGTGCTCGATGGGCAGGCCGTGACAGTCCCAGCCGGGCACGTAGGGGGCATCGAAGCCGGCCAGGTTCTTCGACTTGACGATGATGTCCTTGAGGATCTTGTTGAGCGCATGCCCCAGGTGAATGCTGCCGTTGGCGTAGGGAGGGCCGTCGTGGAGCACGAAGAGTTCCCTGCCCTGGCGCTCCTCGCGCAGGCGATGGTAGAGATCCATCTCCTTCCACTGTTCCACCCGGGCGGGCTCGCGCTTGGGCAGCATGCCGCGCATGGGGAAGTCGGTTTCTGGCAGGTTCAGAGTGTGCTTGTAGTCGCTCATATCCTGGGGGTCAGCCGTCGTCGTGGTCGGCGGGCTCACCCGCCGAGGAATCGGAAGTCACGGCCTCGCGCGCCAGCGGCGCCGATGCCAGAGGAAGAGAATCGTCGTGCGTGTCGCCCACCGAGGCGACCGCAAAATAGTCACGGGCCCGCGCGAGGTCGGCGCGAATCTGCGCCTTCAGGGCCTCGAAGTTCGCGAACTTCACCTCGCCGCGCAGCTTGGCGCAGGGCAGCACCGTCAGGCGCTGGCCGTAGAGGTCGCCCTCGAAGTCGAACAGGTGCACCTCGAGCACCGGCCGCTCGCTGCCCACCGTGGGACGCCAGCCGATGTTGGCCACGCCATTCAGCCGGCGGCCATCGGGCAGTTCGGTGACCACCGCATAGACGCCCTGCAGGGCCAGCGCGTGGGTCGGCTGGGGCAGGTTGGCGGTGGGCACGCCGATGGTGCGGCCGAGCTGACGGTCCGGCACCACCCGGCCACCCAGCCGGTAGGGACGGCCCAGCATTCGCGAGGCGGCGGCGAAGTTGCCGCTGGCCAGCAGGGTGCGCACCCGGGTGCTGGAGACGCGCTCGTCGGCGATGGTGAAGGTGCGGGTGTGTTCGACGCCGAAGCCCCGCGTCAGCCCCACCTCGGTCAGCAGGTGGAAGTCGCCGCGCCGATCGCAGCCGAAGCGAAAGTCGTCGCCCACCACCAGGTGGCGCACGCCGAGCCCGTCGATCAGCACCCGGTCGATGAACTCGCCGGCGGTCAGGCTGCGCAGGGCGTCGTTGAAGGGCAGGCAGAGGATGCGGTCGACGCCGCACTCGCCGAGCAGCGCCACCTTGTCGCGCAGCCGGGTCAGCCGGGGCGGCGCCTGGGCGCCGGCGAAGAACTCTCGCGGCTGGGGCTCGAAGACCACCACGGTCACCGGCAGGCCGAGCCGGGCGGCCTGCTCGCGGCACTGCTCGAGGATCGCCCGGTGCCCGCGGTGGACGCCATCGAAGTTGCCGATGGTGGCCACGCAGCCGCGATCTTCGTCGCGCAGGTTGTGCAGACCTCGAATCACTCGCATGGGCGTCATCACGCTGAGAAATAAAGGGGTCGATTATAACGGACCGAGAGCCCCTTGACAGCCGGCGCGGCTTGGTCTTTCCCTGCGGTCACTCGGGGAGCCGTGCTGACACGGCGATTGGCGGCGTTCCCGGCATGGCCCGAAACGTTACCCCGTCATCCGGAAGTGACGAAGGCGCATCCCGAAGGCCGCCAGCCAGGCGAAATAGACCGCCGCGCCGGCCGCCACCAGCCCCGCCATCCAGGCGGCGCGTGTCCAGACGCTCCAGCCGAGCCAGGCCTGCCAGTCCGGCGCGAGCCACCAAAGCCCCAAGCCCATCACCGCACAGCCACCGAGCAGCTGCACCGCGTAGCGCCCCCAGCCCGGCTGGAAGACCAGCACGCCCTGCTTCTTGAGCAGCCAGCCGAGCAGCCCGGCGTTGAGAAAGGCCGAGAGCGCCGTGGCGAGCGCCAGGCCGGCGTGGGCCAGCGGCCAGATCAGGATCAGGTTGAAGACCATGTTGGCGACCATGGCGACGATGCCGACCTTGACCGGGGTCTTGGTGTCCTGGCGAGCGAAGAAGCCCGGCGCCAGCACCTTGATCAGCATGAACGCCACCAGCCCGACGGCATAGGCGCGCAGGCTCATGGCGGCCATGGTGATGTCGCGCTCGGTCATGGCGCCGTAGTGGAACAGCGAGATCAGCAGCGGCTCGGCCAGCACGGACAGCGCCAGGGCGGCGGGCAGGCCGAGCAGCAGCACGGTGCGCAGCGCCCAGTCGAGCATCGCCGCGAAGTGCTCGCCGGACTGCTCGGCATGGCGCCGTGAGAGCGCCGGCAGGATCACCGTGCCGATGGCGATGCCGAACACCCCCAGCGGCAGCTCCACCAGACGATCCGAATAGTAGAGCCAGGAGACGCTGCCCGCGGCCAGCAGCGAGGCCAGCACGGTGTCGAGCAGCAGGTTGATCTGCGACACCGAGACGCCGAACAGCGCCGGCGCCATCAGCCTAAGGATGCGCCGCACCCCGCTGTGGGCGAAGTCGGGCCAGGGCCGCGGCAGCAGCCCCAGCCGCGCCAGGAAGGGCACCTGGAAGGCCAGCTGGGCGCCGCCGGCGATCAGCACGCCCCAGGCCAGGGCCAGGGCCGGCTCGTCGAACAGCGGCGTCAGTAGCAGCGCGGCCCCGATCAGCGACAGGTTGAGCAGCACCGGCGTGAAGGCCGGTACGGCGAAGCGGTTCCAGGTATTGAGCGTGCTGCCGGCGAAGGCCGTCAGCGAGATCAACAGCAGGTAGGGGAAGGTCAGGCGCAGCATGTCGGCGGTCAGCGCCAGCTTTTCCGGGTCGCGACCGAAGCCGGGCGCAAAGACCCACACCAGCCAGGGAGCCGCCAGCATCGCCAGCGCCGTGATCAGCGCCAGCACCGCGGTGAGGCTGCCGGCCACCGCATCGAGCAGCTCCTTCACCTCGCGCTTGCTGCCCCGGGTGGCATATTCCGAGAGCACCGGCACGAAGGCCTGGTTGAAGGCGCCCTCGGCGAACAGCCGGCGCAGGAAGTTGGGGATCTTGAAGGCGACGAAGAAGGCATCCGCGCCGTCGCCGGCCCCGAAGAGGGTCGCGATCACCACGTCGCGCACCAGCCCCATGACGCGCGAGAGCATGGTCATCACGCTGACGACCAGGCCCGAGCGCATCAGGCCGCCCGCCTTGGGCGCCACGGCACGGTCGTCATCGGCGACCACCGACGTCGCGTCGGACGCGGCGGGCTTGTCGTCCCGGGACTCGGGGGGCTGCTCGTGATCCATCACCGTCTGCTCCTCGTGCGGCGCGCTCGACAAGAATAGCGGACACAAAAAAACCGGCCGCAGCCGGTTTTTCTGCTGGCGCTCGGCTGACTTACGCCGCGAGTGCCTTGATGCGCTTGTTCAGGCGGCTCTTCATGCGTGCGGCCTTGCGCTTGGACATCACGTCCTTGTCGGCGATGCGGTCGATGACCGGCTGCGCCGCCTTGAAGGCACCCATCGCCTCGGCGTGGTCACCGCTCTGGATGGCCTTGATGACGCGCTTGACGTAGGTACGAACCATGCTGCGCTGGCTCGCCTTCAGGACACGACGATCTTCTGCCTGACGGGCACGCTTGCGGGCTTGCTTGGTGTTAGCCACTGACTGTCTCCTTGGAGAAAGTTGTTGCCACCGGCTGCGGGTGGCATTTGATAACGTTTTGATCCAACAGGGAAATAAAAAATCCCCGCCGGCCTGGCCATCTTTCCCGACGGCGCGCTTGTGCGCCATCGTCTACGGGCCGTGTCTGAGAGGATGGCGTATCCTATCACGCGCCCCCAGGGCTTGCCAGCCCGCACCGCGCGCGGCCCAGGCGAAGCACCGGATCACCCGGCGGCGCCCTGGAGCGACCCTAGAGCGACCCTAGAGCACGACCAGATTGTCGCGATGGATCAGCTCCGGCGCCTCCATGTAGCCGAGGATGGCCTCGATCTGGTGGCTCGGCTTGCCGACCAGCAGGCGGGCCTCGTCGGCGCCGTAGTTGACCAGCCCCTTGGCCACGCGATGACCGCGCTCATCGACGCAGAGCACCATGTCGCCGCGGCGGAATTCGCCGCTGACGCCGGTCACGCCCACCGCCAGCAGGCTGGAGCCGCTGCCCTTGAGCACCTTCACCGCCCCGGCGTCCAGGACCAGGCTACCGCGCACCTGCAGCTGCCCCGCCAGCCAGCGCTTGCGCGCCGCCATCGGCGCCTGCTCCGGCAGCAGCAGGGTGCCCAGCCGCTCGCCCTCGGCCAGCCGCGTGAGTACCGCCGGCTGGCGCCCGCTGGCGATCGCCGTGACCGCCCCGGAGCGGGCCGCCAGCTGGGCGGCCCGCACCTTGGTGGTCATGCCGCCGCGCCCCAGCGCGCCGCCGCCGCCGGCCACCGCGGCCAGGCTCGGGTCGTCGGCGCGCCCTTCGGCGATCAGCGTCGCCGCGGGGTTGCTGCGCGGATCGGCATCGAAGAGCCCCTCCTGATCGGTGAGGATCACCAGGGCATCCGCCTCGAGCAGGTTGGCGACCAGGGCGCCGAGGGTGTCGTTGTCACCGAAGCGGATCTCATCGGTGACCACGGTGTCGTTCTCGTTGACCACCGGCACCACCCGCAGGCCGACCAGGGTACGCAACGCCGAGCGCGCATTGAGGTAGCGCTTGCGGTTGGAGAGATCGTCGTGGGTAAGCAGCACCTGGGCGGTCAGCAGGTCATGGCGGGCGAAGTGGCCCTCATAGCACTCGGTAAGGCCGTTCTGCCCCACCGCCGCCGCGGCCTGCAGCTCGTGCACCGCGGAGGGCCGCACCTGCCAGCCCAGGCGCACCATGCCGGCCGCCACGGCCCCGGACGAGACCAGCACCACCTCGATGCCACGCCGGTGCAGCTCGGCGATCTGGTCGACCCAGCCGCCGATGGCCGCCTCGTCGAGGCCGCGACCATCGTTGGTCAGCAGCGCACTGCCGATCTTCACCACCACCCGGCGGGCGCGCTTGAGCGCCTCGCGACCGATCACCTGCTCGTTGCGTTCCATCCGACCCTCGGTTCACCGTCGGCGGGCGCTCGCCCGCCTGCTGCCCTCAGGGAGCGTACTCGATCTCGACGTCGTGATCGTCGTCGTCATCGAAGTCGTCGTCATCGCCGGCGCGCGGACGCTTGCGACCCAGGCGGGCCTCGGTGCGCGCCACGGCCTCTTCTTCCATGCGCTCGCGCATCTCGCGCGCCCGCTCGGCGGCCTCCTCGTCCTCGTGCTCCAGCCGGCGCTGCTCGGTGAGCCAGCGGTAGGCGGCCTGCACCAGGGCATCGGTATTGTCGCCGGAGATCGCCGAGATGCGAAACACCGGCCCCTGCCAGCCGAGCCGGCGCACGATCTCGTCGACCGTCGCCTCGCGCTCCTCGGCCGGCAGCAGGTCGAGCTTGTTGAGCACCAGCCAGCGCGGCAGCTCGGCCAGCGCCGGCGAGAACTCGCCCAGCTCGTGGATGATCGCCTCGGCGGCCTGCACCGGGTCGGACTCGTCGAAGGGCGCAACATCCACCACGTGGAACAGCAGCCGGGTGCGGGTCAGGTGCTTGAGGAAGCGCAGCCCGAGGCCGGCGCCGTCGGAGGCGCCCTCGATCAGGCCGGGCACGTCGGCCATCACGAAGTGCTCGTGCAGGCCGAGCTTTACCACACCGAGGTTCGGCACCAGGGTGGTGAAGGGGTAGTTGGCGACCTTGGGCTTGGCCGCCGACACCGAGCGGATCAGCGTCGACTTGCCGGCATTGGGCAGGCCCAACAGCCCCACGTCGGCCATCACCTTCATCTCCAGGCGCAGATTGCGCCGCTCACCCTCGGTGCCCGACGTGGTCCGCCGCGGCGCGCGATTGGTGGAGGACTTGAAGTGGATGTTACCGAGCCCGCGGCGCCCCGCCTGGGCCACCATCACCACCTGGCCGATCTCGGTGACGTCGGCGATCACCTCGAGGGTGTCCTCGTCGATCACCGTGGTGCCCACCGGCACCTTGACGTGCAGGTCCTCGCCGGCGCGCCCGCTCATCTGCCGGCCCTGGCCAGGCTGACCGTTCTGCGCCTTGTAGAAGCGCTGGTACTTGAAGTCGATGAGGGTATTGAGGGCGTCGTCACCGATCAGGTAGACGTTGCCGCCGTGACCGCCGTCGCCCCCGTCGGGGCCACCCTTGGGCACGTACTTCTCGCGGCGGAAGCTCAGGCAGCCATTGCCGCCCTTACCGGCTTCCACGATGATCGAGGCTTCGTCGACGAACTGCATCTGTCACTCTCCAGGCGGCCTGTGCCGCCATGATACAAGAAGGCCCCGCCTGGGCGGGGCCTTCTCGCTGCAAGTGCCGGCGGTCTCAGGCAGAGACGACGCAGACGAACTTGCGATTCTTCGGGCCCTTGGTCTCGAACTTGACCACGCCTTCGTCCAGGGCGAACAGGGTATGGTCCTTGCCGATACCGACGCCGGTGCCGGCGTGGAACTTGGTGCCACGCTGGCGCACGATGATGTTGCCCGGGTTGACGACCTGGCCACCGAAGAGCTTCACGCCAAGGCGTTTGGATTCGGAATCGCGACCGTTACGTGTGGAGCCCGCTGCCTTCTTATGAGCCATTGCAAATACCTCGCTCGTTCAGGGGGTCAGCCGCTTACGCGGAGATCCCGGTGATCTTGACTTCAGTGAACCACTGACGGTGGCCCTGACGCTTCATGCTGTGCTTACGGCGACGGAACTTGATGATGTTCACCTTGTCGCCACGGCCATGAGACACGATCTCGGCCGCCACCTTGGCGCCCTCGACCAGCGGAGCGCCGATCGTGACGTCCTCGTCGTTGCCCACCAGCAGGACCTCATCGAACTCGATGGTATCGCCGGTCGGCACTTCCAGCTTCTCGAGCTTGAGAGTCTGGCCTTCCTGAACGCGGTACTGCTTGCCGCCGCTCTTGATCACTGCGTACATACTTTTCTCTCCAGGACTCATCGGGTGTTGGCTCTTCATCGACCTGCTGCGAGTGGCGCCGCTCTTGGCAGCCATCTGACAGGGAGCATGATGAGTGGGGTCGCGGATTATAACCGCGCGTGAGATCGCATACAACCCGCACCGCGCCGCCCTCGCCGCGACGCCGGAGGCCACTCGGCCCACGCTTCTGCCGCGCCTTGACGCCCCCATGGGGGGCCCATAGCATGGCCGGCAACCCAAGGCCACCAGGGCCCTCTCGCCCCGGCCCCACCTACTCGCCGATACCGCCTCCATGCCAGCCAACGCCCCGCCCCCGTCGTCCAGCGTCACCGCCAACTCGTCGCTTCACGCGGTCGTCGCCGACGACTTCGCCGCCGTGAACCGGACCATCCTGGACCAGCTCGCCTCGCGCATCCCGCTGGTGGAGACCATCGGCCAGTACATCATCGAGAGCGGCGGCAAGCGGCTGCGTCCGCTGCTGGTACTGCTGGCGGCGCGCTCGCTGGGCTATGAGGGCGACAAGCACGTGACGCTCGCCACCCTGGTCGAGTTCATGCACACCTCGACCCTGCTCCACGACGACGTGGTCGACGAGTCGCACATGCGCCGCGGCAAGGCCACGGCCAACGACTCCTGGGGCAACGCCCCCTCGGTGCTGGTGGGTGACTTCCTCT
The DNA here is from genome assembly GCF_005780185.1 of Halomonas urmiana. Taxonomy (GTDB): domain Bacteria; phylum Pseudomonadota; class Gammaproteobacteria; order Pseudomonadales; family Halomonadaceae; genus Halomonas; species Halomonas urmiana. The sequence goes on along the minus strand of NZ_VBUI01000016.1, from coordinate 71,494 downwards.
ATTCACGGTCGTTCCAGATGATGGTCGAGGTCGGCTCCATGCGCATCATGGAGGTGCTCTCCCAGGCCACCTGCACCATCGCCGAGGGCGAGGTACAGCAGCTGACCAACGTCGGCAACCCGGATACCGACGAAGCCGCCTACTTCGAGACCATCCAGGGCAAGACCGCCATGCTCTTCGAGGCGGCCTCCCACAGCGGCGCCATCCTCGCCGACGCCACCCCGGAGCAGGAAGCCGCCCTGCAGCACTACGGCCGCCACCTGGGCCTGGCCTTCCAGCTGATCGACGACCTGCTCGACTACCAGGGCGACGCCGAGGCCATGGGCAAGAACGTCGGCGACGACCTGGCCGAGGGCAAGCCGACCCTGCCGCTGATCCAGGCCATGGCCGTCGGCACGCCGGAGCAGCGCACGCTGGTCCGGCGAGCGATTCGCCAGGGCGGCCTCGATCACCTGGACGAGGTGCTGGCGATCGTGCGCGACACCGGCGCCCTCGATTACACCCGGGCCCGCGCCGAGGAGATGGCCGACAAGGCCCTGGCGCAGCTCGACGCCCTGCCCGACAGCCCCTACCGCGACAGCATGGCGCGACTCGCCCGCCTGGCGGTGGATCGCCAGAGCTGAAGCGACGGCCGCGACGGAAAGCCGCGCGAGGGGCTTGCACGTCGTCGCGGTTTGCGTATAATGCCGATCCGTCGCCAGCAGTTCCGGCGAACGTCGGAGTATAGCTCAGCTTGGTAGAGCGCTGCCTTCGGGAGGCAGAGGTCGTAGGTTCGAATCCTGCTACTCCGACCAAAAAACATAGTAAAAACGGCCACTTAGCTCCTCGGAGCGGTGGCCGTTTTGCGTTGCGCGACGGGATCGATCAGGTGCGGGTCGCCATCACGGCAGGGCTTTCTTGACGACGGACCACTCCTCACGACGGAGCCTTCGCGCCGACCCGCAGCCCGTGCCGGCGAAGCTTACGCACCACGCTGGGCTGGCTGATGCCCAGGCGCTCGGCGATGGCGTAGGTCGAGCTCCGCTCGCCGCACTGCTCGGCGAGGATCGCGCGCTCGGTGCGCGCCAGGGCCGCCTTGAGCGACTCGTCGTCGCGCAGCCCCTCGCCGTCGGGCGCGGCACGCCTCGCGTCGCCGCCGGCCGGTGCGACCGAGGCACCCGGGTAACGGGCGGGGGTGTCGCCCCGGATGACATCGTCCGCCGCCGACAGCCAGGCTCGCTCAAGCCAGTTCTCCAGCTCGCGCACGTTGCCGGGCCAGTCCCAGCCCATCAGCTGCTGCCAGACATCCCGCGCCATGATCTTGTCGCAGCCATAGCGGCCATTGAGGCGCTTGAGCTGGCGCTCGACCAGTCCCGGAATATCCTCGCGGCGTTCGCGCAGCGGCGGCAGCGTCACCGGGATGACATTGACGCGATAATAGAGGTCCAGGCGAAACTCCCCGGTCTCGACGCGATGCGCCAGGTCCTGGTTGGTCGCCACCACCAGGCGGAAGTCGACGCGCCGCGGGCGCGTATCGCCCAGCCGCGTGACGCTGCTGTCCTGGATGACCTTGAGCAGTTTGGCCTGCACCGCCAGGGGCAGCTCGCCGATCTCGTCGAGAAACAGCGTGCCGCCCTCGGCCTGCTCGATCAGCCCCGCCTTGCCGCCCGGCGCGGCACCGCTGAAGGCGCCGTGTCGATAGCCGAACATTTCGGACTCGAACAGGCTCTCGGGAATCGCCCCACAATTGACCTCGATAAAGGGACCGGCATGACGAGGCCCCCAACGATGCAGCTGACGGGCGAAGGCGGTCTTGCCGACGCCGGACTCGCCAAGCATCAGCACGGTGGCATCGGTCGGCGCCACCCGCTGGAGCAGCAGGGCCACCTCGCGCATCACCTCACTGCGCACCTCCAGATCATCCAGCTCGGCCTCGAAGCCGGGCTCGTCGGCGATGCCACTGCGCCGCAGATGATCGCTGAAGCGCCGCTGCAGCAGGGCATACTCCTCCTGCAGTAGCTGCAGGTCGGTCAGGTCCATGGAGCGACTGACCACGGCGGCCAGCTTGCCGCCCCGGAATACCGGATGCGCCTGGGCGATGACCCGCCGCCCGGTGCCCGTTACCTGCATCAGCTGCGCCGGCTTGCCCGAGCGCATCACCTCGAGACTGACCGAGGGCCTGAGCACACCCTGGGCCTCGAGGGCCTGGACGGTGGTTCGGCACAGGTCCTCCCGGGACATGCCGTAGACCGCCGCCGCCGCCGGACTCACGTCCCGCACGCGCCCGTCGGCATCGACCACGAAGAAGTGATCATGGGCGGTGTCGATGATGGTGCGCAGGATATCGCTGTCGATGTCGCCCATTGCGGCCCTCGATACATAAATGGATCACTGATGCAGCAGTGTATCATCGCGCGGGCCACCATGATTCACGCCTGCATCAACGACTCGGCAACGTACGCCATATCAACGCGTTATGACTTGGCACGTTTCCTGCTTCGGCATACCGAACCCCCCATGCGAGACGGAGCCTTTCGTGAGCGACTTCAACCAACCCCTGGGCGGCAACGAGATGCCGCGTTTCGGCGGTCCCGCCACCATGATGCGCCTGCCTACCCAGGCGAACGCCGCCGGCCTGGATGCCGCCTTCATCGGCGTGCCCATGGACATCGGCACCTCGAACCGCCCCGGCACCCGCCTCGGACCGCGCCAGATCCGCGACGAGTCGCGCATGCTGCGCCCCTACAACATGGCGACCCGCGCCGCGCCCTTCGACAGCCTGCAGGTCGCGGATATCGGCGACGTACCGATCAACACCTTCAACCTGCCCAAGAACCTCGACATCATCAGCCAGTTCTACGACAGGGTGCTCGCGGAGGACTGCGTGCCGCTGACGCTCGGCGGTGATCACACCCTGACCTGGCCGATCCTGCGCGCCATCGCCAAGCAGCACGGCCCGGTCGGGCTGATCCATATCGATGCCCACGCCGACGTCAACGAGCAGATGTTCGGCGAGGAGGTCGCCCACGGCTGCCCCTTCCGCCGCGCCCAGGAGGAAGGGCTGCTCGACGCCAACCGCGTGGTGCAGATCGGCCTGCGCGGCACCGGCTACGCCGCCGACGACTTCGACTGGTGTCGCGACCAGGGCTTCCGGGTGGTCACCGCCGAACAGTGCTGGTACACGTCGCTGGCCCCGCTGATGGCCGAGGTGCGTGAGCAAATGGGCGACGCCCCGGTCTACATCTCCTTCGACATCGATGGCCTGGACCCCTCGGTGGCGCCCGGCACCGGCACCGTCGAGATGGGCGGTCTCACCGGCCAACAGGGCCTGGAGATCGTCCGCGGCGCCTGGGGCCTCAACGTGGTCGGCGGCGACCTAGTGGAGGTCGCGCCGCCCTACGACCCCAGCGGCAACACCGCGCTGATGGGCGCCACCCTGCTCTACGAGATGCTCTGCGTGCTGCCCGGCGTGCGGCGCCGCGACTGACGGGCCGGCGCCGCAAGCGCCCGGTCACGGGCGCTCCTCACCGACCACGACTACAACACCAATAGTGAGACCCCCATGTCCTCCCAACTGCGATCCGCCGACAACATCAACACCGAGGGCACGCCGCTCAGCACCCACGGCCTGATCAAGTTCCTCGTGCCGTCCATCCTGGGCGTCCTGCTGTTCCTGGTGCCCTTCTCGACCGGCGACACCATCAACATCGGCATGGGCCTGATGGCCGACGGCCTCAAGGCCCTGCTCGGCGAGGCGCTGCCCGCCATCGCCACCCTGGTGCTGTGCCTGTCGGTGCTGCTGACCGGCATCGTGAAGCTGGCCAGGCCGACATGGGCCAGCGCGGGCGTGCTGCATGAGCTGTTCGACGTGGCCCCCCTGTGGGCGATCATGCGCGCCCTCGGCGCCCTCTTCGCGCTGATGACCTATTTCCAGGTCGGCCCGGCCTTTATCACCGCCTCCTTCACCGGCGGTGTGATGCTCAACGACCTGGCGCCGGTGCTGCTGACCTTCTTCTTCTTCGCCGCCATCCTGCTGCCCTTCCTGGTCGACTTCGGCTTCATGGAGTTCATCGGCAGCCTGGTACGCACGCCGTTCCGGATCATCTTCGGGCTGCCGGGGCGCAGCGCCATCGACGCCACCGCCTCCTGGATGGGCTCCGGCACCGTGGGCGTGCTGATCACCACCCAGCAGTACGAGCAGGGCTTCTACAACCGCCGCGAGGCCTCGGCGATCGCCACCAACTTCTCGATCGTCTCCATCGCCTTCGCGCTGCTGGTCACCAGCTTCATCGGCATCAACCACCTGTTCGTGCCCTTCTACCTCACCGTGGTCGTCGCCGGCCTCGTCGCCGCCGTCATCGTGCCGCGGCTGCCGCCGCTGTCGCGCAAGCCGAACACCTACTACGAGCCGGCTGGCTGCCAGATCCAGGAGGAGAACACCGGCAACCAGAACCTGCTGCGCTACAGCCTGGGCGTCGCCGTGGCCCGTGCCGAGAAGGCGCCGGGGCCGGCCAAGCTGGCCAAGCTGGCGCTCTACAACGTCGCCGACATCTTCTTCGGCCTGCTGCCGCTGGTGATCGCCATCGGCACCGTGGCCCTGGTGCTGGCCGAGTTCACGCCGCTGTTCACTTGGCTCTCCTACCCCATGGTGCCGGTGCTCGAGTGGATGCAGATCCCCGAGGCCGCGGCGGCGGCGCCGGCGACCCTGGTGGGCTTCGCCGACATGTTCCTGCCGGCGGTGCTGGCCAGCGACATCGAGAGCGAGCTGACGCGCTTCGTGATCGCCTGCCTGTCGCTGACCCAGCTGATCTACATGTCCGAGATCGGCGCCCTGCTGATGAAATCCAAGATCCCGCTCAAGCTCTGGGAGCTGGTAGCCATCTTCCTGCTGCGCACCGCGATTACCCTGCCGATCATCGTGCTCATGGCCCACTGGCTGGTGGGCTGAGGAAAGCTCGATGCCGCCTTATGGAGAGACGCCGATGACCTGCGCCGAGCTGCTGATCCGCCTGCTGCGCGACACCTACGCTACCGACACCGTATTCGGCATTCCGGGGGTGCACACCATCGAGTTGTATCGCGGCCTGGCGGGCGGCGAGGCGAGCGGCATGCGCCACGTCACGCCGCGCCACGAACAGGGCGCCGGCTTCATGGCCGACGGCTATGCCCGGGCCACCGGCAAGCCCGGCGTGTGCTTCATCATCACCGGGCCCGGCATGACCAATATCGCCACCGCCATGGGCCAGGCGCTGGCCGACTCAGTGCCGATGCTGGTGATCTCCAGCGTCAGCCGCCGCGACACCCTGGGTCGCGGCCAGGGCCGGCTGCACGAGCTGCCGAGCCAGCAGCAGCTGATCGCCGGGGTCGCCCGCTTCAGCCATACAGTGCTCGACCCGGACGCCCTGCCGGAGACCCTGGCCCGGGCCTTCGCGGTGTTCGAGGGCGCCCGCCCGGGGCCGGTGCATATCGAGATCCCCATCGACCTGTTCGATGCCCCGGTACGCACGCCACGGCACTGGCACCGCACGGCCCTGGCCAAGGCCGCCCCCGCCCCCGCGGCGCTGCAGCGGGCCGGCGAATGGCTCGGCGGCGCCGAGCGTCCGCTGGTGCTGCTGGGCGGCGGCTGCGTCGCGGCGCCCGAGGCCGCCCGCACCCTGATCGAGGCGCTGGACGCGCCCACCGTCACCACCATCAACGCCAAGGGCCTGCTCGGTCGCGACCATCCCCTGGACCTGGGCGCCAACGCCTCGCTGCCCGCGGTACGGGCGCTGGCCCGGGAGGCCGACGTGGTGCTGGCCATCGGCACCGAGCTCGGCGAGACCGACTACGACGTGGTGTTCGACGACGGCTTCCACCTCGACGGCCGGCTGATCCGGGTGGACGTCGACCCCCAGCAGCTCGCTCGCAATCAGGCCGCCGACCTGGCCCTGGTGGCCGACGCCGGCCAGGCCCTCGAGGCCCTGGCGGCGCGTTTCGCCGCGCGGCGCCTCACCCGCGGCGGCGCCGAGCGCACCCGCTCGACCCTCGCCGCCCTGGACCTGGCGCGAGACCCGGCCTTCGCCGCCTATGTGCCGCTGTTTGCGACCCTGCGCGAGGCCCTGCCCGAGGCGATCCTGGTCGGCGACTCCTGTGCCACCACCTATGCCGCCAATCACCTGGTCGCCCAGCCGGCCCCGCGGCGCTTCTTCAACGCCTCCACCGGCTACGGCACCCTCGGCTACGGCCTGCCGGCGGCCCTGGGCGCCAGCCTGGCCCGGCCCGACCTGCCGGTGGTCGCGCTGGTCGGCGACGGCGGCATCATGTTCACCCTCAGCGAACTGGCCTGCGCGGTGGAAGAGCGGCTGCCGGTGGTGATCCTGCTCTGGCACAACCGGGGCTATGAGGAGATTCGCCACTTCATGGACGATGCCGGCGTCACCCGCCTGGGTGTCGACCTGAAGGCGCCGGACTTCCTGACCGTGGCTCAGGGCTTCGGCTGCCTGGCCACCCGCGTCGCCGCGCCCGCCGAGCTGGCGCATGCCCTGGCCACCCGGCCCACCGATGGCCCCTTGCTGATCGAGATCGACGCACAGGCCTGGCAGGCCGTCGTCGACTAAATCCTCCCTTACCGAGGCCGGCCTGCCGGCCAGCCTCACTGGAGCCTCGCGTGCAACGACTGACCAAGCAGTTCATCGACAACCACTGGGTCGAGAGCCAGGCCACGCGCCGCCTGACGGTGACCGACCCCTACCGCCAAGCGCCGATCGCCGAGCTCACCGCCGGCGATGCGGCCGACGTCGACGCCGCGGTGACCGCCGCCCGTCGCGCCCAGCCCGCCTGGCAGGCCCTGGGCGGCGAGCGCCGGGCCGACTTCCTCGCGGCCTTCGCCGAGGCGCTCGTCGCGCGGCGCGAGGCGCTGATGCGCCTCTCGGCGAGCAACAACGGCAAGGCGCTGGCCGAGACCGCCATCGACCTGGACGATGCCATCGCCTGCTACCGCTACTACGCCGGGCAGGCCCGGGCCCTCGAGGCGCGCCAGGGCCGGTTCGTCGAGCACGGCATGGCAGGCGTCGAGGCCCTCACCTACGAGGATCCCGCCGGCGTGGTGGGCCTGATCACCCCCTGGAACTTCCCGCTGGTGACCAGCGCCTGGAAGATCGCCCCGGCGCTCGCCGCCGGCTGCACGGTCGTCTTCAAGCCCTCCGAGGTGACGCCGCTGCCCGAGCAGGCGGTGGCGGAGATCGCCCTGGAGATCGGCCTGCCGCCGGGGGTGCTCAACCTGGTGCATGGCGACGGCGAGGGCATCGGCGCGCCGCTCACCGCCCACCCCGGCGTCGACAAGCTCTCCTTCACCGGCAGCAACGCGGTGGGCGAGAAGGTCATGCGCGCCGCCGCCGAGGGCGCCCGCGGGGTGTCGCTGGAGCTCGGCGGCAAGTCGCCGATCCTGGTGCTCGACGACGCCGACGTCGAGGCGGCCGCCGACTGGGTGATGGCCGGCATCTACTTCAACTCCGGACAGATCTGCTCCGCCACCTCGCGGCTGATCGTCCATGACTCCTTGGCCGACGCGCTCTATGCAGCGCTCGCCACGCGCATCGACGCCATCCGCCTGGGCGACCCGCTGGACGCGGCCACCGACATGGGGCCCATGACCAGCGCCCGCCAACGCCAGGCCGTGGAGCGCTACCTGGCCATCGCCGCCGAGGAGGGGCTCAGCGCCGTGCGCGACGCCCGTCATCGCGACCTGCCGCGCCAGGGCGAGTTCGTCGCCCCGACACTCTATCGCGACGTGCCCACCGACAGCCGCCTGTGGCGCGAGGAGATCTTCGGCCCGGTGCTCTGCGCGCGCAGCGTCGCGAGCGAGGCCGAGGCCATCGCGCTGGCCAACGACTCCGCCTTCGGCCTCGCCGCCACGGTAATCTCGGGCGACGCCGAGCGCGCCAGGCGGGTGGGGCGCGCCCTGCGCGCCGGCAGCATCTGGTTCAACAGCGAGCAGCTGGTGATGCCGGAGGTCAGCTGGGGTGGCTTCGGGATCAGCGGCATCGGCCGCGAGCTCGGCCCCTGGGGGCTCTCGGCCTATCTCGAGGTCAAGCACCTGATCGGGCCTGCCGGCTGAGCCCACAAGTCCCATATCGGCGCTGTTCGTGCGTCAGGGTAAGTATCGAAGGCAGGAGTCGGAGGTCCGAACCCTGCTACGCCGACCGCGAAACCCGAAAGGCCCTGCATATCGTTGCAGGGCCTTTTTCGGTTGTATAGGTGCACGCATACGGTGCCCTCGCCGGGCAGCGCCACCCGGGACACCTGGCCATGTCGGGCGGGGTCGAGTGACGCCACGGGGCTCGACGCCCGCCCATCAGGGCCGCCGGCGCTCGAAGAGCCCGTGAGACTCCGACTTCAGGTCGTCCAGCGCTTTGTCCAATGACGTCAGGAAGGACCGGGTCAAACCGGACTGACCTCGCTGCCTGGGGAAGATCACGCTGTAGCGGTAGGCCACCCGGGGCTCGAAGCGCTTGACCACCAGGCCAAGGCGCCGATAGTGCCAGGCGGTGATCGGGTCGACCAACGACACCCCGCTGCCTGCCAGCACGAAGGCACAGGCGGCGTAATGCAGCTGGGTATCGATCAGCAGCTGCCGCTTGACGCCGGCGTTATTGAACACCCCGTCGATGGTGTGACGGATGCTCTGCTCCGATCCCAGAGAGACAAACACCTCTCCCTCGAGATCCTCCGGCACGATGACCTCCCGGTCGGCCAGGCGATGCCCCGACGGCAAGACGCACACCAGCCGACTGTCGGCCAGGGTGCGCTCCTCCACCGCGGGGTCGTCGAGGGCAATCCCGGAAATCACGCCCAGGTCGAACTGCTGACTGGCCACCAGATCGACCACCTGCTGGGTGCTGCGTACCTGAAGGGTGACCGAGACCCCCGGATGCGCCTGGCCGAAGCGATCCGCCAGGGCCGGCAGAAACTCGACCGAGGCCGCCGGCATGGAGGCGATCCTCAGCGCCCCCAGATGAAACTCCCGCAACTCCTCCGCGGCGCGCGACAGATGCTCCAGCGAGACGAAGGCGCGTTCCACCTCCTCGAAGAAGAACCGGGCCTCGGGCGTCGGATGGAGGCGACGCCGTCGTCGCTCGAACATGGTCACGCCGACCGTCGCCTCGAAATCCGTCAGCAGGCGGCTGATGGCCGGCTGGGAGACACAGAGGATATCGGCCGCCCCGCTGGTCGTGCCGCTGATCATCACCGCCCGGAAGGCCTCGATCTGGCGGTAGGTCAGTCTGGCCATGGTGCCCCCAAGTTAACAATATAGTGTTATCAAATCATACAAACAAACGATTTGATGTTATATACCGCTGCTTCCAAGCTTACCCACAAGCCACGGCCCTGGCTGACAACCACAACAAGCGAGAACGGCCTTATGGAACGACTCTTTCGCTATACCTTGACCCTGCTGATCACCATCGTTGCCGGCAGTCAGTTCATTCAGGTCATCACCCGCTACATCCTGGAGACACCGATCATGGGTCTCGAGGAGATGGCGCTGATCCCGACCCTGTGGCTCTACCTGCTCGGCAGCGTCAACGCCTCCCGTGAAGATACCCAGATCCGCGCCAACGTCCTCGACATCTTCCTCAAGACCGAGCGCGCCCGGGCCGCCCTCAAGGCCATCGCCGACGGCCTCAGCGTTGCCATATCGATCTGGCTCGCCACCTGGGCCTGGGACTTCTTCACCTACTCCTGGCGAGTGGGCAAGGGGACCCCGACGCTCTACCTGCCGACCTTCCTCTACGAGTCGGCGGTGTTCATCGGTCTCGCGTTGATGATCGTCTTCACCCTCTGGCACCTGCTGCGCAACCTCGGCTACGTGTTCGGCCTGCGCTCCGAACCCGACCAGGCCGCCGGAGATCCCGACTTCCCCGAGACCGCCGAGGTCCACGAGTTCCAGATCCTGACCGACGCCAACAAGGACAAGCCCAATGATTGAAGTCGCGCTGCTGGCCTTCGCGGCCCTGATCCTGCTGCTGACGCTGGGCGTCCCGCTGCCCTACTGCTTCGGTGCGGCCCTGATGGTGATGACCACCGTCGGCGACGCCACCATGCGCGGGCTGACGATGTGGGGGGTGAGCCAGCTGACCAACCCGATCCTCCTGGCGATCCCGCTGTTCGTGTTTGCCGGCACCCTGATGAGCATCAGCGGCATCGCCTCGAGCCTGCTGAAGTTCGTCAACATCTTCGTCGGCCGGGTCCGCGGCGGCCTGGGCGCCGTGGCCACGGTCAGCTGCGCCATCATCGGCGCCATCTCCGGCAGCGGCTTGACCGGCATCGCGGCGGTAGGGCCGCTGCTCATCCCCGAGATGGAGCGCAAGGGCTACCCGCGCGCCTACTCCACGGCACTGATCGCCAACTCTTCCATCCTGGGGCTGCTGATTCCCCCCAGCGTGACCATGATCGTCTACGGCTGGGTCACCGACACCTCCATCCTGGCCAGCTTTCTCGCCACGCTGGGGCCGGGCCTGTTGATCATGTTCAACTTCTGCCTCGTCAACATGTTCATGACGCGCAAGTTCGACCTGGTCCTGGACGAGCCGATGGTGCTGAGCGAGCACCTGAGGGAGGCCAGCCGACGCACCGTCCATGCAATTCCGGCCCTGATGATGCCGGTCATCATCCTCGGCGGCATCTACGGCGGCATCATGACGCCCACCGAGGCAGCTGCGGTGGCCGTCATCTATGCCCTGCCGGTGGGTTTCATGATCTATCGCGGCCTGACCTGGCGCACCCTGCTGGAAGCCGGCAAGGAATCAGCCACCTCAATCGGCGCCATCCTGATCATGATCCTGTTCAGCCTGATGCTCAGCCAGATCTATGTGATGGAAGGGATCCCGCAGCAGCTGGTCGACCTGATCTTCCAGATCACCGACAACAAGTTCGTCCTGCTGCTGTTGATCAACCTGCTGCTCTTCGGCATCGGCATGGTGGTCAACGACATCACGGCCATCATCCTCACGGCCCCGTTGCTGCTGCCCCTGATGAACGCCCTTGGCGTCACCCCGGTGCAGTTCGCCGCCATCATGGGCGTCAACACCGCCATGGGCGGCGTGACGCCCCCCTACGCCAGCATCCTCTACCTGGGAGCCCGGATCGGCAAGGTGAAGTTCACCGAGGTGGTGAAACCCGCCATGGTGCTCATCCTGTTCGGTTACATCCCGGTCGTGGTGCTGGTATCCGCCTGGCCTGACCTGTCCGAGTTCCTGCCCGGCCTGTTTGGCTACTAAACCCGCAACCCATGCACTACCCGCAACAACACCTGGAGAAAACAATGAAAATGCCAACCCCCAAGCTGCTTGTCAGCGCCATCGCCCTCTCGACCCTGGTCGGCGTGGCAGAAGCCGCGACCCTCAAGCTCTCCCACGTGCGCCCCCAGGACACGGCCATCGACAAGGCCGCCACGGCGCTCGCCGAAGACGTCGCCGCCGCCACCGATGGCGAGCTGAACGTCCGGCTGTTCCCTGCCAGTGCCCTGGGCGACTACACCGTGGTGCAGGAGCGTGTCGGCCTCGGCGCCATCGATATGGCGGTGCAGCCGCCGGCCTCCGGCGCCGACAAGCGCTTCCAGCTGGCCTACCTGCCCTACCTCGTGCAGAACTGGTCGGACGCGAAGCAGATGTTCTCGGACGGCGCCGTGATGCGTGACGAGGTCGAGTCGCTCTACGCCGAACAGAACATCCACGTGCTCGCGGGCTGGCCGGTCTACTTCGGCGGCATCGCCCTCAACAGCGAGGTGGAGAATGCGGCCGACCCGACGGTCGACAAGGGCGCGAAACTACGGGTACCACCCATGAAGTCCTTCCAGTTGCTGGCCGATAACACCGGCTACATCGGCTCGCCCCTGCCGTTCTCCGACGCCTTCACGGCGATCCAGACCGGCGTGGTCGACGGGATCATGGGCTCGGGTGCCGAGGGCTACTACGCCTCCTTCCGCGACGTCACCAACTACTACCTGCCGCTCAACACCCACTTCGAGATGTGGTACCTGCTGATCAACAACGACATCTACGAGGAACTCGAGGCGGACCAGCAGGCGGCGCTCGATACCGCCGCCGAGAGTTTCGAGGCGGCCCGCTGGGAGGCGGCCCAGGCCGACCAGGCTCGCAACGAGGGCCTGCTGGAGGAAGCCGGGGCCACCATCCTGCCGGTCAGCGAGGAACAGATTGCCGCCCACGCCGAGATCGCTCGCGAGCAGGTCTGGCCCGAGATCATCGAGGACATCGGTGCCGACTGGGCCAGCGACGTGCTCGAACGCGCCACTCCCTGACCTGCCTGGGCCCGGCCGTCCGGCCGGGCCTGTCACGAGACACGCACATCACTCAGGAATCCACGATGACGCAAGCGACGACAAGCGACTCGCGTACGGCCGACGTGTGCCTGGTGGGTGGCGGGCTGGTCGGCATGGCCATCGCGCTGGGCCTGCAGCGCCATGGTCTGAAGGTCGCGGTACTCGACGAAGGGGACGTCGCCCTGCGCGCCTCGCGCGGCAACTTCGGCCTGGTCTGGGTCCAGGGCAAGGGTGACACCCTGCCGGAATACGCCCAGGTCACTCGCCTGTCGGCGAGCCTCTGGCCGGATCTGGCGCGCCGCCTCCGGGACACCACCGGCATCGACGTGCAGCTCGAGCAGCGCGGCGGCCTCTACCTGTGCCTCACCCAGGAGGAGCTGGAGGCCAGGACAGCCATGCTGACCCGCATGCGCGACGCGGCCGGCGGCGACTACCCCTTCGAAACGCTGGATCTCGACCAGGTGCGCGACTACTTTCCCGACATCGGTGACGAGGTCGCCGGCGCCACCTGGGGCCCCGAGGACGGCCACCTCAACCCCCTGCTGCTGCTGCGCGCCATGACTGAGCGCTTCCTCGCCCAGGGCGGCGTGATCGACAACGGCGGCCGAGTCCGGGACATCGACCGTCAGGGCGAGTCCTTCCGGATCACCACGCCGGCCGGCGTCTGGTCCTGCGCCAAGGTCGTGCTGGCCGCGGGCCTGGGCAATCGTGAGCTCGCCCCCAAGGTCGGCCTGTCGGCGCCGGTGTTCCCCAACCGGGGGCAAGTGCTGGTGGCCGAGCGCGTGCGTCACTTCCTCGACTACCCCACCGGCCACGTCCGGCAGACCGGCGAGGGCACCGTGCAGATCGGCGATTCCAAGGAGGACGTCGGCTTCGACAGCGGCACCACCACGGACGTCATGGCCCAGATCGCCCACCGCGCCGTGCGTCTCTTCCCGCTACTTCGCGACGTCAAGATGGTGCGCGCCTGGGGGGCGTTGCGCGTGATGACACCGGATGGCTATCCGATCTACGAGGCGTCACGGGAGTGCCCCGGGGCCTACCTGGTGACCTGCCACAGCGGCGTGACCCTGGGAGCCCTGCACGAAGGCCCCCTTGCAGACTGGATCGCCAGCGATGAAACCGACCTGCCCCTGGAGGTGTTCCATGCCCAACGCTTCAGCCTTTGAACGCCTGCCCTGCCGTCCCCAGGTCAGGGTGACGGTGTTCGTGGAGGGCGCCCCCGTCGAGATGCAGGCGCATGACAGCGCCGCCGCCGCGGTGTTGGCCGCGGGGCTCCTGCCCTCGCGCACCACCCCGGCCGGCGACTCGCCGCGGGCGCCCTACTGCCTGATGGGCGCGTGTTTCGAGTGCCTGGTCGAGATCGACGGCGCGCCCAACCAGCAGGGCTGCATGATCCCCGTGCGCGACGGCATGCGAATTCGCCGGCAGTACGGGGCACGCGACATGCACGGGGAGGGCCCTCATGGCGACGCCTGACTACGACCTGATCATCATCGGCGCCGGCCCCGCCGGCATGGCCGCCGCCGTGGAAGCCGGCCAGCAAGGACTGCGTTGCGCCCTGCTCGACGAGCAGGAGGAGGCCGGCGGCCAGATCTACCGGGCCATCGGACGCACCCCCCTGAAGGATGAACACATCCTCGGCGATGACTACTATCACGGCCGCGACCTTCTCCACGCCTTCGAGCACGCCGGCACGGACTACCGCCCGGGCACGACCGTCTGGGGCGTCGAGGACGACCTGAGCCTCGACGTCTCCCGTCAGGGCCGCAGCCAGCGGCTCCGCACCCGGCGGCTGCTGGTGGCCACCGGCGCTCAGGAACGCCCGGTGCCCTTCCCGGGCTGGACCCTGCCGGGCGTGATGACCGGCGGCGCCGCCCAGATCCTGCTCAAGAGCAGCGCCATGGCCCCTCCTGGCCCCATCGTGCTGGCCGGCAGCGGCCCCCTGTTGCTGCTGGTCGCCGCCCAGCTGGCGCGTGCCGGGGTGAGCGTCGAGGCACTGCTCGATACCACTCCGCGCGGCAACTGGCGTCGCGCGGCGCGACATCTCGCCGGCGCGCTGCGCAACCCGCGGCTGCTGGCCAAGGGCCTGGGGCTGCTCTGGGAGATTCGCCGCGGCGCCATCCCCCACCTCAAGGGGGTCGATGACCTCGAGGCCCTGTCGCGCGACGGGGAGCGCATGACGCACCTGCGCTACCGGCAAGGGGGACACTCCCAGGAGCGCGAGTGCCAGACCCTGCTGGTGCACCAGGGCGTGGTACCCAACGTCCAGCTGACCCGCGCGCTCGAGCTGGCGCACGACTGGGACGAGACCCAGCAATGCTGGCGGCCCCGGCTCGATGCCTGGGGCGAGACGTCTCGCCCGGGGGTCTTCGTGGCCGGCGATTCCGGCGGCATCGCCGGCGCCCAGGCCGCCGAGGAAGCGGGCCGCCTGGCGGCCCTGGCCATCGCCGAGCAGCTCGAGCGCATCGACGCCTCGGCGCGCGATCGTCTCGCCTCACCACTGCGCCGGCGCCTGGCGCCCCAACTGGCCATCCGCCCCTTCCTGGACATGCTCTACCAGCCGGCTAGGCGTTTCCTGGTCCCCGAGGACGACACCATCGTCTGCCGCTGCGAGGAAGTCACGGCGGGAGAGCTGCGCCGCATCGCCGATGCCGGCTGCCGAGGCCCCAACCAGGCCAAGGCCTTCTGCCGGGCCGGCATGGGGCCTTGCCAAGGGCGGCTGTGCGGACTGACCGTCTCCCAGGTCATCGCCGACCAGTGCAGCGAGCCGGTCGACGCGGTCGGCTATTACCACATCCGCCCCCCGATCAAGCCGCTCAGCCTGGGGGAGCTGGCCAGCCTTAACGAACCCGACATCACGACGAGGAATTGAGATGACCCTGCAACGCTTCGAGACCGGCGTGCGCATGAGCCGCGCCGTCGTTCACCACGACACGGCCTACCTGTGCGGCCAGGTGGCCGAGGACCGTCACGCCGACATCACCGGCCAGACCGAGACCATGCTGGCCAGGGTCGATGCCCTGCTGGAGAGCATCGGCAGCGACCGAGAGCACCTGCTCTCCGCGACCCTCTATCTCAAGGACATGGCGCTCTTCGACGACATGAATCGCGTCTGGGACGCCTGGGTCCCCGAGGGCAAGGCCCCTGCACGGGCCTGCGTGGAGGCGCGCTTGGCAAGCCCCGAGCTGCTGGTCGAGATCTCCGTGGTAGCCGCCCTGGCCAACTGAAGCGGCTAAACACATCGGCTCCTCCACTGGGCCCCGCGAGCGATCGTGGGGCCCTTGGCGTTGCTCGCCGGCTCAGTGTCCCTTGCTGGCCCATAGCCGCTGTACGAGACTCACCGCGCCCAGCAGCAGCGCGCCGACCAGCAGGCCGAAGAGCATGTTGAGCAGCGACGGGCCCAGGCCATGGACCACGGCATCGAGCCCAGGAATATCGAGACGGGTCTCGGCCACGCCCTGCACCAGGTGATGGACGGCGGGAATGCCGTGGGTGAGGATGCCGCCGCCGACCAGGAACATCGCCACGGTGCCGACCACCGACAGTCCCTTCATCAGGTAGGGCGCGCCGGCCAGCAGGCCTCGCCCGACCGATGCCGACAGCCCCTCGCGGCGGCTCAGATAGAGGCCCAGGTCGTCGATCTTGACGATCCCCGCGACCAGCCCGTAGACGCCGACCGTGATCGCGAGGCCGATGCCGATCAGCACCGCGACCTGCATGCCCAGGGCCTCACCGGCGACCGTCCCCAGGGTGATCACGATGATCTCGGCGGAGAGGATGAAATCGGTGCGCACCGCGCCCTTGATCCTCTGCGCCTCGAAGGCGCGCATGTCGACCGTCTCGTCGGCCACGGCCTCGAGACGCTGGCGATGCTCCTCCTTTGCCTTCTCTCCTTGCTGAAAAGTGTGCGCCAGCTTCTCGACGCCTTCAAAGCAGAGGTAGGCGCCGCCGAGCATCAGCAGCAGGGTGACCGCCCAGGGCAGCAGCGCGCTGATCGCGAGCGCCGCCGGAATGAGGATCAGCTTGTTAATGAGCGAGCCCCGCGCCACCGCCCAGACCACCGGCAGCTCGCGGTCGGCCTGGACGCCGGTAACCTGCTGGGCGTTGAGCGCCAGATCGTCCCCCAGCACGCCGGCGGTCTTCTTGGCCGCCACCTTGGTCATCAGCGAGACGTCATCGAGGAGCGTGGCGATATCGTCGATCAGGGTCAGTAGGCTGCTGCCGGCCACGCGGTGACTCCTTGGAATGAAGAGGCGAGAGAGGGGCGGCAGCGCGGGAACGCTTCACCGCAAGGGGCCGACGATGGACGCCGGCCCCGGAAGAGTGCCCTGGAAAACGCTCCGATCAGCAGCCCCGATCAGGTCACGGTGATCACGGTGCAGCCGGCGGTATGGCTGACCTTGTGGGAGACGCTGCCGAAGACCATGCCGCGCATGTCGCTGACACCGCGGCTCCCCATGATGATGGCATCGACGCCGAGGCTCTCGGCCGCTTCGTTGATGCACTCGGCCGGACGGCCCTGGCGCACCACCTCCTCGACCTCGATGCCCTCGAGATCGACCGCGCCTCGCGCCTGGTCGATGATCTTGCGCGCCTCGTCCTTCATGCCGGCGGCCAGCTTCTCGCGATCCTCCTCGGAGAATGGCTCGGCGGTACCGCCGGTGAACAGGCCGATGTTGTCGGGCGGAAACTCGGCCACGGTCATCAGGTGCAGGGTCACCCCCGTGCCGCGGGCCAGCTGGGCCGCCACGGTGAGCGCCTTCTCGGCATGGGAGGAACCATCGAGCGGGACAAGGATTGACGTATACATGGCGGGTCTGGGTCCTGTGCGGGTGGGAAGCGGGCCGCGGCCGGCCCTTTACTCTCAAGACTAGACGCTACCCACATTTCGGCAAATACCGATATACAAGGCGCGCTCGGATCGCCGGCCGAAAGCGATGCGAGGGACGCCTGGTCGTCAGGGGATGGCGAAGGCCTGAGCGCGGAGCGACTCGATGACGAAGGCTTCCATGGCCTGGGCCGCCGGGGAGAGACTGCGCTTCCCGGGGCGCAGCAGGCCCAGCTCGCGCTCCACCATCGGATCCACCAGCGGGATGAAGCGCAGCCGCTCGTACTCCTGGGGGAAGGCGAGCCGCGGCAGGGTGGTGATGCCGATCCCCGCCACCAGCATGGCGGTCAGCGAGATCATGTTGGAAATGTCGAAGGCGCTCTCGGCCAGCAGCGGCTCGGCCTCGGTGCCCTCCAACAGCCGCGAGGTGCCGTTGCGGATCAGCACCTGGCCCTGCAGCGCCTCCCAGCCCAGCTCGGCACGCTCGGCCAGGGGATGATCATCCCGGCACACCACGCCGACATCGTCGCGCATCAGCGGCATGAAGGAGAGCTCGTCGTCCTCCCGCCACAGGCTGGTGATCCCCAGCTCGACCTCCCCGCCGGCCACCAGGCGCCGGACGAAGTCTGCGCTGCCGTCGTGCAGGCTTACCCGCAGGTCGGGATAGCGCAGGATGAAGTCGCTGAGCAGCCGCGGCATCAGCCGGCTGGCCACCGAGGGCACCGCGGCCATGTCGACGTGCCCCGCCTGTTTCTGCACCTGCGCCCAGAGCTCCCGGCTCAGGCGGTCGTGCTGGGTGATCAGCTCGCGGAAGCGCGGCAGACAGTAGCGACCGAAGGGCGTGAGGGCCGCCTTGCCGCCCTTCTCGAACAACGGCTCGCCCAGCCGCTGCTCCAGCTCGCGCACCGCCATGGACACCGCCGGCTGGGTGCGGTGCAGCTGTCGGGCCGCGGCGTGGAAGCCGCCCTCGTCGACGATGGCCAGCACGCAGCGCAGCGGTTGAATCTTGAGCTCCGGCAGCATGGCCACCTCCCCGCCTAATGGTAAGAAAAGCTGATCATAGGATCTTTTTTATTGATTATGCTTATCTTGGACGCTCACCTAGGATGACGGCAACGTCACTAAGGAGGTTTCCATGTCACACGTTCATTCCCTCTACATCGATGGCAGCTGGGTCGAAGGCCAGGACAGCATCGCCAACGTCAATCCGTCCGACACCAGCGACGTGATCGGCCACTACGCCCAGGCCGGCGTCGACCAGGTCGGCCTGGCCATCGCCGCGGCGCGGCGCGGCGTGAACGAGTGGCGCCATAGCGGCCTGGAGCAGCGCTACGGCGTGCTGATGGCCATCGGCGACGAGCTGTTCGCCCGCAAGGACGAACTGGGCCGCCTGCTGGCCCGCGAAGAGGGCAAGGCCCTGGCCGAGGGCGTGGGCGAAGTCTATCGCTCCGCGCAGTTCTTCCACTACTACGCCGCCGAGGTACTGCGCCAGATCGACGAGCGAGTCGACTCCGTGCGCCCGGGCGTCGAGGTCGACACGCGCCGCGAGCCGGTCGGCGTGGTGGGCATCATCAGCCCCTGGAACTTTCCCATGGCCACCGCGGTGTGGAAGATCGCCCCGGCGCTGGCCTTCGGCAACGCCGTGATCTTCAAGCCGGCCAACCTGGTGCCGGCCAGCGCCTGGGCGCTGACCGACATCATCAGCCGCCAGGCGCTGCCCGCCGGCACCTTCAACCTGCTGATGGGCCCGGGTTCCAGCGTCGGCGATGCGCTCATTTCCAGCCCCGACATCCACGCCCTAAGCTTCACCGGCTCGCTGGACGTGGGCCGCCGCGTGGCCGCCGCCACCGCCGGCAACCTGGTCAAGTGCCAGCTGGAGATGGGCTCCAAGAACGCCCTGATCGTCGCCGACGACGCCAACCTCGACCTGGCCGTGGAGGCCGCCTTCGCCGGTGCCTACTCCGGCACCGGCCAGAAGTGCACCGCCTCCTCGCGCCTGATCGTCACCGAGGCCGTGCACGACGCCTTCGTCGAGAAGCTGGTCGCCAAGCTCGAGACCATCCGCGTCGGCCACGCCCTGGAAGACGGCGTGCACATCGGCCCCGCCGTGGACGCCCGCCAGCTGGAGTCCAACCTGGCCTGGATCGAGCGCGCCCGCGCCGACGGCGCCACCCTGGCCTTCGGCGGCGAGCGCCTCACCCGCGACACCAACGGCTTCTACATGGCCCCGACGCTGTTCGTCGACACCACCAATGACATGGCCATCAACCGCGAGGAGGTCTTCGGGCCGATCGCCTGCGTGATCAAGGTGCGCGACTACGAGGAGGCCGTGGCCACCCTCAACGACACCAACTTCGGCCTCACCGCCGGCATCATCACCGACTCCCTGAAGCTCGCCAGCGACTTCAAGGCCCGCGCCGAGACCGGCTGCGTGATGGTCAACCTGGCCACCGCCGGCACCGATTATCACGTGCCCTTCGGTGGCCGCAAGGACTCCAGCTTCGGTCCCCGCGAGCAGGGCCGCTACGCCCGCGAGTTCTACACCGTGGTCAAGACCTGCTACGTCAAGGCCGGCTGAGCCGAGGCCTGAGGAGAGCGTCATGTCAAAAGAGCTGCTGATCGTCGACGGCCTGCAGTACTCCAACTGGTCGCGGGAGATCTTCGAGCAGATGCGCGAGGGCGGCGTCGATGCCGTCCACGCCACCCTCGTCTATCACGAGAACATCCGCGAGACCCTGACCCGCCTGGGCGAGTGGAATCGCCGCTTCGAGGCCCATGGCGACCTGATCATGCCGGTGCGGGAGGCGGGCGACATCGAGCGCGCCCGCCAGGCCGGCAAGGTGGGAATCTTCCTGGGCGCCCAGAACTGTTCGCCCATCGAGGATGACATCGACATGGTCGCGGTGATGCGCGACCTGGGGCTGCTGATCATGCAGCTGACCTACAATAACCAGAGCCTGCTGGCCTGTGGCTGCTACGAGGCCGAGGACAGCGGCATCACCCGCTTCGGTCGCCAGGTGATCCGCGAGATGAACCGGGTGGGCATGGTCATCGACATGTCGCACAGCGCCGAGCGCTCGACCCTGGAAGCCGTGGAGCTCTCCGAGCGTCCGGTGATCATCTCCCATGCCAACCCGAGCTCCTTCCATGCGGCCAAGCGCAACAAATCGGACAAGGTGCTCGAGGCGATCGCCGAGTCCGGCGGCCTGCTGGGCTTCTCCGCCTACCCCTTCCACCTGAAGAACGGGCCGGACTGCAGCCTCGAAGACTACTGCGACATGATCGCCCGCACCGCCGACCTGATGGGCATCGAGCATATCGGCATCGGCACCGACCTGTGCCAGGCGCAGCCGACCTCGGTGCTGGAGTGGATGCGCAACGGTCGCTGGTCGAAGGAGATGGACTACGGCGAGGGCAGCCAGGGCAACGCCGGCTGGCCGCGGCCGCTCGCCTGGCTGCGCGACAGCCGTGACTTCCCCAACCTGGTTGCGGGACTGCGCCAGCGCGGCTTCGATGAGGCATCAATCGCGCGCATCATGGGCCAGAACTGGGTCGAGCTGCTGGCGCGGGCCGCCACGCCGGCCCGGGCCGAGGAGGCGGCCGCCTGACATCGGCGCACGCTTCGGGACAATAATAAGGGCCCCTCAGGGGCCCCCATGCAAAGGCCACCGACATGACACAACATAACGCCACTCACTCCGCCGCGCCGACGCGGCGCGAGCACCGCCTGGGCGATCCCGTCGTCCTGGTGCTCAGCGTCGGCTTCATCCTGCTGTTCATCGCCCTGTCGCTGTATGACGTCGACTGGGTGGCCGAGGGCATCGGCGCCGGCTTCGCCTGGACCGCCGCTACCCTCGGCTCCTACTTCCAGCTGCTACTGCTGCTGACCTTCTTCATCGGCATCGGCGTGGCCCTCACCCCCGCCGCCAGCGCGCGGATCGGCAACCTCGCCACGCCGGAGATCAGCACCTTCAAGTGGCTGTCGATCATCATGTGCACCCTGCTGGCCGGCGGCGGCGTGTTCTTCGCCGCCGGCGAGCCAGTCTATCACTTCGTGGTCACCCCGCCGGCCTTCGACAGCGAGGCCGGCACGGTCGACGCCGTGGCCGGCGCCCTGGCGCAGTCGTTCATGCACTGGGGCTTTCTGGCCTGGGCGGTGCTCGGCTCGCTGACCGCGGTGGTGCTGGCCCACGCCCACTACGACAAGGGCCGGCCGCTGCAGCCGCGCACCCTGCTCACCCCGATCCTCGGCGAGCGCATCATCCAGGGGCCCGTCGGCGGCGTGATCGACGCCCTGTGCGTGATCGCCGTGGTCGCCGGCACCGTGGGGCCCATCGGCTTTCTGGCCACCCAGGTCAGCTTCGGCCTGCACGAGCTGTTCGGGGTCTCCGAGGGCTATGGCACCCAGCTCGCCATCCTCGTCGCGCTGGCCGTGGTCTACGTCACCTCGGCGGTGACCGGCATCCATCGGGGCATCCAGATCCTCAGCCGCTTCAACGTCTTCCTGGCGCTGGCCATCGCCGCGGTGATCTTCGTCTTCGGCCCGACACTGTTCCTGACCAACGCCTTCACCCAGGGCTTCGGCACCTACCTGACCTCCTTCTTCTCGATGGCCACCATGACCGCCGAGACCGCGCCTGCCTGGTGGATGCAGTGGTGGACGGTGTTCTTCTTCGCCTGGTTCATCGGCTACGGGCCGCTGATGGCGATCTTCGTGGCGCGCATCTCGCGCGGCCGCTCGATCCGCCAGATGATCCTGGCCGTGGCCGTGATGGCGCCGATCGCCACCACCATCTGGTTCACCCTGCTCGGCGGCTCGGGCATCCACTACCAGCTGACCGGCGTGATCGACCTCACCGAGGCGCTTAACAACTTCCAGTTCGACGTGGCCACCCTCACCGTGGCCCAGGCGCTGCCCGGCGGCACCCTGATGGCCGTGGCGATCCTGGTGCTGACCACCATCTTCGTCGCCACCACCGGCGACTCCATGAGCTACGCCATCGCCGTGGTGGGCTCCGGGCACGATCGTCCCAGCTCACTGATTCGCGCCTTCTGGGGCATCGCCATGGCCATCATGGCGGGCATCCTGCTCTACATGGGCGCCGGCCAGATCAGCGTGCTGCAGCAGTTCATCGTCATCACCGCCATTCCGGTCTCACTGGTGCTGCTGCCCTCGCTGTGGACCGGCCCCCAGGCCGCCTACGCCATGGCCCGCGAGCAGGGCCTGCTGGCCCGCCGCTCTGTGGAGACCCCCGATGCTTGAGTACCGCTACCCGATCGCCGGCACGGTGCCACTGCGTAACGCCGGCGAGGTCATGGACCTCGAGCGGCTGGGCAGCCTGCCGGCCAGCCGCCTGAGCTTCGTGCGCAGCCTGGTGCGCCAGATGGCGCGCCAGCGCTGGCAGATCAGCACCGCACGCTTCGACCTGGATGAGCACGGACACGGCGTCGCCATCTATCGCCTGCAGACCCCCCAGGGGCGCTATCACGGGGTGATCTTCTCCCAGCAGCTGGCCGACGACCAGCGCTCCGACCGGGTGATCGCCCAGGCCTGGGACGTGACCTTCGGCGTGATCGAGGGCGACGTCGACGACGCCCTGCTCAAGCAAATGGCCGCCAATGTGCCGCTGCAGGAGGCCGGCCGCCAGCATCCGCGGCTGCTGGTGCTCTCCCGCGCCAACCGCAGCCTGCGCAACTTCGCCCACTTCGTGGAGGCGCTCTCTGCCGGGCAGCAGCCCGATCCCGCCTGGCTGACCCGGGTCGGCTACCTCTACCGGACCACGGCGGTCTACGGCAATGGCAAGTTCGGCATCGCCGACTTCGTGCGCCTGCAGGACAATCCCGACTTCCACCGTCCCTTCTCGGCCCAGATGCTGGCGGTCTACCTGCTGCGCCACTTCTCCATCGAGCAGGTGGAACACATCGCCCGCTGCCAGGCACCCGAGCGCGCCGTGCCCATGGCCACCGAGCTGCGCCGCTACCTGGGCATCGGCAACTCCACCGGGCTCGGCATGGCGCCCTTCCTGATCAACCACCCTCAGCTGATCCAACAGTGGGTGACCTGCCGGGAGACCGCCCTGGCCCTGGTGCTCGGCCAGACACCCGACGAGGAGCGTCGCCAGCGGCTGATCGCACTGACCCGTCGCGCCATGCGCCATCTCGACCAGACGGTCACCGAGGATGCCGAGCAGGGCGAGCGCAATGCCGCCATCGTCGCGGCGCTGCCCGAGGTGATCGCCTGGCTCGAGGAGGTGCCGCTGGAGGAGGCCCTGTGGCCGCAGCTGGTGGCCTGGAGCGCGCGCACCCTGCCGCTGGAGGCCCAGGAACTGGTCAACACCCTGCTGATCGAGCTCTACCCCGAGCAGGTCGACCCGCTGGAGGACCAGATGGGCACCGATGAGCGCCTCGAGCTGACCCCGGACATGCCGCTGGTGCGCCTCAAGCAGCTCATCGAGACCCACTACGACTGGGCGCTGGCCGAGGACTTCGAGGCGCCCGAGGCGCGCTACTGGTTCTGGTACCGCTCCGCCGAGAAGGAGGAGCCGCGGCTCGGCGTGCGCGGCGTCGAGCCGGGGGCCGAGAAGGAGCTGTCGCTGGCCATCGCGCCGCGGGTCCATCACACCCACGGCGTGCTCTCCGAGTTCCTCGAGGCCAATCCCCGCGCCCTGGTGGTGGAGTTCCTGATCGCCCACCCGCGCCACAAGGACATCGTGCGGCGCATCCAGACCATGGCCGAGACACCCTACGGCGAGATCCGCGCCAACCTCTGGCATCGCGACATGAAGCCCATGCACCTGCTGCGCACCAAGCTTGCGTTCTTCGGCGCCGGACGCTTCGACCCCAAGTCCGACCGCTGGGTGCGCATCACCCTCTTCCAGGGCGCGCCCCTGGTCGAGGAGCTCAACGCCGAGCCCCGGGACCTGGCCGAGGTCGACGACTGGAGCTTCCCGCTGGAGCCCGAGGGGATCATGCACGCACAACGACAAGAGGCAGGAGAGACATCATGAAGGCGTCCTACAACGAGCTGCAGGGCCTGTGCCGCAAGGCGTTCATCGGCATGGGCTTCGAGGAAGGCGACGCGGCCGACGCCGCCGACATGGTCGCCTGGATGCAGTGCTTCGGCCTGGGCGGCCTGGCCGCCCTCAACCGCGGCCTGGACTTCCTGCTCACGGACGACCCCAACGAGCTGCCCAGCGTGCTCTACCAGGACGGCGACCTGGCGGTGGTCGACGGCCACGGACAGAGCGTGCTGCGAAGCTCCACCCTGGCGCTGGAGCTCGGCTTCGCCAAGGCGCGCGCACGCGGCCTCTCGGTGATCAAGATCCGCCATTGCCACAACCGCCAACTGATCATGGGCTACCTGGCACGGCTGGCCGGGCGCGGCATGAACGTCACCGCCTTCTGGCGCAACGCCGAGCATCCGCCGACCGAACAGGTCGTCGGCTTCCAGGCCAACAGCTCGGTCCCCGAGATCCGCGTCTACGCGGTCAAGGAAGTCCCGGAGGAGAACGAACCCAACGACGCCATCACCCTGGTGATGGCCAACCACGTCGACCTGCTGCCGGCGATGCGCTCGGACTACCGCTACGACCTGCTCGCACGCCACAACGAATCCGACCTGCTGGCCTGCCGCAACCAGTCCCTGGCCGAGGGCATCGAGGTCGAGGAGGCCGTCTGGGAGCGCCTCAAGCACCTCGCCACCCGCATGCTGGTGGAGGCCACCGAGGCCTCCCGGGAAGGGGCCGGCGCCGGCACCAACGATAACGACTGAGACGAGACCACCGACATGATTCACCCCGTAAGCACCGATCTCTTCGCCTCCAAGGCGCCCCTGGAATGGGCCGTCGTCGGTAACGGCATCCTGTTCACCGCCCAGATCCCCATCGGCGCCGACGGCCAGGTGGTCCAGGGCGGCATCGAGGCCCAGACCCGCCAGACCCTGGACAACCTCGTCCACACCCTGGAGAAGGCCGGCGCCGGCGTGGAGGCCCTGACCCAGGTGCTGATCTACGTCACCGCCCGCGAGGACCTGGCCACGGTCAACAAGGTCTACGCCGAGTACGTGCGCGAGCCCTACCCCAACCGCGCCGCCATCATCGTCTCCGGCTTCGCCCGGGAAGAGATGCTGGTCGAGATGGTGGCCTACGCGACCGTGGACGCCGAGGCGTCCTGAGCCCCGATCCCGCCGGGAGGGCGCTCCCTCAGTCCTCCCCCCGCAGGCCCAGCTCCTCGAGATAGCACTCCAATACCCGGTTGGGCGGCGCGCCCTTCCGGGTGATGGCACTGTAATGGGTCACGTAGCGGCAGGTGTCCGGCCTCAGGGCGCGCATCCTGCCGTCGCGCACCCAGCGCTCGGCAACATGCGTCGGCAGGTAGCCGATGTAGCGCCCAGAGAGGATCAGGAAGGCGATGCCCTCGCGATCGGTGGCCGAGGCGGTGGCCATGAGCGATTCGTGATGGGCCTTGATCTCTGGACTCTGGGCATAGGCCGGCGTCACGGCATCGCTGCTCGCCAGCTGCTCCTCCGTCACGGTCTCGGCGTCGAACAGCGGATGCCCGCTGGCGCAGTAGAGCCGCGAGGTCTCCTCGTAGAGCGCACGATAGTGCAGCCCGGGCAGGGTCTTGATCGCCGGCACCACCCCGGTGTGCAGGCGGCCGTCCAGCACGCCGAGTTCGATGTCGTGGGGCGGGATCATGCGGATGTTGATCTGCACGTCCGGCCCGCGCACCTTCAAGGCGCTCAAGGCATCGGTGATGTGCATCTCCGGCATGGTCACCAGGTTGTCGGTGATGCCGATGCTGAGCTCGCCCTTGAGCCAAGCATGAAGGCCGTTGACCCGGGTACGGAATCCTTCCGTCGCCGCCTGCAACTGCAGCGCGGCCTCATAGATCTCGGCCCCCTCGTCGGTCAGGGCGAAGCCGCTGCGGCCCCGCTGGCACAGCCGTAATCCCAACCGCGTCTCCAGGTCGCTCATCGCCATGCTGATAGCGGCGCGGCTGATGTTGAGCTCCACCTCGGCGGCGGAGAAGCCGCCGCACTCCACGACCTTGCGATAGATGCGCAGCAGCCGCAGGTCCGCATCGCTGAGCGCCCCGCTCAGCGCCTCCTTGCGACGTGCCATTGCCTCTCCCCCTCGCGGTGACGTGTCTCCCGAAGATTATTCCGGGAAGGGCAAAAAGTTAACTCAACGCTTACATGAAATTAAATAAGCCTAGATTTAACTTAGCTCAACCCTGAGCCACGCTGCTCTACAACGCCGCCAACAAGACGATGACAACAAGAGGGTGCTGCCATGTCAGATCGTTCTCCCCACCAGGCCGCGGGCCTGACCGCCGAGCAGTTGGATGCCTACTGGATGCCCTACACCGGCAACCGCCAGTTCAAGCGCGACCCGCGAATCATCGTCGGCGCCGAGGGCAGCTACTACACCGCGGCCGATGGGCGCCGGATCTACGATGGCCTCTCCGGCCTGTGGACCTGCGGCGCCGGCCACGGTCGGCCCGAGATCGTCGAGGCGGTCTCCCGTCAGCTTCGCGAGCTGGACTACGCCCCGGCCTTCCAGTTCGGCCACCCCAAGGCCTTCGAGCTGGCCCATCGCCTTCGCGGGCTGACCCCCGAGGGCCTCGACCACGTCTTCTTCACCGGCTCCGGTTCCGAGAGCGCCGACACCTCGCTGAAGATCGCCCGCGCCTACTGGCGCAAGAAGGGCAAGCCCACCAAGACCAAGCTGATCGGCCGCGCCAAGGGCTATCACGGCGTCAACTTCGGGGGTATCAGCCTGGGCGGCATCGGCGCCAACCGCTCCATGTTCGGCCAGGGCATCGACGCCGACCACCTGCCCCATACCCTGCTTCCGGAGAACGCCTTCACCCGCGGCATGCCCGAGCGCGGCGCCGAGCGGGCCGACGAGCTGCTGGAGCTGATCGCCCTGCACGACGCCTCCAACATCGCCGCGGTGATCGTCGAGCCCATGGCCGGCTCGGCCGGGGTGATTCCGCCGCCGGTGGGCTATCTCAAGCGGCTGCGCGAGATCTGCGATGCCCACGACATCCTGCTGATCTTCGACGAGGTGATCACCGCCTTCGGGCGCATGGGCTCGATGACCGGCGCCGAGGAGTTCGGCGTGGTCCCGGACATCATGAACGTCGCCAAGCAGCTGACCAACGGGGCCGTGCCCATGGGCGGGGTCATCGTGAAGGGCGAGATCTACCACACCTTCATGGAGCAGGGCGGCCCCGACTACATGCTCGAGCTGCCCCACGGCTATACCTACTCGGGCCACCCGGTGGCCTGCGCCGCGGCCCTGGCCGCCCTGGACGTGCTCGAGAACGACCGCCTGATCGATCGCGTGCGCGAGATGGCGCCGATCTTCGAGAACGCCCTGCACTCTCTGCGCAGCGACCCCAAGGCCGGCCGCCATATCACCGACATCCGCAACTACGGCCTCGCCGGCGCCCTGCAGATCGCGCCCTACCCCGGCGAGCCGGCCCGCCGCCCCTTCGAGATCGCCATGAAGTGCTGGGAAAAGGGCTTCTACGTGCGCTACGGCGGCGACACCATCCAGCTCGGCCTGCCCTTCATCGTCGAGCGCGAGGAGATCGACCGGCTGATCAACGCCCTGGGCGACGCCATCGGCGAGCTGGACTGACGCCTAGCTGTGATATCTCGGTAGGTTGTTCATCCAGAGCCTACTCGGAAAACGGGAGGTGACTCGGATGAGCAGGAGCCGTCGGCGGCTACTCCTCGCCGCGCTGACGGGCCAGCGCCTTGCGCGCCTTGTTGCGCCGGTAGAGCCGCACCAGGGCGATGCCCAGGGCGAAGGCGACCATGGCCGCCAGGGTCCAGCCCTGCCAGGGGCGCGCCGCGTCGCCCATCACGGTCTCGAGGGTGAGGATCAGGATGAAGCCCAGCGCCTGGCTGGCTATGGCCAGGGCGCGCAGGGTATCGAAGGCCGGTCGTGACATGCATGCTCCCGCTGGATGACAGCCCTGCCCGTCGGCAGTAGGCTTGGCGACACGAATGCGCCCAGTGTACCCGCTGCGGCCCCCGCCGCCGACCTCTCGGAGTCACCGCCAGACATGGATGCCATCGCCCTGGGGCCGCTGCTGATCGCGCTGCCGCGCCTCTACGCCTTCCTCGCCGCCCTGGTGCTGCTGGGCGCCAGCGCCCTGCTTCTCGGCCTGCCGCGCCGCCGCCACGCCCGCTGGTTCAACGGCCTGCTGCTGGCCTGGCTGATCGGTGCCCGCCTGGGGCACGTGGCGATGAATGCCGGCCCCTACCTGGAGGCGCCGCTGGACGCGTTCAAGCTCTGGCAGCCCGGCTACCACGGTCTCTGGGGCCTCGCGGCCGCACTGGCCTGGACGGCCTGGACGCTGCGCGACCGGCTGGGGGCGATGCTCGGTGGCATGGGCCTGGCGCTCGGGGTCTCGCTTGCGTGGCTCGCGCTGGTGACCCTGGCGCCGCTGGGCGGCGGCATGGCGCTGCGCGAACTGCCGGATCTCGCCCTGGAGAATCTCGAGGGCGAGACGGTGAACCTCGCCTCCCTCGAGGGCGAGACGGTGGTGGTCAACCTCTGGGCCACCTGGTGCCCCCCCTGCCGGCGCGAGATGCCGATCCTGGCCAAAGCCGATGCCCGGGAGGACGTGAGCGTGGTGATCGTCAACCAGGGCGAGACGCTGCTGCAGGCGGTGCGCTACCTGGACGAGCAGGGCCTGGACTTCCGCCATGCGCTGCTCGACCCGCGCCAGCGGCTGATGGTGCTGGCCGAGTCGCCGGGGCTGCCCACCACCCTGCTGTTCGACGCCGAGGGGCGCGCCCTCGAGCAGCACGTCGGCGAGCTGACCCGCGCCCAACTCTCGGCCTGGCTGGACGAGCGCTGAGCGGCCTCGGGGGCGATCGCCGCCTGATCGGTGCCTGGACGCTTAAGCCGCGTCGGGCTTTGCGGTAAGATACCGCGCCCTGTCGCCGCCGGGCCGGGTGTGGCCAGCGGCAACGAACCGATCCCAAGCATCCCCCGAGGCATCATGAGCGACTTCTCTCCCGGCCAGCGCTGGATCAGCGACGGCGAGGCCGAACTCGGCCTGGGCACTATCCTCAACGTCGACGCCCGCAGCGTCACCGTGCTCTTCGGCGCCAGTCAGGAAACCCGCACCTACAGCAGCCGCAACGCCCCCCTGACCCGCGTGGCCTTCGGCAGCGGCGACCGCATCCAGTCCACCGAGGGCTGGCAGATGACCGTCGACGACAGCAAGGAGGTCGGCGGCCTGATCGTCTACATTGGCGAGGACGACGCCGGCGCGCTGTGCGAGCTGCCCGAGGCACGCCTCGCCGACACCATGCAGTTCGACCAGGCCCGCGACCGCCTGCTCACCGGCCAGGTCGATCGCAACGACTGGTTCGACCTGCGCTTTCGCACCCTGCACCACCATCACCGGATCGAGCAGAATCCGGCGCTGGGCCTGGCCGGTCCGCGCATCGACCTGATTCCCCACCAGCTCTACATCGCCGACGAAGTGGCACGCCGCCATGCGCCGCGTGTGCTGCTGGCCGACGAGGTGGGGCTCGGCAAGACCATCGAGGCCGGGCTGATCCTGCACCGGCTGCTGCTCACCGGCCGCGCCGAGCGGGCGCTGATCCTGGTGCCGGCGAGCCTGACTCACCAGTGGCTGGTCGAGCTGCTGCGCCGCTTCGCCCTGGAGGTCACCCTACTCGACGAGCAGCAGAGCCAGGCCCACGGCGACGCCAACCCCTTCGAGGCGGGTCAGCTGGTGCTGGCGAGTCAGGACTGGCTGTTCGCCAACCCCCATCGCCAGCAGCAGGCCCAGACCTGCGACTGGGACCTGCTGATCGTCGACGAGGCCCACCACCTGGACTGGAGTCCCGAGCAGAGCGGGCCCGGCTATGCCTGCGTGGAACACCTGGCGGCCCGGGTGCCCGGCATGCTGCTGCTCACCGCCACCCCGGAGCAGATGGGCCTGGCCAGCCACTTCGCCCGGCTGCGCCTGCTCGACCCGGACCGCTACCACAGCCTCGAGGCCTTCCGCGAGGAGGAGGCCCACTACGTCGAGGTCGCCGAGGCGATCGACGCTCTCGACCGGCTGCCCGGCGAGGCGGCCGACTGCGAGCGGGTCGCCGCGGTGATCCATGAGCCCGACAGCCTGGCGCTGCTCGACACCCTGGCCGACCCGGAGCGCGGCGACGACCAGCGTGCCGCGGCCCGGGCGCAGCTGCGCGACCAACTGCTCGACCGCCACGGCACCGGCCGGGTGATGTTTCGCAACGGGCGTCGCCACGTGGGCGGCTTCCCGGAGCGTCGCCTGCACGTCACCGAGCTCGAGGCGCCTTCCGCCTACCGGCGGGTGCTGCGTCGCCTAGCCCGGGACGAGGACTACCTGGACGAGCTGCTGATCGAGACCGGCCTGGATCACCCCGAGGTGCTGATCTACCCCGACGCCATGTACCGGGCGATGACCGACGACCCGCTCAACACCGAGCCCTGGTGGCAGTTCGACCCGCGCGTGAGCTGGTTGCTGGAGCGCCTCGCCGACGACGGCGAAACAGGCTTCGCCGGCGACAAGGCGCTGGTCATCGCCCACGACCGCGAGACCGCCCAGGGCCTCGCCGAGGGCCTGCGGGTGCTCGGCGGCTACCAGGCTCCGGTGTTCCACGAGGGGCTCTCGCTGGTCGAGCGCGACCGGGCCGCGGCGGCCTTCGCCGACGAGGAGGAGGGCTGCCAGGTGCTGGTCTGCTCGGAGATCGGCTCCGAGGGGCGCAACTTCCAGTTCTGCCGTCACCTGGTGATGTTCGACCTTCCGCTTCACCCGGACCAGCTCGAGCAGCGCATCGGTCGCCTCGACCGCATCGGCCAGCGCCACGCCATCGAGATCCACGCACCGGTGTTCACCGGCAGCCCCGGCGAGAAGCTGCTGCGCTGGTACCACCGGGGCCTGGACGCCTTCGGCGCCCCCCACGGCCTGGGCAGCGAAATCCACGCCGCCTTCGGCGATACCCTGGCCGACAGCCTGCTCGACGATGAGAGCCTCGATGAGGTGATCGAGGAGACCCGCGCCCTGTTCGACGCCAAGCTCGAGGAGCGAGACGCCGGCCGCAACCGCCTGCTCGAGCTCAACGCCTGTCGCCACGACCGTGCCGAGGCAGTCATCGCGGCGATCCGCGAGCTCGACGCCGACAAGGCCCTGGCCCGCTACCTGGACCAGGCGCTGGATATCTTCGGTGTCGACAGCCAGGACATCGGCGGCGGCATCCAGCACCTGCAACCCAGCCCGCAGATGCTCGACGGCCTGCCGGGCCTGGTGAAGGGCGAGGAGGGCTTCTCGGCCACCTTCTCCCGGGAGCGTGCCCTGGCCCGGGACGACGTCCAGCGCCTCTCCTGGGAACACCCGCTGCTGCGCGAGATGATGGGGCGGATCCTCGGCGGCGCCATGGGCAACACCGCCCTGGCGCTGCTCAAGCACCCGACCATCCCGGCCGGCCGGCTGATGGTCGAGCTGGTCTTCCGCACCCACTGCCCGGCGCCGAAGCGCCTGCACCTCAACCGCTTTCTGCCGCCCACCGCGGTGCGCGTGCTGCTCGACGAGTCGGGGGCCAACCTGACCGCCAAGATCTCCTTCACCGGGCTCTCCAAGGCGGTGAAGAAGGTCAAGAAGGCGGTCGCCCGGGATCTGATCAAGAGCCGCCACGACCAGCTGCGCGAGCTGCTCGACGGCGCCGAGACCGAGGCTCAGCGGGAGCTGCCGAGTATCGTCGAGGCTGCCCAGGGGCGCATGCGCGCCGAGCTGGACGCCGAGCTCGCCCGCCTCGAGGCGCTCTCGCGGCTCAACCCGGCGGTGCGCGCCGACGAGCTCGAGGCGCTGCGCCGCGAGCGCGCCGAGCTGGATGCCGCCATCGAGGCCACGCGACTGCGCCTGGACGCGGTGCGGGTGATCGTCACGGTAGGCGACGACGCGCGCTGATCGAAAGCGGCCTTCGACGCACAGGGGCCCCGCCGGCACTGCCGGCGGGGCCCCTGTGAGTGTGGGCGTGGCGCCCTCAGCCGAGGATATCGGCCAGGGCCTTGTCCAGGGTCGGGAAGCGGAACTCGAAGCCGGCCTCCTGCAGCCGCGCCGGACGCATGTCGGCGCCGGTCAGGAGCAGACGCGACATCTCGCCGAAGGCGACCTCCAGGGCGATGGCCGGCACCGGCATCAGCGCCGGGCGGCCCAGCTGCCCGGCCAGGGTGCGGGAGAACTCGGCGTTGGTGACCGGGTGGGGGGCGCTGCCGTTGAAGGGACCCTCCAGGTCATCGCGCTCGAGCAGGAAGAGGATGGCACGTACCAGGTCCTCGCGGTGGATCCACGGCATGAACTGCGTACCGTTGCCGAAGCGCCCACCCAGCCCCATCTTGAAGGGCGGCAGCATCTTCGCCAGGCTGCCGCCGCCGACGTCGAGCACCAGGCCGATACGCAGCAGGGCGACCCGCACGCCGAAGTCCGCCGCCTCGCCGGCGACCTCCTCCCAGCGCTTGCAAAGCCGGTGGGCGAACTCGTCGTGGGGCGGGGTCTCTTCGGTGACCTCGCGATCGCCCTGATCGCCGTAGTAGCCCATGGCCGAAGCCGAGACCATCACCTTCGGCATGCGCCCCTCGCTGGCCTTCAGCTGCTCGCAGAGCATCACCAGGTCGCCGGTGACGTTGACCCGGGAGTCGATCAGCCGCTCCTTCTGATCCTCGCTCCAGCGCTTGGCGGCGATCGGCTCGCCGGCCAGGTTAACGATGGCATCCGGCGGGGTGTCGACGAAGTCCAGCACCGAACGCCGAATGTCGCTGCCTTCCGGCAGGCGGTCGCGGACCGCGTCGGGCTCCCGGGACACCACCAGCAGCTGGTGTCCCGCCTCCTTCAACCGCCGGCAGAGGCGCTGCCCGACGAACCCGCTGCCGCCCGTGATCAGCACTCGCATCCGGAATCCCTCCCCAAGCCTTGTGTGGCAAGCCGTGACGACACGCCATCATGAGTTATACAGCCGTTGTACACTTCTGCTAGTCTAGCGATGAACGCCGTTGACTGCACGAGAGGCCCATGCCCCACGCCCCCGCTACCACCGCCATCATCGGTGCCGGCCTCGCCGGCCTCGCCTGTGGACAGGCCCTGCAGGCGCACGGCCTGCCGGTGCGCCTCTACGACAAGGCACACGGCCCTGGAGGACGCATGTCGACGCGCCGCCTCGACGAGGCGGCGGTCGACCTGGGGGCCCAGTTCTTCAGCGTGCGTGATCCGGCCTTCCGCCGCCAGGTCGCAGCCTGGCGCGAGGCGGGCATCGTCGCTTCCTGGCCCGACTCCCTGTGGGAGGCGAGTGAATCCGGCTGGTATCGCCACCGGGACGAGGTCGAGCGCCTGATCGGCGTCCCTCGCATGAGTGCGGTCACCCGCCACCTGGCCGAGGGGCTCGCCCTCGAGACCGGCACCCGCATCGAGCGCCTCGAGCCCCGGGGCAATGACTGGTGGCTGATCGATCAGCACGACGTGCGCCACGGCCCCTTCGATCAGGTGGTGATCGCCCCGCCCTCGCCCCAGGCCCAGGCGCTGCTGGCGCCCCACGAGCCGACCCTCGCGGCCGCCTGTGAGGCGGTTATCCAGCGCCCCTGCTGGGCCGCCTGGGCCTGCTTCGCGGCGCCGCTGCCCGAATTGCCGGGGGTCGACGACGACTGGCAGGCGGTGCGCCTGGCGCCCGACCCGGCGCGGCCGCCGGGCGAGCCATCGCTGCGCTTCGTCAGCCGCAACGATCACAAGCCCGGTCGTCACGGCCAGGGCGAAAGCCTGAGCCTGCTGGCGCGGCTCGAGTGGAGCGAGGCACACCTGGAGCTCGACGCCGAAACCGTCGCCCAGCGCCTGCTCGAGGCCTTCCGCGCACGGCTGCCAGATGGCGTGATGCTGCCCGACCCGACCTCACTGGGCGCCCACCGCTGGCGCTATGCCCAGCCGGACGTCTTCGCCGGCGGCGAGGCGGTGAACCTCGACTACCGCCGTTCGCCCACCGGGCTCGCGCTGTGCGGCGACGGCTGGCGCGGGCCGCGGGTCGAGGACGCCTGGCTCTCCGGTCACCACCTCGGCGAGGCCCTGGCGGCCGACGCTTCCTGACTCCCTCTTCGCGACTGGAGACTTTTATGTCCTACGCCCTGATCCTGCTCGCCCACGGCTCCAGCGACCCGAACTGGCGAGCCCCCTTCGAACACTTCGCCAAGGCCCTGACCGAGCGGCTGTCGACCCCGCTGCGCCTGGCCTACATGGAGCTCAGCGAGCCCTCGCTCGAGTCCACGGTGGCCGAGCTGGCCGCGGCCGGGGTCGAGCGCGCCGAGATCCTGCCGCTGTTCTTCGCCGCCGGCCGCCACCTACGCCGTGACGTGCCCGGCCAGGTCGAGGCGTTGACCGCCGCCCATCCGAGCCTCGAGCTGACCCTGCTGTCGCCGGTCGGCGAGCACCCGGCCTTCGTCGAGGCGCTGGCGGCGGTGGTCGCCGAGCAGGCAGGGGAGTCGGCACGCTCATGAACGACGAGGCACGGCGCCCGGCCGACACCCCGCTCTACCCGATCCGCGAAGTCTCTCGGCTAACCGGCGTGAACTCCGTCACCCTGCGCGCCTGGGAGCGTCGCTACGGGCTGATCCAGCCCCAGCGGACCCCCAAGGGACATCGCCTCTATGCCCGCGAGGACATCGAGCGCGTCGAGCGCATCCTGCAGTGGCTCAACCGCGGCGTCCCGGTCAGCCAGGTACGCGAGCTGCTCGACCAGCCGGAGACGGCCGAGACCCCGGCGCCGGCGGCCGGCGACTGGCCGGGCCAGCGACGCCAGCTGATCAGCGCCCTCCAGGCGCTCGACCTCGAGCGCCTCGAGGCGCTGTTCAACCAGTCGCTGGCTCTCTATCCGGTGCCGATCTGCCTGGCCGAGCTGTGGCAGCCGGTGGTGCGCCAGCTCGAGGAGGGCTGGGGCGAGCAGCTGGGCGACATCCTGCAGCGCCGTACCCTGGAGGCCTTCCTGCGCACCCACATCGGCACCCGGCTGCTGCACGCCAACCGGCTCAGCGCCGGCCCGACGCTGCTCGTCGCCCCGCTGCCGGACGACCCCTCGCCGCTCTGGGTGCTGCTCGCGGCGCTGGCCGCCAGCGACCGCGGCTACCGCATCCGGCTCTTCGACGCCCCGCTGCCCTTCGGCGAGGTGCCGCTGGCGGTGGAGCGCTTCCAGGCCGCCGGCCTGCTGCTGGCCAGCGGCAAGGCCGAGAAGGCCGAGCTGGTGCGACGCCAGCTGCCGCGACTGGCCGAGCAGCTCGAGGTGCCACTGATGGCCTGCGGCCCGATGGCCCGCATCCGCGAGGCCGACCTGGAAGATACCCGGGTGGAGCTGCTCGGCGATGATCTCGACGAGGCCATGCAGTGCCTCCAGGCCCGACTCCCCGCCCGCTGACCCGGAGCCGTCCATGTCCACTCCCGTGATCGTCTGGTTTCGCAGCGACCTGCGGATTCACGACAACACTGCCCTGGCCGCGGCCGCTCGCCAGGGCCCCGTGGTCGCCGTCTTCCTGCGCTGCCTGTCCCACTGGCGGCGTCACGGCCACGGCGCCAACAAGCTCGACTTCTGGGGCCGCGGGGTGGCCGCCCTGCGCGACAGCCTCGACGGCCTCGGCATCCCGCTGCTGCACCGCGACATCGACTACTTCGCGAGGGCCCCGGCCACGCTGCTCGAGATCGCTCGCGAGACCGGCGCCCGCGCCCTGCACTTCAACCACGAGTACCCGCTGGACGAGCAGCGCCGCGACCGCGACGTGATCGCCGCCTTCCAGGAGGCGGGCCTCGCGGCCACCGGCCACCACGACGCCGTGGCCTTCGCCCCGGGCGAGCTGCTCACCGGCAAGGGCGACTACTACGGCGTCTTCACCCCCTTCGCCAAGGCCTGGCATCGTCAGCTGACACCGGAGCGCATCGCCCTGCGCAATACGCCCGCGCCCCAGGCGCCGCTTCCGGTCGCCGCCGATCCGTTGCCCGCGCTCCCCCAACTCGACGACACTCCTATCGATGGACGCCTCTGGCCCGCCGGCGAGGGCCCCGCCGCCGATCGCCTGGGGCGCTTCCTGCGCTATCGCGGACGCCACTACCAGCGCCAGCGCGACTTCCCGGCGATCCGTGGCACCAGCGAGCTGTCGCCCTACCTGGCGCTGGGCATGATCTCCCCCCGCCAGTGCCTGCAGGCGGTGCTCGCCGAGAACGACGGCACCCTGGCCGAGGGCGATGCCGGCCTCACGGCCTGGGTCAACGAGCTGGTATGGCGGGAATTCTACCGCCACGTGGCCGTCGGCTTCCCGCGGGTCTGCCGCCATCGCGCCTTCCAGCGGCATACCGAGGCCCTCGCCTGGCGCGATGACGAGGCCGACTTCCGGGCCTGGTGCGAGGGGCGCACCGGTTACCCGATCGTCGATGCCGCCATTCGCCAGCTGGTGGCCACCGGCTGGATGCACAACCGCCTGCGCATGGTCACCGCCATGTTCCTCTCCAAGCACCTGCTGATCGACTGGCGCCGGGGCGAGGACTTCTTCCTGCGCCACCTGGTGGACGGCGAGTTCTGCGCCAACAACGGCGGCTGGCAGTGGGCGGCCTCCACCGGCACCGACGCCGCGCCCTACTTCCGCATCTTCAACCCGACGACCCAGTCCACGCGCTTCGATCCCGACGGCACCTTCCTGGCGGAGTGGCTGCCCGAATTGGCCGGGCTGCCCGCCAAGGCCCGCCATGCGCCCTCGATCGACCTGCTCGGCGGGGTCGATTACCCGGCCCCCATCGTCGACCACCGCGCCGCTCGGGTGCGCGCCCTCGAGGCCTTCAAGGCCCTGACCGCGGGCTGATGCCCGCCTGACACGGGAGATACCACCATGCGCCAGGCACCTGACCTGGAAGCTTTCTGTGCCTTCTTCAATAATCTAGACAAAACCTGTACAAACAAATTGTACAAGGTATACACTGACGACGTGGAGTTTACTGATCCTCTGCACCACATAGTGGGCCGAGAGGCGCTAGAGAGGTACTTCCAGAACCTGTACGACAACGTGACATCGTGCCATTTCGTTTTCCACGAGCGTCTACAGCAGGGGGAGTCGTCCTTCGTCACCTGGACCCTGCACCTGGTGCATCCGAGGCTCGACGGGGGGCGCGACATCGAAGTCGAGGGGTGTTCGTACCTGCACTTTGCCCCCGACGGCCGGGTGGCCCGGCATCGCGACTACTTCGATGCGGGCGCCCTGCTCTACGAGCGACTGCCGCTGCTGGGTGGGGTGATACGTCGGGTGAAGCGACAACTGGGCCAGTGACGGCCATCGAGGACGGGGAGAGCGCATGACCAACGCGAACGACACACAGCGCATCTGGCTGACGGGGGCCACCTCGGGCATCGGCCGCGCCCTGGCCGAGCGCCTGCTCGAGCAGGGGCACCGGGTGGCGCTGAGCGCGCGCAGCGAATCGGCCATGGCCGAGCTCTGCGAGGGCCATGACAACGCCCTGCCGCTGCCCCTGGACGTGGCGGACCGTCAGGCCGTCGAGTGGGCCGGCGAGCGCCTGGCCGAGGCGTTCGGTGGCCTGGACCTGGCGATCCTCAACGCCGGCACCTGCGAATACCTGGACGCTCGCGACTTCGAGGTCGAGCTCGTCGAACGCGTCTTCGCCCCCAATTTCTTCGGCGCCGTCTACTGCATCGAGGCGGCGCTGCCGCTGCTGCGCCGGGCCCGCGAGGAGGGTGGTCATCCGCTGCTGGCCGCCACCTCCAGCGCCGCGGCCTACCTGCCGCTGCCCCGGGCCGAGGCCTACGGCGCCTCCAAGGCGGCGCTGAGCCACTTCATGGAGTCGCTGCGCCTGGACCTGGCCGGCGAGGGCATCGGGGTCAGCCTGATCCACCCGGGCTTCGTGAAGACCCCGCTCACCGACCGCAACGACTTCGACATGCCCATGCGCATCTCCACCGATGCCGCCGCCGAAGCGATCCTCACGGGCCTCGCGCGGCGCCGCCTGGACATTCACTTTCCGCGCCGCTTCACGCTGCTGGTCCGGCTGATGGGCATCCTGCCCCCGGGCCTGCGCCACCGCCTGGGCCTGCGCATGACCCGCCAGGATTCGCCCGTGGAGGCTCGCCGATGAATGCGCCGACCCGTCCCTTCCATCCGGCTCAGGGCGACGCCCGACGGGGTGACGTCCAACGCATCGCCGTGATCGGCAGCGGCATCGGTGGCATGGCCACCGCCTGGTACCTGTCGAGCCGCCACGAGGTGACGCTCTTCGAGGCCGACGAGCGGCTCGGCGGCCACACCGCGACCATCGACGTCTCGCTCCAGGGTCGGGACTACGCCATCGACACCGGCTTCATCGTCTTCAACGATTGGACCTACCCGCACTTCCAGCGCCTCCTGGGGGCCCTCGGGGTCGCCGCCCAACCCACCGAGATGAGCTTCTCGGTCCACGAGACGGCCCGCGACTTCGAGTACAACGGCCACACCCTGGCGAGCCTCTTCGCCCAGCGGGGCAACCTGCTGCGCCCCCGCTTCTACCGGCTGCTGCGCAACATCCTGCGCTTCAACCGCGAGGCGACCCGGACACTGGAGAGCGGCCGGCTCGACCCGGCCATGACCCTCGGCGCCTGGCTCGACGCCGGCGGCTACGATGCCGACTTCCAGCGGCGCTACTTGCTGCCCATGGGCGCCGCCATCTGGTCGGCCAGCATCCGTGACCTGCGCGACTTCCCGCTGCTGTTCTTCGTGCGCTTCTTCCGCCACCACGGCCTGCTGTCGGTCAACGACCGTCCCCAGTGGTACACCCTGGTGGGCGGCTCACGCGCCTACATCCCGGCCCTGACTGCGCCCTATGCCGAGCGCATCCGGCTCTCGACCCCGGTGCGCGGCATTCGCCGCCACGCCGACCGGGTCGAGGTGCGCAGCGACGCCGGCGTGGAGGCCTTCGATCAGGTGGTGCTGGCCTGCCACGCCGACCAGGCCCTGGCGATGCTGGAGGACCCGAGCGACGCCGAGCGCGAGATCCTCGGCGCCCTGCCCTACCGGGACAACGAGGTGGTGCTGCACACCGACACCCGCCTGCTGCCGCGTCGGCCGCGCGCCTGGGCGAGCTGGAACTACCGGCTCGACGGCCGCGGTGACGCGGCGCGCGTCTCGGTCACCTACGACATGAACATCCTGCAGCGCATCACGGCCCCGCACACCTTCTGCGTGACCCTCAACGACACGGCCGCCATCGACCCCGCCAAGGTGCTAGGCCGTTTCACCTACGCCCACCCGCAGTTCACCCTGGCCGGCCAGGCCGCCCAGGCTCGCCACGACGAGATCTCGGGGCCGTCGCGGCGTACCCACTACTGCGGCGCCTACTGGCGCAACGGCTTCCACGAGGACGGCGTCTGGAGCGCCCTGCGCGTGGCTCGGGACCTGGGCTGCGACGAGCAGGGCCCGGGCGCCGAGGCCGAAGCCCCCGCCACCCGCTCGCCGGCGGCCGAGGAGAACGCGGCATGAGGCGAACGCCGCACTCGCGGATCTACCGGGGCAGCCTGCGCCATCGCCGCTTCCTGCCCCGTCCCCACGCCTTCCGCTACGACCTGTGGATGGCCTGGCTCGACCTGGACGAACTGCCCGAGTTGTTCGACGGCGTGCCCGCCTTCAGCGCGCGGCGACCGGCCCTGGCACGCTT
Organism: Halomonas urmiana; assembly: GCF_005780185.1. Classification (GTDB taxonomy): domain Bacteria; phylum Pseudomonadota; class Gammaproteobacteria; order Pseudomonadales; family Halomonadaceae; genus Halomonas; species Halomonas urmiana. Next base: position 31,649 of record NZ_VBUI01000016.1, on the reverse strand, counting down.
TCGCCGTGAGGACTACCTCGGCCCCCACGACCGTCCCCTCAAGCAGGCCGTGCGCGAGGAGTTCGAACGCCAGCTCGGCAGCGCCCCGGACGGTCGCATCTGCGTGCTGACCCAGCTGCGCACCCTGGGACTCGGCTTCAATCCGGTCTCGTTCTACTACGCCTTCGATGCCCGCGGCGAGTTGCGGGCCCTGCTCGGCGAGGTGAGCAACACCCCCTGGGGAGAGCGGACCCGCTACGCCTGCGCCGTGGCACCCCGGCACCATGGCCACACCGCCGAGTTCGACAAGGCCATGCACGTCTCGCCCTTCAATCCCATGGACATGACCTACCGCTGGCGCTTCGATACCCCCGGCGAGTCGCTGTCGATGCACATGGAGAACTGGAAGGAGGGCCAGCGCCACTTCGACGCCACCCTGACCCTCGAGGGTCGCCCGGCGACCCGTGGCGTGCTGCTCGCCACCCTGGCGCGCCAGCCCTGGATGAGCCTGAAGACGCTGGCCGGCATCCACTTCGAGGCGCTGCGGCTGTGGCTCAAGCGCTTCCCGGTCCATGACCACCCCGGACAAGACCCCCCGTCCCGTGAGGAGAGCTCGTCGTGAACACGCTTCGCTCCGCCACCGCCCACCCTCTGGCCGCCGAGGGCGATCGCCTGACTCGCTGGCTCAAGCCACGGGTGATGGCCCAGCTCGACCGCCTGGAGGGCGGTAACATCACCCTGATCGACGGCCACCAGCGTCATCGCCTGGGCCAGGGAGGGCCACTGCACATCACCCTGGTGGTGCGCCACCACCGGGCCTGGAAGCGCCTGGCGCTGGGTGGCACCGTGGGCGCCGCCGAGGCCTACATGGACGGCGACTGGGACGCCGATGACCCGGTGGCCCTGGTGAGGCTGTTCGCCGCCAACCTCGAGCGGGTCAACGGCGAGATGGAGAACGGCACCGCGCGCCTCGGCCGCTGGCTGCTGGGCGGCCTCTACCGCCTGCAGCGCAACAGCCTGAGTGGTTCGCGGCGCAACATCGCCGCCCACTACGACATCGGCAACGCGCTCTTCTCCACCTTCCTCGACCGCGAGCACCGCATGTACTCGAGCGCGGTCTTCCCTCACGCCGAGGCGAGCCTGGAGAAGGCCTCGACCCACAAGCTCGACCTGATGCTGGAGAAGCTCGACGTCCAGCCCCACCACCACCTGCTGGAGATCGGCACCGGCTGGGGCGGTCTCGCCATCCATGCGGCGAAGACCCGCGGCTGTCGCATCACCACCACCACCATCTCCGCGGAGCAGCACGCCTTCACGGCAAAGCGCATCGAGGAGGAGGGGCTCGGCGATCGCATCACGCTGCTGCAACAGGACTATCGCAAGCTCGAGGGGCGCTTCGACCGGCTGATCTCGGTGGAAATGATCGAGGCGGTAGGTCACCAGTACCTCGGCACCTACCTGGCGACGCTGGACCGGCTGCTCACCGACGACGGCCAGGTAATGCTGCAGGCGATCACCATCCGCGACCAGCGCTACGAGGCGGCCAAGCACGAGATGGACTTCATCAAGCGCTACATCTTCCCCGGGGGCTTCCTGCCGTCGCACCGTGCCATCCTCGACGGCGTGGCCCGCCACACCTCGCTCAACCTGATCGACCTGGACGAGATCGGCCTGCACTACGCCCGCACCCTGCGCGAGTGGCGCCACCGTTTCGAGGCGAGCCTGGAGACCGTGCGCAAGCTCGGCTACGACGAGCACTTCATCCGCATGTGGCGCTACTACCTCTGCTACTGCGAGGGTGGCTTCATGGAGCGCACCATCGGCACCTGCCAGCTGCTGCTGGCCAAGCCCGGCGCCCGACCGGCGCCGCTGACGGGGGACCTGTGAGGCTCGGCGTGCCCGACGGCGCCGCCCGGCTGCTCTGCAACCTGGCCGCCTTCCAGGCGGGCTGGTTCGCCTGTGTGCTGGGCGGCTCGCTGATCGGGGGGCTGGTCGTGGCGCTGATCGTCACCCTGCACCTCACCTGGCTGGGTCGCCCCGGGGAGTGGCGCTGGCTGGCGGCCTTCGCCGTCCTGGGGCTCGCGGTCGACGGCCCCCTGGCGCTCGCCGGCGGTTTCGCGTTCCCCGACGGCACGCTCTCCATCGCCGGCATGCCGCCGTGGCTATGGCTGCTCTGGCCGCTGTTCGCGACCCTGATCCACCACTCGCTGGCCTGGCTCTGGTCGCTCCCCAGGCTCGCCGCACTCGGCGGCGCCACCAGCGGCCCGCTCTCCTACTTCGCCGGTGCCCGACTCGCCGGAGTCGAGCTGGCGCCCTGGCTGCTGCCCGTCGAGGCGATGGCCTGGGCGCTGATCTGCCTGGCGCTAAGCCGTCGCCTCGGCCACGCGCCGGCCCTCGAGGGACGCCCCCGCTGAGGACTGGGCCTGCCCCACTCGGCCTCCAGCCGCGCCGCCGGCTGGGGCCTGGCATAGAAGAAGCCCTGCACCTCGGTCTCCACTCCCTCTGCCACGATCTCCAGGCCGAGCCCCTCGTCGATGGATGCCGCCTCGGCCCCGGGGTGGCATGGCGACCCGCTCGGCGTGCATTCGTCGAGTGTGGACAGTAGACTAGGCACAGCCGCCCGGCGGCCTCAGGCCGCTTTCGGCAGACAATAATCCCGACACTCGGAACGATTCAGTGACCAAGCAACACTCCTTTGATCGCGAAGAACTGCTGGCCTGCTCGCGCGGCGAGCTGTTCGGTCCGGGCAATGCGCAATTGCCGGCCCCCAACATGCTGATGCTCGATCGCATCATGCACATCCACGAGGAAGGTGGGGATCACGGCAAGGGCGAGTTGATCGCCGAGCTGGATATCCGCCCCGACCTGTGGTTCTTCGACTGTCACTTCCCAGGCGACCCGGTGATGCCCGGCTGCCTGGGGCTGGACGCCATGTGGCAGCTGGTCGGCTTCTACCTGGGCTGGCTCGGCCACCCCGGCCGCGGCCGCGCCCTGGGCTGTGGTGAGGTCAAGTTCTCCGGCCAGATCCTGCCCGAGGCCGAGAAGGTCACCTACCGCATCAACATCAAGCGCATCATCACCCGGCGCCTGATCCTGGGCCTCGCCGACGGCACCGTGTCCGTCGACGGCCGCGACATCTATCAGGCCAACGACCTCCGCGTCGGCCTATTCACCTCCACCGCGAATTTCTGAACAGGAGGCTCCCATGCGACGAGTGGTAGTCACCGGCCTGGGCATCGTGTCCTGCCTGGGCAACGATGCACAACAGGTTCTGGAGGCGCTCAGGAACGGGCGCTCGGGCATTCGCTTCAAGGAAGAGTACGCCGAACGCGGCTTCCGCAGCCAGGTGGCGGGCAGCGTCGACATCGACCTGGACGCCCTGATCGACCGCAAGCTGCTCCGCTTCATGGGCGATGCCGCCGCCTACGCCTACATCTCCATGGCCCAGGCCATCGAGGATGCCGGCCTCATGCCGGAGCAAGTCTCCCATGAGCGCACCGGCCTGATCGCCGGCTCCGGCGGCGCGTCCAGCGCCAACCAGGTCGAGGCCGCCGACGTCATGCGCGAGAAGGGGCTGCGCCGCGTGGGTCCCTATCGGGTCACCCGCACCATGGGCAGCACCGTCTCGGCCTGCTTGGCGACGCCGTTCAAGATCAAGGGCGTCAACTACTCGATCTCCTCGGCCTGCGCCACCTCGGCCCACTGCATCGGCAGTGCGGTCGAGCAGATCCAGCTAGGCAAGCAGGACGTGGTGTTCGCCGGCGGCGGCGAGGAAGAGCACTGGACCCTGTCGTGCCTGTTCGATGCCATGGGCGCGCTCTCGACCCACTACAACGAGACGCCGGACAAGGCCTCGCGCCCCTATGACCAGGCCCGCGACGGCTTCGTCATCGCCGGCGGCGGCGGCATGCTGGTGCTCGAGGACCTGGAGCATGCCCAGGCGCGCGGCGCCAAGATCTATGCCGAAGTGGTCGGCTATGGCGCCACCTCGGACGGCTACGACATGGTCGCTCCGTCCGGCGAGGGCGCGGCCCGCTGCATGCGCCAGGCCATCGCCACGGTCGACGGCGATATCGACTACGTCAACACTCACGGCACCTCCACCCCGGTGGGCGATGTCGCCGAGCTGAAGGCGATTCGTGAGGTGTTCGGCGATCGCACCCCGGCGATGAGCTCGACCAAGTCGCTGACCGGTCACTCGCTGGGCGCCACCGGCGTGCAGGAAGCGATCTACTCGCTGCTGATGATGGAGAACGACTTCATCACCGCCTCGGCCAACATCGAGCACCTCGACGAGCAGGCGGCCGGCTTCGACATCGTCACCGAGCGCCGCGATGGCGTGACGGTCGATCGCGTGCTGTCCAACAGCTTCGGCTTCGGCGGCACCAACGCCTGCCTGGTGCTGGAGAAGTTCAAGGACTGAGCTTAAGTTCAGCGACTCATCCAGCGCGTCACCTCGATCGATGTAAGAACGCAAGAAGGCGCCCCTCGGGGCGCCTTCTTGCGTTGCCAACGATGGTGAAAGGTGCTGCCTCAGGCCGGGCGCTTCACCGGCGCGGCCGCCGCCTCGGGCCGCGGCACCTCGGAGATCTCCGCCAGGCGTGCCTCGATCCACGCTTCGGCTTCCGCCATCACCTCCTCCGCCGTACGCCCCTCCGTCTCGATCGGCGGACCGACCTCCAGCGACAGGCGTCCCGGCTTCTTGACCCAGTGGCGCCCCGGCCAGCGTTCGCCGGCGTTATGGGCGACCGGCACCACCGGCATCCCGGCACGACAGGCGATCACCGCGCCGCTCTTGTTGTAGCGCACACGCTGCCCCGGGGAGACCCGAGTGCCCTCGGGGAAGATCAGCACCGAGAGCCCCGCCTCGAGGCGCGCCTTGCCCTGAGTGAGCACCTGTTTCATGGCCCGGGCCGGCTTCGAGCGGTCCAGGGCGATGGGGTGGAGCAGCCGCAGCGCCCAGCCGAAGATCGGGATGTTCAGGAGCTCGCGCTTGAGTACCGTGCAGACCGGCGGATGGAGCAGCTGCAGGTAGACCGTCTCCCACTCGGACTGATGGTTGGAGAGGATCACGCAGGGGCCGTCCGGCAGGCGCTCAAAGCCGCGGAAGTCGTAGCGCACGCCGCAGACCAGGCGGAACCAGGCGATGATGAAGTGGTTGTAGAGGTTGAGCAGCCGATAGCGGGAGTGCAGCGGCAGGAAGGGGGCCGGAGGCAGGAAGAGCACCCCGCAGACCAGCATGGCCAGGACATAGCCGACGTAGAAGATCAGGCTGCGGATCACGTTCATTGCGGCGCCGACTCCTCGGCCCTGACCAGGCACCAGGCATCGAGCATGCGACCGACCTCCAGCCGCCAGGGCTTCTGGTGGACGCCGAACACGTCCAGCACCCGTCGGCAGTTCAGCACCCGACGCAGCGGCTGGTCGTGGTGGTGCTTGAGCGCCTTGGCATTGCCCAGGGCGACCCGCTCGCCGCGGCCCTCCAGGCGCGTGTCGAGCTGGGTGCGCACCATCGAGACGAAGGTGTAGGCGCTCACCGGCTCGGTGCCGGCCAGGTGATAACTGCCCCAGGCATCGGCGCCGCAGTGCTGCTGCTGGAGCATGCCGATCAGTGCCATGGCCACGGCATCTGCCGAGGTCGGGCAGAAGATCATATCGGATTCCGCGCGCACCTCGCCGCCCTCGATGAAGGTATCGAGCAGCTCGCTCAGCCAGGCGTGGCTGCCTTCCAGGGCGAACAGCGGCCCCAGGCGCACGATGAGATGGTGCGGCAGCTCGGCGCGGATCCGATCACCGGTGCGCACCAGCCGCCGCAGGCCGTCGTCCCGGGGCTCGGGAATCACATGCTCGTCGATGGGGACGTCGAAGCCATCCTCGTAGAGCTGGTCGGAGACGCACCACACCAGCGGGATCTCCGCCTCGCGACAGGTCTCCATGCAGGCCTCGACCGCCTCGGCGTGGGCCGTGACGGCAGCCGGCTCGGCGCTGAGCGGTCGGGACAGCGGCGGGATCACCAGCGCATCCGGGCGCAGCGTCTCGAGCCGCGCCGGCGTGGTCTGCAGCGCCGGCTCGATGGTGAGCTCGGTATCGCTGCGCCGGTTGGCCTCGCGGGCCATCGCCAGGCTCAGGCAGTGCCCGGCCTCCAGAATCAGCAGCTTCACGGCATCTCCTCGGCTAACGCTCGATCAAAAAGGGATCTCGTCGTCGAAATCATCGAAGCTGCCCGGATCCGGGGCGCCGTAGTTGCCGCCCTGCTGGCCACCCTGCTGAGGCGGTGCCGGCTGCGGTGCCGGCTGCGGGGCCGGACGCTGTGGCTGACCGCCACCGTACTGGCCGCCCTGCTGAGGCGGCTGCTGGCCGCCGCCGAAGTTGCCGCCCTGCTGCGGGGGCTGGCCGCCATACTGGCCACCCTGCGGGGGCCGGCCGCCACCCTGCTGACCGCCGCCGTCGCCGCGACCATCGAGCATCTGCATGTCGTTGGCGACGATCTCGGTGCTGTACTTGTCCTGGCCGTTCTGGTCCTGCCACTTGCGAGTCTGCAGGCGGCCCTCGATGTAGACCTTGGAGCCCTTCTTGAGGTACTGCTGGGCGATCTCGGCGGTCTTGTTGAACAGCACGATCCGGTGCCACTCGGTGCGCTCCTGGCGCTGGCCGCTCTGGCGGTCCATCCAGGTGTCCGTGGTGGCCAGGTTAAGGTTGGCAACGGCGGTGCCGGAGGGCGTGAAGCGCACCTCCGGGTCCTGGCCGAGGTTGCCGATGAGGATGACCTTGTTGATGCCACGGGCCATGGGGAACTCCTTGCTGTCATGAAATGCGTTATACGGCGATCGAGTGGCACCCAGGGCGCCCTCTCCGGATCATACGCGGCTCAGGCGCCGCTGTGGGGATTGCCGGAACCGGTGAGGCGCGCCAGGGCCTGCTCGTCGAGGCGCTGCCGGTCCACCTTCAGGTAGGCCAGGCGCTCCTCGGGAACGACCAGCACATCCTCCACCCCGGCCACGTCGGCGAAACGCGCCATCAGGGTGTCCAGGGCATCGTCCTGCTCATGGTCGTCCAGCGCCACCACCTCGCTGGAGAGATGCCGAGGGGGCACCATGCCGGCCATCGCCGCCAGCCAGGCGAGGCCCAGCAAACCGCAGCCGATGAAGACCGCGGAGAGCCCCCACTGCTGGGCGAGCCAGCCGCCCAGCACGCCGCCGAGGAAGGCGCCCAGGAACTGGCTGGTGGAGTAGACGCCCATGGCGGTGCCCTTGGCACCGGCCGGGGCGAGCTTGCTGAGCATCGAGGGCAGCGTGGCCTCGAGCAGATTGAAGGCGATGAAGAACAGCAGCAGCCAGCCGAACAGTGCCCAGCTCCCCTCGCCCAGGCCCGCCAGGCCGAACAGGCTCAGGGTGATGCCGGTGATCGCGGAGAGGCACATGGTCTTCATGCGGCGCTGCTTCTCGGCGACGATCACCAGCGGCACCATGGCCACGAAGGCCAGCAGCATGACGCCGAGATAGGTCAGGCCGTGCTGCTCGACGGCGATCCCCGCCTCCACCAGCCGAAAGGGCACGGCGACGAAGATCGCCATCAGCACCAAGTGCAGGGCGAAGATCGAGAAATCCATGCGCCACAGGTCGCTGCGCGCCAGGATGCCCCGCAGCTGCTCGCGGTCCATGCCCACGTCGCGGTGGCGCACGCGGCGCGGTGCCGGCGGTACCAGCTTCCACAGCACGCCGAGCCCCAGCAGCGCCAGGGCGGCGGTGAACCAGAAGACGCCGGCGAGGCCATGATCCGCGGCGAGCCAGGGCCCCAGCACCATGGCCACGGCGAAGGCCACGCCGATGGAGAGCCCGATGGTGGCCATGGCGGCGGTGCGCACCTGCTCGCGGGTCTGGTCAGCGAGCAGCGCCATGATGGCCGCGGCCACGGCGCCGCTGCCCTGCAGGCAACGCCCCAGGATCACCGCACCGATGGAGTCGGCCTGGGCGGCCACCAGGCTGCCGAGCATGAACAGCACGAGGCCACCGGCGATCACCGGCTTGCGCCCGAGGCGGTCGGAGAGCAGCCCGAAGGGGATCTGCAGCACCGCCTGGGTGAGGCCGTAGATGCCCAGCGCCAGGCCGACCAGCAGCGGCGTGGCGCCCGCCAGGTCGTCGGCATACAGGGCGAGCACTGGCAGCACCATGAACAGCCCGAGCATGCGCGTGGCATAGAGCCCGGCCAGCCCGGCGATGGCACGACGCTCGGTGGCTAACAGCAGTCCTGAGACCTTTCGCATAGCGATTCGAACTTCCGTGGACGGGCCCTCGGGCCCGGAGGTGGACCGCATATTCTAGCGGCTCGCCACCCCCCAGGGAAAGCCGAGGGCAGCGGCGCTTTGCCGCCGGTGCGGCCCGCCCCGTATAATCGAGGTTTTGCCGCGTCCGGCGAGGTGGGAATGGACACAATTCTGGTCAGGGGTGCGCGCACCCACAACCTGAAGAACATCGACGTCGAACTGCCCCGTGACAAGCTGATCGTGGTCACCGGGCTCTCCGGCTCGGGCAAGTCGTCGCTGGCCTTCGACACCCTCTATGCCGAGGGGCAGCGCCGCTACGTGGAGTCGCTTTCCACCTACGCGCGCCAGTTCCTGTCGATGATGGAGAAGCCCGACGTCGACCACATCGAGGGGCTGTCGCCGGCGATCTCCATTGAGCAGAAGTCCACGTCCCACAACCCGCGCTCCACCGTCGGTACCATCACCGAGATCTACGACTACCTGCGCTTGCTGTACGCCCGGGCCGGCACGCCGCGCTGCCCCGAGCACGGCGAGGACCTCGAGGCGCAGACCGTGTCGCAGATGGTCGACCAGGTGCTGACCCTGCCCGAGGGCAGCAAGCTGATGCTGCTGGCCCCGGTGATCAAGGGGCGCAAGGGCGAACACCTGCAGCTGCTGGCCGAGCTGCGCGCCCAGGGCTTCGTGCGCGCCCTGGTCGATGGCCAGGTGCTGGAGCTCGACGACATCGCCCCGCTGGACAAGAATAAGAAACACGACATCAGCGTGGTGGTCGACCGCATCAAGGTCCGCGAGGGGCTGGCCCAGCGCCTGGCGGAATCCTTCGAGACGGCGCTCAACCTCGCCGACGGCACCGCCATGATTCACTTCATGGATGGCGAGGCGGAGGACCTCGCCTTCTCGGCGCGCTTCGCCTGCCCGGTGTGCGGCTACTCCATCGCCGAGCTCGAGCCGCGCATGTTCTCCTTCAACAACCCGGCGGGTGCCTGTCCGACCTGCGACGGCCTCGGCGTGCAGCAGTTCTTCGATCCCGACAAGCTGATCAGCCATCCCGAGCTGTCGCTGGCCGAGGGCGTGATCAAGGGCTGGGACCGGCGCAGCGTCTACTACTTCAACCAGCTGCAGGCCGTCGCCGACCACTATCGCTTCACCCTGGAGACACCCTGGCAGGACCTCGCCCGCCACGAGCGCGAGGTCATCCTCTACGGCAGCGGCAGCGACGACATCGCCTTCCACTACGTCAACGACCGTGGCCGCAAGGTCACCCGCGAGCACCCCTTCGAGGGCGTGCTGCCCAACATGCAGCGCCGCTATCGCGAGACCGAGTCGAGCATGGTGCGCGAGGACCTGGCCCGGCACATCGCCGTGCAGCCCTGTCCGACCTGCCACGGCTCCCGGTTACGCCGGGAATCGCGGCACGTCTACATCGACGATAACACCCTGCCCCAGCTCGTTCGGCTGCCCATCGGCGAGGCGCTGGCCTACTTCGGCGAGCTCAGCCTACCGGGGCGCCGCGGCGAGATCGCCGTGAAGATCATCAACGAGATCCACGCGCGCCTGGAGTTCCTGGTCAACGTCGGGCTCGACTACCTGAATCTCGAGCGCAGCGCCGAGACGCTCTCCGGCGGCGAGGCCCAGCGCATTCGCCTGGCCAGCCAGATCGGCGCCGGCCTGGTCGGCGTGATGTACATCCTCGACGAGCCCTCCATCGGCCTGCACCAGCGCGACAACGACCGCCTGCTGCAGACCCTGGAGCGGCTACGCGACCTGGGCAATACCGTGATCGTGGTCGAGCATGACGAGGAAGCCATCCGCGCCGCCGACCACGTGCTCGACATCGGCCCCGGCGCCGGCGTCCACGGCGGGCAGATCGTCGCCCAGGGCACGCCCCAGGACATCATGGCGACCCCCGACTCCCTCACCGGCCAGTACCTCGCCGGCAGCCGGCGTATCGAGGTCCCGCCGTGGCGCATTCCCGGCAACCCCGAGAAGGTGGTGCGCCTCTCCGGCGCGCGGGGCAACAACCTTCAGGAGGTCACCCTCGAGTTGCCCCTGGGTCTCTTCGTCTGTATCACCGGTGTCTCGGGCTCCGGCAAGTCGACGCTGATCAATGCCACCCTGATGCCGATCGCTGCCCGGGAACTCAACCGTGCCACCAGCCTGACCCCGGCCGCCCACGATCGTCTCGAGGGCCTCGAGCACCTCGACAAGGTGATCGACATTGACCAGAGCCCCATCGGGCGCACGCCGCGCTCCAACCCGGCCACCTACACCGGCATCTTCACACCGATCCGCGAGCTCTTCGCCGGCACCCAGGAAGCCCGCTCGCGAGGCTACAAGCCGGGCCGCTTCTCCTTCAACGTCAAGGGCGGGCGCTGCGAGGCCTGCCAGGGCGAGGGGATGATCAAGGTGGAGATGCACTTCCTGCCGGACATCTACGTGCCCTGCGACGTCTGCAAGGGCAAGCGCTACAACCGCGAGACCCTGGAGATCGCCTACAAGGGCAAGAGCATCCACGAGGTGCTGGAGATGACCGTCGAGGAGGCGCTGGCGTTCTTCTCGCCGGTGCCGGCCATCGCCCGGCGCCTGCAGACCCTGCTCGACGTCGGGCTCTCCTACATCCGCCTGGGACAGAGCGCCACCACGCTCTCCGGCGGCGAGGCCCAGCGGGTCAAGCTGGCCCGCGAGCTGGCCAAACGCGATACCGGCAAGACGCTGTACATCCTCGACGAGCCGACCACCGGCCTGCACTTCGAGGACATCCGCCAGCTGCTCACGGTGTTGCACCGCCTGCGCGACCACGGCAACACCATCGTGGTGATCGAGCACAACCTGGACGTGATCAAGACCGCGGACTGGCTGATCGATCTCGGCCCCGAGGGCGGCTCCGGGGGCGGGCGCATCGTCGCCGAGGGCACGCCGGAGCAGGTGGCGCGCCACGAGGCGTCACACACCGGGCGCTTCCTCAAGCCGCTGCTGGAGCGCGCCAAGGCCAGCAAGACTGAGCCGGAGACAACCGCCTGACAGCGAGCCGAGCAATGCCAAGCGGCCAAGCGGCCAAGCGGCCAAGCGGCCAAGCGGCCAAGCGGCCAAGCGGCCAAGCGGCCAAGCGGCCAAGGATAGAGCACGATGAAAAAGAGAAACCCCGCCGACCATAGGATCTGCGGGGTTTCTTCTTGCCTGACGCCTGCCTCCGCACCCGCCGCCCCTCACCGAGCGGCTTGGCGCTTGTGGCTCGGCGCTTGTGGCTCGGCGCTCAAAGAAAAAACCGGCTCCCCTTGAGGAGCCGGTTTGGCGTGCCACTGGCGGAAGGCCGGTCGAGGATCACTCCTCGGCGGCTTCCTCGACGACCGGACGGTCGACCAGTTCGACGAAGGCCATGGGGGCGTTGTCGCCGGTGCGGTAGCCGCACTTGAGGATACGGACGTAACCGCCCGGACGCTCGGCGTAACGCGGACCCAGCTCATTGAAGAGCTTGCCGACCGCTTCCTTGGAGCGGGTGCGGCTAAAGGCCAGACGACGGTTGGCGACGCTATCCTGCTTGGCCAGGGTGATCAGCGGCTCGATGACGCGACGCAGCTCCTTGGCCTTGGGCAGGGTTGTCTTGATCACTTCGTGCTCGACCAGCGAGACAGACATGTTCTTGAACATGGCCTGACGATGCGTGCTGGTGCGATTCAGGTGACGACCACTCTTACGATGACGCATGGTTGTGATTCCTTACCAAACTGGGACTCGAGTCGAGGCTCACGCGGAGGCCTTGTCGTCCTTCAGGCTTGCCGGCGGCCAGTTCTCCAGCCGCATGCCCAGAGAAAGCCCGCGGGCGGCCAACACGTCCTTGATCTCATTCAGGGACTTCTTGCCGAGATTGGGGGTCTTCAGCAGCTCCACCTCGGTGCGCTGGATCAGATCCCCGATGTAGTAGATGTTCTCGGCCTTCAGGCAGTTGGCGCTGCGAACGGTCAACTCGAGATCGTCTACGGGGCGCAGCAGGATCGGATCGATATGATCCTCTTCCTCCACCACTTCCTGTTCCTTGTCGGCTTCCAGATCGACGAACGCGGCCAGCTGCTCTTGCAGGATGGTCGCGCTGCGACGAATCGCCTCTTCCGGATCCAGGGTGCCGTCGGTTTCCAGGTTGATGATCAGCTTGTCGAGGTCGGTGCGCTGTTCGACACGCGCGGCCTCGACCGAGTAGGAAACCCGACGCACGGGGCTGAAGGTAGCATCCAGCTGCAGGCGACCGATGGCGCGGGACTCGTCGTCGGCCTCGCCACGGGCGTCCGCGGGCTCATAGCCGCGGCCGCGAGCGACCTTGAGCTGCATCTTCAGCTCGGACCCCTCGTTGACGTGGGCGATGACATGCTCGGGGTTGACGATCTCGACGTCGTGGTCGAGGGCGATATCCCCTGCCGTCACGACGGCCGGCCCCTGCTTGTTCAGCGAGAGCACTGCCTCGTCGCGGCTATGCATCCGGAGCGCCACGTCCTTGAGGTTCAGGAGGATTTCGATGACATCTTCCTGGACGCCCTCGATCGCGCTGTACTCATGCTCGACGCCGGCGATCTCGGCCTCCACCACGGCACAGCCGGGCATGGACGAGAGCAGGATGCGACGCAGGGCATTCCCCAGCGTGTGGCCGAAGCCCCGCTCGAAGGGCTCGAGCACGATCTTGGCGTGGTGTGCGCTGATCTCTTCGACCTTGATGTCGCGAGGACGGAGAAACTCTGTCACTGAACGCTGCATATGAACACCTATCAGGCTGCCAAACGGATTGTCGGTACTCCAGGCCGCCCCCGCGGACGAGGGCGGCGCGACGCGGGCGCCACTTACTTGGAGTACAGCTCGACGATCAGGTTTTCGTTGATGTCGGCAGACAGGTCACCGCGTTCAGGCAGGGCCTTGAAAGTGCCTTCCATCTTCTTGGCATCGGTCTCGACCCACACCACGTCGCCGCGATTGGCGGCGATGGCCAGGGAAGTCTGGATGCGCGCCTGGTTCTTCGCCTTTTCACGGACGGAGACCACGTCACCCGGCTTGACCTGGTAGGACGCCACGTTGACGGTCTTGCCATTGACGGCAATCGCCTTGTGGCTGACCAGCTGACGTGCCTCGGAACGCGTGGAGCCGAAGCCCATGCGGTAGACGACGTTGTCCAGTCGGGATTCGAGGAGCTGCAGCAACAACTCGCCGGTCGCGCCCTTCAGGCGGGCCGCTTCCTTGTAGTAATTGCGGAACTGCTTCTCGAGTACGCCGTACATGCGACGTACTTTCTGCTTCTCGCGAAGCTGCAAGCCGTAGTCGGAAAGACGCTGACGGCGCTGGCCGTGCACACCCGGGATCTGCTCGGATTTGCACTTCTTCTCGAAGGGAGTGATACCGCTCTTGAGGAAGAGGTCGGTCCCCTCACGACGAGACAGTTTGCACTTCGGTCCAATGTAACGAGCCATGAATCTGTCTCCTTAAACGCGGCGTTTCTTCGGCGGACGGCAGCCATTGTGCGGAATGGGCGTCGCGTCGGTGATGCTCTGCACGCGGAAGCCGGCGGCATTGAGTGCGCGCACGGCGGATTCACGGCCAGGACCGGGGCCCTTGACCAGCACGTCGACGTTTTTCACACCATACTCGGCTGCAGCGGTCGCTGCACGTTCGCTTGCCACTTGAGCAGCGAACGGGGTGCTCTTGCGAGAACCACGAAAACCCGAACCACCGGCAGTCGCCCAGGAAAGGGCGTTGCCCTGGCGGTCTGTGATCGTAATGATCGTGTTGTTAAAAGAGGCGTGGATATGCGCGATGGCATCCACTACCTGCTTTTTAACCTTTTTACGGTTGCTACGCGGGTTAGCCATGTTGATGTCTATTCCTGTCTTTACGCCAGAACGTGCGTGTTATTTGCGGATCGGCTTGCGCGGGCCCTTGCGGGTACGCGCATTGGTCTTGGTACGCTGACCACGCAGCGGAAGACCACGACGATGACGCAGACCACGATAGCAACCCAGGTCCATGAGACGCTTGATGTTCAGCGTCACATCACGACGAAGGTCACCTTCCACGGTGTACTTGCCGACTTCAGACCGCAGGGTATCCAGATCTTCACTGGACAGCTCCTGGATCTTGATGGTCGGCGCGATGCCGGTCGCGGCACAGATGTCCTGCGCGCGAGTACGGCCAATCCCGAAGATATAGGTCAGCGAGATCGCCGCATGCTTGTTGTCCGGGATATTGACGCCTGCAATACGGGCCATCAGCTTACTCCGAAATTTGAGCGGCTTGCTCGATTAATCATCTACAAAAGGCGCAACAGCATACCCCTTTCCTCGCTCGAGGACAAGGGGCATGCCGGCACCCGGTTCAGTGCAGCGTCGGACTTAGCCCTGACGCTGCTTGTGCCGCGGCTCGCTGCAGATGACGCGCACGGCGCCATTGCGACGAATGATCTTGCAGTTGCGGCACATTTTCTTCACGGAAGCTCGAACTTTCATCGTTCTATCTCCAAAGTTGGCTCGCGACGCGGGCCAACGGTTCAGCTCGCGGCGCACCAAATCGCCAGCGACGCGCCTCAGCGCATGATGCCGCCGCTACCGTAGCCTTTCAGGTTGGACTTCTTCATCACCGACTCGTACTGATTCGACATGAGGTGCGACTGCACCTGAGCCATGAAGTCCATGATGACCACCACCACGATCAGCAGCGAGGTACCGCCGAAGAAGAACGGCACGTTCCAGGCCACGATCAGGAACTGGGGCATCAGGGAAACCGCAGTGATGTAAAGCGCGCCGAACAGGGTCAAGCGGGTCATGACCTTGTCGATGTAGCGAGCGGTCTGCTCGCCGGGGCGGATGCCCGGCAGGAAGGCCCCTGACTTCTTGAGGTTGTCAGCGACATCCTTGGGGTTGAAGACCAGCGCTGTGTAAAAGAAGCAGAAGAATACCACCGCCGCGGCGAAAAGCAAGATGTAGAGCGGCTGCCCCGGCCCCAGGGCCTGGGAGGCGCTCTGCAGCCACTCCATGCCATCCCCGGCCCCGACCCACTGCCCGAGCGACGCCGGGAACAGCAGGATACTCGAGGCGAAGATCGCCGGAATCACGCCCGCCATGTTGACCTTGAGCGGCAGGTAGCTGCTCTGGCCGGCATACATCTTGTTGCCCACCTGGCGACGCGGATAATTCACGGTGAGGCGGCGTTGGCCGCGCTCGATGAACACCACGAAGGCCACGGTGGCGATGCCCAGCACGGTCAGGGCCAGCAGCGGCAGGACGTTCCAGGCCCCCTCGTTGCGAGCCAGCTCGAAGGCCTGCCCCACGGCACCCGGAAGGCCGGCCACGATCCCCGAGAAGATCAGCAGCGAGATGCCGTTGCCGATACCCTTCTCGGTGATCTGCTCGCCCAGCCACATCAGAAACACCGCCCCGGTGACAAACGTCACGATGGCAGTGAAGTAGAAGCTGAAGTCGGCCGTGTAGGCAATGCCCTGACTCGCCAGGCCCACGGACATGCCGGAGGCCTGAATCAGGGCCAGCAGCACGGTGCCGTAGCGTGTGTACTGACTGATCTTGCGGCGGCCGGCCTCGCCTTCCTTCTTCAGTTGCTCGAGATGCGGCGAGACCGCGGTCATCAGCTGCATGATGATCGACGCCGAGATATAGGGCATGATGCCCAGCGCCATGATACTCATGCGCTCCAGGGCGCCCCCCGAGAACATGTTGAACATGCCCAGGATGGTGCCCTGCTGCTCCCTGAACAAGGCAGCAAGCTGGTCAGGATTGATACCGGGAACGGGGATGTGGGCACCGATACGGTAGACCACGATGGCGAGGAGCACGAAGCGCAGACGCGCCCAGAGTTCACCCAGACCGCTACCCATCGCCGGCATGTTTCCTGACTTAGCCATTTAGTCCTCTACCTTGCCGCCGGCGGCTTCGATCGCGGCACGGGCACCCTTGGTGACCTTGAGACCGCGGACCGTGACCGCCTTATTCAGTTCGCCGGAAAGGATCACCTTGGCATGCTTGGTGGCATCCTTGAGCACGTTGGCTTCCTTGAGGGTGTCCAGGGTGACGTCGTCACCCGCGACCCGGGCCAGCTCGGCCAGGCGGACTTCCTCGGAAACCAGCGACTTCGCGGAGGTGAAGCCGAACTTGGGCAGGCGCCGCTGCAGCGGCATCTGACCGCCCTCGAAACCGGGCTTCACGCTGCCGCCGCTGCGCGACTTCAGGCCCTTGTGGCCGCGGCCACCGGTCTTGCCCAGACCGGAGCCGATGCCACGACCGACGCGCTTCTCGGCGTGCTTGGAGCCCGGTGCCGGGCTCAGGCTATTGAGTTTCATGGATTACTCTCCCTCAACACGCACAAGGTAATTGACCTTGTGGATCATGCCGCGGACGGCAGGGGTGTCTTCCAGCTCAACCGTGTGACCGATGCGACGCAGGCCGAGGCCCTTCATGGTGGCCTTGTGCTTGGCCAGTACGCCGATGGTGCTGCGGGTCTGGGTAACCTTGATCGTTGCTGACATGGTGCTTACCCCGTGATCGCTTCGACAGGCAGACCGCGCTTGGCGGCCACGTCTTCCGGCGACTGCAGGGAGGCCAGACCGTTGACGGTCGCCCGCACCACGTTCACCGGGTTGGTGGAGCCGTAGCACTTGGCCAGGACGTTATGCACGCCAGCCAGCTCGAGCACGGAGCGCATGGCACCGCCGGCGATGATCCCGGTACCGTCGGAGGCCGGCTGCATGTACACCTTGGAGGCGCCGTGACGGGCCTTGACCGGGTACTGCAGGGTGCCACCGGTGAGGTTCACCTTGACCATGTTGCGACGCGCCTGGTCCATGGCCTTCTGGATCGCGACCGGCACTTCACGTGCCTTGCCGCGGCCGAAGCCCACACGACCGTTACCGTCACCCACGACGGTCAGAGCGGTGAAACCGAAGATTCGGCCACCCTTGACCACCTTGGCGACACGGTTGATCTGCACGAGTTTTTCCTGCAGATCGCCGTTTTGCTGTTCATTCTTCGCCATCGTAAAACCCTTTAGAATTCCAGGCCGCCTTCACGAGCGGCGTCAGCCAAGGCCTTCACACGACCGTGGTACTTGAAGCCGGCACGATCGAAAGCCACCTGGGTGATGCCAGCCTGCTTGGCGCGTTCGGCAATCAGAGCGCCCACCTTGGAGGCGGCGTCGGCGTTGCCGGTCGCCCCCTCGCGCAGGGCCTTGTCCAGCGTGGAAGCGCTGGCGAGGACCTTGCCACCATCCGGCGAAATGATCTGCGCGTAGATGTGGCGGGGGGTACGATTGACGCACAGGCGATACACGCCCAGCTCGCGGATCTTGGCGCGAGCACGGCGGGCACGACGGAGACGAGATTCTTTCTTCGCGTTCATAACCCTGCCTTACTTCTTCTTGGCTTCTTTGCGACGCACCTGCTCGTCGGCGTACCGGACACCCTTGCCCTTGTAGGGCTCGGGCGGACGGAAGGCGCGGATTTCCGCAGCACACTGGCCGAGCGCCTGCTTGTCCGCGCTCTTCAGCACGATGACGGTGTTCTTCGGCGTTTCCGCCGTGACACCTTCAGGCAGGGTGTAGTCGACCGGGTGCGAGAAGCCCAGTGTAAGATTGAGCGTCTGGCCCTTGGCCTGGGCACGATAACCGACGCCGATGATTTCGAGGGACTTGGTGAAGCCCTCGCTGACACCGGTGACCAGGTTTTGAACCAGGGCACGGGTGGTGCCGACCATTGCCCAGCTCTTAGCGGACTCGCTCGGCTGGAAGGTCAGCTGTCCCTCTTCCTGACCGATCACCACATCCTGGTGAACGGGCATGGACAGGGTGCCCTGGCTGCCCTTGACGGACAGCTGGTCACCGTCGAGCTTGATCTCGACGCCTGTGGGCAATTTGACCGGATATTTGGCTACGCGGGACATTCCAAACTCCTAGAATACGGTGCAGATGACTTCGCCACCGACACCCGCCTGACGAGCCGCACGATCCGTCATCACCCCCTGAGAGGTGGTGACGATGGCGACGCCCAGACCTTCGGCGACCTTCGGCAGCGCGTCCTTGCCCTTGTACTGGCGCAGGGACGGCTTGGAAACCCGCTGCAGGTGCTCGATGACCGGCTTACCCTCGAAGTACTTGAGGGTCACGGTCAGTTCGGGCTTGGCGGACTCGCTGACGGCGAAATCGCCGATGTAGCCCTCTTCCTTCAGCACGCGGGCCACCTCGACCTTCAGCTTGGAGGACGGCATGGAAACCGTCTCCTTGGTGGCCATCTGCGCATTGCGGATACGGGTAAACATATCCGCCAGAGTGTCTTGCATGCTCATTTACGTTGCGCTCCTGATGATTCTACGTGGCGTTACCAGCTGGACTTCTTGAGTCCGGGCACATCGCCACGCATGGCGGCTTCACGCAGCTTGTTGCGGCCGAGGCCGAACTTGTTGTAGTAGCCGTGCGGACGGCCGGTGATACGGCAGCGGTTACGCTGGCGCACCGGACTGGAGTCACGCGGCAACTGCTGCAGCTTGAGCTGCGCGTCGAAGCGCTCTTCGTCAGAAGCGTTCACGTCCTGGATGAGCGCCTTGAGCTCGGCGCGCTTGGCGGCATACTTCGCCACCAGCTTGGTGCGCTTGAGCTCACGCTCTACCATGCTTTTCTTTGCCATGATCCCACCCTTATTTCTTGAACGGGAAGTTCAGCGCGCCGAGCAGCGCACGACCTTCTTCATCGGTTTTGGCGGTGGTGGTGATGGTGACATCCAGACCACGGATCCGGTCGATCTTATCATACTCGATCTCCGGGAAGATGATCTGCTCACGCACCCCCATGGAGTAGTTGCCACGACCGTCGAAGGACTTCGGGTTGAGACCACGGAAGTCACGAACGCGGGGGATCGCGATGTTCACCAGGCGATCGAGGAAGTCCCACATGCGCTCGGAGCGCAGGGTCACCTTGATCCCGATCGGCCAGCCCTCACGGACCTTGAAGCCCGCGATGGACTTGCGTGCCTTGGTGACCAACGGCTTCTGACCGGAGAGTTTCTCCAGGTCGCCGATAGCGTTGTCGATCAGCTTCTTGTCGCTGGTCGCCTCGCCGATCCCCATGTTCAGGGTCACCTTGGTGACCCGGGGTACCTGCATCACATTGGCGTAGCTGAACTGCTCTTGGAGTTGAGCCACCACCTCGTTTTGATAACGTTCTTTCAAGTTCGCCATTTTGCTATCCGACTCGCGTTAGGCGTCGATCTGCGACTGCGTCGACTTGTAGATACGTACCTTGGTACCGTCTTCCTGAACCTGGAAGCCGACGCGATCCGCCTTGCCGGTCTCCTGGTTGAAGATGGCCACGTTGGACGCGTGAATCGATGCCTCGCGCTCGACGATACCGCCCTGGTTGCCCGCCATCGGGTTGGGCTTGGTGTGACGCTTGATCATGTTCACACCGGACACCACGAAACGGTTTTCGAGAACCCGCTTCACGGTGCCGCGCTTGCCCTTGTCCTTGCCGGCGATGACGATGACTTCATCGTCACGTTTGATCTTTTGCATATCCGCCTCGCTCCTTACAGCACTTCAGGCGCCAAGGAAATGATCTTCATGAACTTCTCGTTGCGAAGCTCACGCGTCACCGGCCCGAAGATACGGGTACCGATCGGCTGATCGTTGGTGTTGTTCAACAACACAGCCGCATTTCCATCGAAGCGGATCAGCGAACCGTCATTACGACGGACGCCACTACGGGTGCGAACCACCACCGCTTTGAGGACCTGGCCCTTCTTGACCTTGCCACGCGGAATGGCTTCCTTCACCGTGACCTTGATGACATCGCCGACGCGCGCGTAGCGACGGTGCGAACCGCCCAGCACCTTGATGCACTGCACCCGGCGCGCTCCGCTGTTGTCGGCGACATCCAGCATTGTCTGAGTCTGAATCATCGGTTTTCTCCAAACCTAATCTGACTGCACTGGATCGATCGGCGTG
Organism: Halomonas urmiana; assembly: GCF_005780185.1. Classification (GTDB taxonomy): domain Bacteria; phylum Pseudomonadota; class Gammaproteobacteria; order Pseudomonadales; family Halomonadaceae; genus Halomonas; species Halomonas urmiana. Next base: position 11,435 of record NZ_VBUI01000016.1, on the reverse strand, counting down.
AGCCGATCAACCCTTGGCCTGTTCGACGACTTCGATCAGGGTCCAGGACTTGTTCTTCGACAGCGGACGGCACTCCTCAATGGAGACCGTGTCGCCGGCCTTGGCCTGGTTCGACTCGTCGTGGGCGTGCAGCTTGGTGGAGCGCTTGACATATTTGCCGTAGATCGGGTGGCGCTCACGACGCTCGATCATGACAACGATGGACTTGTCCATCTTGTCGCTCACCACCTTGCCAGTGAGCGTACGGGCTTTCTTTTCTTCGACCATCTCAGTCACCTGCCTTCTCGTTGAGCACAGTCTTCACGCGGGCGATATCCCGACGAACCTGCTTGAGCAGATGAGTCTGGCTCAGCTGACCGGTGGCCTTCTGCATGCGCAGGTTGAACTGCTCGCGGAGGAGTTCGAAAAGCTGCTCCTGGAGCTGCTCTGCTGACTTTTCACGAATTTCCTGGGCTTTCATCACATCACCGTCCGTTTCACAAAGGTGGTGGAGACCGGGAACTTCTGGGCAGCCAGGGCGAATGCCTCGCGAGCCAGCTCCTCGGAAACGCCTTCGATCTCGTACAGAACCCGACCCGGCTGGATCTGTGCGACCCAGTACTCGACGGAGCCCTTACCCTTACCCATGCGGACTTCCAGCGGCTTCTTGGAAATCGGCTTGTCGGGGAAGACACGGATCCAGATCTTGCCGCCACGCTTGACGTGACGCGTGATGGCACGACGGCCGGCTTCGATCTGACGGGCGGTGACACGCCCCCGGCCAGTGGCCTTGAGGCCATACTCGCCGAAGCTCACCTTGCTTCCGCGATGCGCCAGGCCACGGTTGCGGCCCTTCTGCATCTTGCGGAACTTCATACGCTTAGGTTGTAACATCGACTCGCTCTCCCCTTACCTGGAACCTTTCTTCTTGGAGGGTGCGGCCTGCGGCTGCTTCGCCTTGGCGCGGACCTCCTCGATGCCCCCGAGGATTTCACCCTTGAAGACCCAGACCTTGACACCGATGATGCCGTAGGTGGTCTTGGCTTCGTAGGTGGCGTAGTCGATGTCCGCGCGCAGGGTGTGCAGCGGGACGCGACCTTCGCGGTACCACTCAGTGCGGGCGATTTCCGCGCCACCGAGGCGACCGGAGAGCTGCACCTTGATGCCGCCGGCGCCCAGACGCATGGCGTTCTGAACGGCACGCTTCATGGCACGACGGAACATCACACGGCGCTCGAGCTGGCCGGCGATGTTCTGCGCGACGAGCTGGGCGTCGAGTTCCGGCTTGCGGACTTCCTCGATGTTGACGTGCACGGGCACGCCCATCATCTGAGTGACGTCGCGACGCAAGCGGTCGACATCTTCGCCCTTCTTGCCAATCACGATACCCGGACGGGCAGTGTGAATGGTGATGCGGGCGTTGTTGGCCGGGCGCTCGATGGTGATCTTGCTCACGGAGGCGTTCTTCAAACGTTCCTCCAGGAAGCGACGCACTTCGAGATCGCTGTTCAGCTTGTCGGCATAAGCGCCGCGCTCGGCATACCACACCGAGGTATGGTCTTTGACGATACCCAGGCGAATGCCTGTTGGATTGACTTTCTGACCCATCTGGTCGACTCCTACTTCTCGGCTACCTTGACGGTGATGTGGCAAGTGCGCTTCAGAATGCGATCCGCACGGCCCTTGGCGCGCGGACGGATGCGCTTGAGCGTCATGCCCTCATCGACGCAGATGGTCGAGACACGCAGCTCGTCGATATCCATGCCGTTGTTTTCTTCCGCGTTCGCGATGGCGGACTGCAGCACCTTCTTGACCAGCTTCGCGGCCTTCTTCGGGGAGAAGGTCAGCAGATCGAGCGCCTCGGCGACCGGTTTATCGCGCACCTGGTCAGCCACCAAACGGGCCTTCTGGGCGGATAAACGAGCGCCACGCAGCTTTGCTGTGACTTCCATCTCTCAATCCTCTCTGGCTTACCGTTTGGCTTTCTTGTCCGCCGCATGGCCGCGATAAAGGCGGGTAGCAGCGAATTCGCCCAGCTTGTGGCCAACCATTTCCTCGGAGACGTGCACCGGGACGTGTTGGCGACCGTTATGGACAGCAATGGTGAGCCCGACCATGTTGGGCAGGATCATGGAGCGACGCGACCAGGTCTTGATCGGTTTGCGATCGCTCTTCTCCACTGCAGTCTCAACCTTCTTCAACAGATGAAGGTCAATAAAGGGACCTTTCTTCAGTGAACGTGGCACAGCCGTTACCTCTTGATGTCTTGGCGTGGGATCTTATTTCCGGGCCTTGCGGCGACGGATGATCAGCTTGTCGGTGCGCTTGTTCTTGCGGGTCTTGTGGCCCTTGGTGGGGATACCCCACGGAGACACCGGGTGACGACCACCGCTGCTGCGGCCTTCGCCGCCGCCGTGCGGGTGATCCACCGGGTTCATGGCCACGCCGCGAACGGTCGGACGCACGCCTCTCCAGCGCTTCGCACCGGCCTTGCCAAGTTGACGCAGGCTGTGCTCGGAGTTGCTCACTTCGCCCAGGGTCGCGCGGCACTCGGCCAGCACCTTGCGCATCTCGCCGGAGCGCAGACGCAGGGTGACGTAGTTGCCTTCGCGAGCCACCAGCTGGGCGCTGGTACCGGCGCTGCGAGCGATCTGCGCGCCCTTGCCGGGCTTGAGCTCGATGCAGTGCACGGTGGAACCCAGCGGGACGTTGCGCAGCGGCAGCGCGTTGCCCTTCTTGATAGGCGCGTTGACGCCGGACTCGAGACGATCGCCGGCGCTCACGCCACGCGGGGCGATGATGTAGCGACGCTCGCCGTCCATGTACTTCAGCAGCGCGATGTGGGCGCTACGGTTCGGGTCATGCTCCAGGCGCTCGACGATGGCCGGAATGCCATCCTTGGTGCGCTTGAAATCGATGATCCGATAGTGATGACGATGACCACCGCCCACGTGGCGGGTGGTGATGCGACCGTAGTTGTTACGGCCACCGGACTTGGACTGCTTCTCGAGCAGCGGCGCGTACGCGCGGCCCTTGTGCAGTTCCTCACCAACGATCTTGACGACGTGGCGACGACCGGCGGATGTGGGTTTAGTCTTGACGATTGCCATGATCCGTACTCCTGCCCTTATTCGGCGCCAGAGAAGTCTTCAAGCGTCTCGCCGGCGGCCAGTGTCACGTACGCCTTGCGATAACCCTTGCGCTGACCCAGACCCTGCGCGGTGCGCTTGGTCTTGCCCTTCATGTTCAGTACCTGAACACGGTCGACCTTCTTGCCGAACAGCTCCTGCACGGCAGCCTTGATCTCGGGCTTGGTCGCGTCGCTTGCCACCTTGAACACGTACTGGTTGCGCTCGGCGGCCATGGCGGCCTTCTCGGTCACGTGCGGACCGAGCAGAACCTTGAATACACGTTCCTGGTTCATGCCAGCTTCTCCTCGAATTTACGCAGAGCGGAGACGGTGACCAGCACCTTGTCGAAGGCGACCAGGCTCACCGGATCAGCGGCGGCGACGTCCACCACATCCACGTTCGGGATGTTGCGGGCGGCGAGGTACAGATTCTCGTCGACCTCTTCGGTGACGATCAGCACCTTCTCCAGACCCAGCTCCTCGAGCTTGGCGACCAGCTGCTTGGTCTTGGGCGCTTCGACGGCGAAGGCATCGACGGCCACCAGACGTTCCTGACGGACCAGCTCGGAGAGAATCGAGCGCATGGCCGCACGGTACATCTTGCGGTTGACCTTCTGGGAATGGTCCTGCGGACGCGCCGCAAAGGTCACACCACCGGCACGCCAGATCGGCGAGCGGATGGTACCGGCACGGGCACGACCGGTGCCCTTCTGGCGCCACGGCTTCTTGCCACCGCCACGCACATCGGAACGATTCTTCTGGGCGCGAGTACCCTGGCGACCACCGGCCAGATAGGCGGTGACGACCTGGTGCACCAGGGCCTCATTGAATTCTTTGCCAAAGGTGGCATCGGATACTTCGACAGCACCGGCGCCTGCACCTGCAAGATTCAGATTCATCGGTAAGTTCCCCTTCAGCCTGCTTTGACGGCGCTGCGCACGATGACATCACTGCCGGTAGCGCCAGGTACGGCGCCCTTGATCAGCAGCAGATTACGTTCGGCGTCGACACGGACCACTTCCAGGCTCTGCACGGTGCAGCGAGCATTGCCCATCTGACCGGCCATCTTCTTGCCCTTGAACACGCGGCCCGGCGTCTGACACATGCCGATGGAACCCGGTGCGCGGTGGGCCAGGGAGTTACCGTGAGTGTTGTCCTGGGTGCGGAAGTTCCAGCGCTTGACGGCGCCCTGGAAACCCTTGCCCTTGGAGGTGCCGGTCACGTCGATCATCTGACCAGCTTCGAAGAGGGATACGGTGAGTTCGCCGCCCACTTCCGGAGCCTCAACGCCTTCGGGAAGGCGGAACTCCATCAGCGAACGACCGGCCTCGACACCTGCCTTGGCGAACTGCCCGGCTTGGGCTTTCGACAGATGCTTGGCCTTGCGGGAGCCGGTTGTCACCTGAACCGCGGCGTAGCCGTCAGACTCGACGGACTTGACGCGAGTCACACGGTTAGGCTCAACCTCGATCACGGTTACGGGCACGGATGCACCGTCTTCGGTGAAGACGCGGGTCATACCGGCCTTCCTACCGACTAAACCGATAGTCATTCTCAGTCTCCTATAGTGTACGGGGCTATCACCCGCTATGGCTGCCCTTTCCAGAGCATTCCACTAGCACGTTGTGTGGCGCCATCCCGGCGCGGCGGCTGCTGGACACCTTCCAAACGGAGAGGGCGAACGCTGGGCCGCGAGTGTCTAGTGTGGTATCAGTCGAGCTTGATCTGCACGTCAACGCCGGCGGCGAGGTCGAGCTTCATCAGGGCATCAACGGTCTTTTCGGTGGGCTCGACGATGTCGAGCACCCGCTTGTGGGTACGAATCTCGTACTGATCGCGCGCGTCCTTGTTGACGTGCGGAGAGACCAGCACGGTGTAACGCTCGCGATTGGTCGGCAGAGGAATCGGACCACGGACCTGGGCGCCGGTACGCTTGGCGGTATCTACGATCTCCGCGGCGGACTGGTCGATCAGGCGATGGTCGAAGGCCTTCAACCTAATGCGAATCTTCTGGTTCTGCATTTGCCCTAACTCCAATGGATTCTGACGGCGCGAGCCGTCAACCCACGCATTCAAAGGATGCGCATTATAGGCACGCCGACAGTGAGAGTCAAACACTCACTTACGGTGCGCAGAAAGGGGGCTCCTGGCGGAGCCCCCTTCGATCGATCAAGCGGCGAAGCGCTTACTCGATGATCTTGGCCACGACGCCGGCGCCGACGGTACGACCGCCTTCACGGATGGCGAAGCGCAGGCCGTCGTCCATGGCGATCGGAGCGATCAGGCTGACGACCATCTTGACATTGTCGCCCGGCATGACCATCTCGACGCCTTCCGGCAGCTCACAGGTACCGGTGATGTCGGTGGTACGGAAGTAGAACTGCGGACGGTAGCCCTTGAAGAACGGGGTGTGACGACCACCCTCGTCCTTGGACAGCACGTACACCTCGGCCTCGAACTTGGTGTGCGGGGTGATGGTGCCCGGCTTGGCCAGGACCTGGCCACGCTCGACGTCGTCACGCTTGGTGCCGCGCAGCAGCGCGCCGACGTTCTCACCGGCACGACCTTCGTCGAGCAGCTTGCGGAACATCTCGACGCCGGTCACGACGGTCTTGACGGTGTCCTTGATACCGACGATCTCGACTTCTTCACCAGCCTTGACCACGCCGCGCTCGACGCGACCGGTGACCACGGTGCCGCGGCCAGAGATGGAGAAGACGTCTTCGATCGGCATCAGGAACGGCTGGTCGATGGCACGCTCCGGCTCCGGAATGTACTCGTCCAGGGCCTTGATCAGGTTGGCAACGGCGGTAGTACCCATGCCGTTGTCGTCCTTGCCTTCCAGGGCCATCAGGGCGGAACCGGTGATGATCGGGGTGTCGTCGCCCGGGAAGTCGTACTCGTCGAGGAGTTCACGAACCTCCATCTCGACCAGCTCCAGGAGCTCCTCGTCGTCGACCATGTCGGCCTTGTTCAGGAACACGACGATGAACGGCACGCCAACCTGACGCGACAGCAGGATGTGCTCGCGGGTCTGCGGCATGGGGCCGTCGGCAGCGGAACAGACCAGGATCGCGCCGTCCATCTGGGCGGCACCGGTGATCATGTTCTTGACGTAGTCGGCGTGACCCGGGCAGTCGACGTGCGCGTAGTGACGCGTCTCGGACTGGTACTCCACGTGAGAGGTGGCGATGGTGATACCACGCTCACGCTCTTCCGGGGCGTTGTCGATGGCATCGAACTCGCTCCAGTCACCGCCGAACACCTCGGCAGAAACGCGAGTCAGGGCCGCAGTCAGCGTGGTCTTGCCGTGGTCGACGTGACCGATGGTACCGACGTTGATATGCGGTTTGGAACGTTCAAATTTTGCCTTAGCCACTGCTATAACCTCTTTACGTTAGCTAACGGTTAACCGTTCTGGTTGATGACGGCTTCAACGACGCTGGACGGCGCCTCTTCGTAGTCCGCAAACTCCATGACGTAGCTTGCGCGGCCCTGGGTCTGAGAGCGAAGATCGGTCGCATAACCGAACATCTCAGCCAGAGGTACCGTGGCCCGGATGATCTTGCCCATGGCGGTGTCATCCATGCCCTGGACGAGGCCACGACGGCGATTCAGATCGCCCATGACGTCACCCATGAAGTCCTCGGGGGTCACGACCTCGACCTTCATCACCGGCTCGAGGAGCACGGCCTTCGCCTTCTTGGCACCTTCCTTGACGGCCATGGAAGAGGCAACCTTGAACGCGGTCTCGTTCGAGTCCACGTCATGGTAGGAACCGTCGAACAGCGTGACCTTGACGTCAATCATCGGGTAACCCGCGATGACACCGTTCTGCAGCTGCTCGTAGGCCCCTTTCTCGACGGCCGGCACGTATTCCTTGGGAACCACGCCGCCAACGATCTCCGAGACGAACTTGAAGTGCATCTCTTCGTCGTCGCCCTTGTCCTCGGCGGTGAGCGGTTCGATACGCAGGTACACGTGACCGAACTGACCGCGACCACCGGACTGGCGGACGAACTTGCCTTCCTGCTCGACCTTGCCGCGGATGGTCTCGCGGTAGGCCACCTGCGGCTTGCCGATGTTGGCATCGACCTTGAACTCGCGACGCATGCGGTCGACGAGGATATCCAGGTGAAGCTCACCCATGCCGGAGATGATGGTCTGACCCGTCTCCTCATCGGTGCGCACCTGGAAGGAGGGATCTTCCTGGGCCAGCTTGCCCAGTGCGATACCCATCTTTTCCTGGTCGGGCTTGGACTTCGGCTCGACGGCCACCGAGATGACCGGATCCGGGAACTCCATGCGCTCGAGCACGATCTTGTCGTTCAGATCGCACAGGGTGTCGCCGGTGGTAACGTCCTTCAGGCCGATGCAGGCGGCGATGTCGCCGGCCAGCACTTCCTTGATCTCCTCGCGGGAGTTGGCGTGCATCTGGACGATACGACCGACGCGCTCCTTCTTCTGCTTGACGGAGTTGTAGATGCTGTCGCCCGACTTCAGCACGCCCGAGTAGACGCGGATGAAGGTCAGGGTACCGACGAAGGGGTCGGTGGCGATCTTGAAGGCCAGGGCGGAGAAGGGCGCCTTGTCGTCCGCCTCGCGGGTGGCGATGGTGCCGTCCTTGTCGTCCAGCTCGCCTTCGATGGCCTTGACTTCGGTGGGCGACGGCATGTACTCGATGACGCCATCCAGCACAGCCTGCACACCCTTGTTCTTGAAGGCGGAGCCGCAGGTGACCAGGACGATCTCGTTGTCGAGGGTACGACGACGCAGGCCGGCCTTGATCTCCTCGATGGACAGGTCGCCCTCTTCGAGGTACTTGTCCATCAGTTCTTCAGAGGCTTCGGCGGCCGACTCGACCATCTCCTCGCGGAACTTCTCGGCAGTCTCCTGGAGCTCGGCCGGGATGTCGACGAGATCGTAGTTCATCCCGAAGTTGGCCTCATCCCACAGGATGGCCTTCATCTGGATGAGGTCGATGACGCCCTTGAACTCGTCCTCGGTACCCCAGTTGATCTGGATCGGCACGGTGTTGGCACCGAGACGCTCCTTCAGCTGATCGACCACCATGAAGAAGTCGGCGCCGGTACGGTCCATCTTATTGACGAACACCATGCGCGGGACTTCGTACTTGTTGGCCTGACGCCAGACGGTCTCGGTCTGCGGCTGAACGCCCGAGGAGCCACACAGCACCACGACGGCGCCGTCGAGCACACGCAGGGAACGCTCCACCTCGATGGTGAAGTCGACGTGCCCCGGCGTATCGATGATGTTGATGCGGTGCTCATCGAACTGCTTGTTCATGCCCTGCCAGAAGCAGGTGGTCGCCGCGGAGGTGATGGTGATACCACGCTCCTGCTCCTGCTCCATCCAGTCCATGGTGGCAGCGCCCTCATGGACTTCGCCGACCTTATGGGAGAGGCCGGTGTAGAACAGGACGCGTTCGGTGGTGGTGGTCTTGCCGGCGTCTACGTGCGCCACGATACCGATGTTGCGGTAGCGATTTAGCGGAGTCTTGCGAGCCACGTTGGAACTCCCCGATGGTTGGCGGTGCGTCGGTTACGACGCACTTAGAAGCGGTAGTGAGAGAAGGCCTTGTTGGCTTCTGCCATACGATGCACGTCTTCACGCTTCTTGACGGCCGAGCCCTTGCCTTCGGCGGCATCGAGCATCTCACCAGCGAGGCGCTGCACCATGGTCTTCTCGCCACGGCGACGGGCCGCGTCGACCAGCCAGCGCATGGCCAGAGCCTGACGGCGCGAGGGGCGAACTTCCACGGGCACCTGATAGGTCGCGCCGCCGACGCGGCGGGACTTGACCTCGACCATCGGCTGGATGGTTTCCAGCGCCTTGTCGAAGATCTCCAGCGGCTCTTCCTTGCTACGCTCGGCAACCCTGTCCAGCGCACCGTAGACGATGCGCTCAGCTACGGACTTCTTGCCGCTGACCATCAGGTGGTTCATGAACTTCGCCAGGCGCTCACTTCCGAACTTGGGATCCGGCAGGATCTCGCGCTTGGCCGCAACTCTTCTTCTAGGCATGATAAGCCCTCATCAAAGGATCCTTCAGGTAAACCCGAGACGCGCGACCTCTCGCCATGCGATAGACCGTGCTCGACCTTACTCTTATCAGACCGTGGTCAAAATAGGGTGACTGCTGCGTGCGAAGGCCGATCAGGCCTTCGGACGCTTGGTGCCGTACTTGGAACGGCCCTGCTTACGGTTCTGCACGCCGGAGGTGTCCAGGGCGCCACGCACGGTGTGATAACGCACACCGGGAAGGTCCTTCACACGACCGCCGCGAATCAGGACCACGGAGTGCTCCTGGAGGTTGTGGCCTTCACCACCGATGTAAGAGGAGACCTCGTAGCCGTTGGTCAGGCGAACACGGCACACCTTACGCAGTGCGGAGTTCGGCTTCTTCGGGGTGGTGGTGTAGACGCGGGTGCAGACACCGCGACGTTGCGGGCAGGCCTGCAGCGCAGGCACGTCGCTCTTGGCGGCCTGGCGCTTGCGCGGCTTGCGCACGAGCTGATTGATCGTTGCCATGGTGTGTAGCTGACTCCAATGGGTTGCCTTGCCTTACTCAGCGGATGCGGGCGCACCGCCCCACTGTTAAAGGCTGCGCATTCTAATGGCTGACGCGCCACGTCGTCAAGCCCGCGCCCCGAGAGGGCGCAGGCCGCGACGCGAACGTCAGATCTCGTCGTCGTCCGAGTCCAGCGCGGTGAGCTGGGCGCCCAGCTCCTGCTCGACATCGTAGGCCGACGGGTGGAGCAGCCGCTCGGCGTCTTCACGCTTACGGCGACGCTCCGCGTGGTGAGTAAGGCCGGTACCGGCCGGGATCAGACGCCCCACCACCACGTTCTCCTTCAGGCCGCGCAGGTAATCACGCTTGCCGGTCACCGCCGCCTCGGTCAGCACCCGCGTGGTCTCCTGGAAGGAGGCCGCGGAGATGAACGACTCGGTGGCGAGGCTCGCCTTGGTGATACCCAGCAGCAGCCGCTGGTACTTGGCCGGGAACTTCTCCTCCTTCTCCAGGCGCGCGTTCTGCTCGAGCACGCGGACCAGATCGGCCTGGTCGCCGGGGATGAAGTCGCTGTCGCCGGCGTCGGCGATCTCCACCTTGCGCAGCATCTGACGCACGATCACCTCGATGTGCTTGTCGTTGATGCCCACGCCCTGCAGGCGATAGACGTCCTGTACCTCGGTGGTGATGTACTTGGCCAGCTCGGCGATGCCCAGCAGGCGCAGGATGTCGTGCGGGTTGCTCGGGCCGTCCGAGATCACCTCGCCCTTCTCCACCGACTCGCCCTCGAAGACCGCGATCTGGCGCCACTTCGGGATCAGCATCTCGAACGGATCGCCCGATTCCGGGGTGATCGTCAGGCGACGCTTGCCCTTGGTCTCCTTGCCGAAGCTGATCACGCCGCTGATCTCGGCAAGGATCGCCGGCTCCTTCGGCTTGCGCGCCTCGAACAGGTCGGCGACGCGCGGCAGACCACCGGTGATGTCCTTGTTGCCGGTCGCCTCGACCGGGATCCGCGCCACGACCTCACCGACGCCGATACGCGCGCCGTTGTCGGCGGTGATGATCGCCTTGCCGGGCAGCGGGTACTGGACCGGCGTGTCGGAGCCCGCGACGGTGACCGCCTTGCCCGCCGCGTCGGTGAGCATGATCAGCGGACGCTTGTCGCGGCCCGCCATGGGACGCGCCGCCGACTCGATCACCTCGATCGAGGAGAGGCCGGTCATCTCGTCCACGCTGCGGTGCATGGTCACGCCTTCGTCGAGGTCGGCGTACTGCACTTGGCCCTCGCCCTCGGCGATGATCGGGTGGGTGTGTGGATCCCACTTGGCCACGGCCTGGCCGGCCTCGACCTGATCGCCGTCGCGGACGTCCAGCTCGGCGCCGTAGGGCAGCTTGTAGTACTCGCGCTCGCGGCCGTGGTCGTCGGCGACGGCCAGGGCGCTGGAACGGGAGACCACCACCAGCTTGCCGTCGCCGCGCTCGACGTGCTTGATGTTGTGCAGGCGCACCTTGCCGCCGTGCTTGACCTGGACGCTGTCCACCGCAGAGGCCCGTGAGGCCGCGCCGCCGATGTGGAAGGTCCGCATGGTCAGCTGGGTGCCCGGCTCGCCGATCGACTGGGCGGCGATGACGCCGACGGATTCGCCGATGTTCACCTGATGACCGCGCGCCAGGTCGCGACCGTAACAGGCCGAGCAGACGCCGTGGGCGGTCTGGCAGGTGATGGTCGAGCGCACCACGATCTCGTCGACACCCATGGTGTCGAGCTCGGCACACCAGGCCTCGTCGAGCA
>NZ_VBUI01000015.1 GCF_005780185.1 Halomonas urmiana | reverse complement strand
CTGAACTTCGCCAAGATCAAGGGCCTGCACACCGCCATGAAATCCGGGCTGGTGGCGGCCGAGGCGGTCTTCGAGGCCCTGCATCAGGGCGACGAGGGCGGACGCGAGCTCACCGCCTTCACCGAGAAGTGGGAGGCGAGCTGGGCCTATCGGGAGCTCGACGAGAGCCGCAGCTTCGGGCCGGCGATCCACAAGTACGGCACCGTCGGCGGCGGCGCCTACAACTTCCTCGATCAGCTCGTTGGCGGCAAGCTGCCGACCCTGCACGACACCACGCCGGACCACGCCACCCTGAAGCCGGCGGCCGAGTGCGAGAAGATCGACTACCCGAAGCCCGACGGCAAGCTCTCCTTCGACAAGCCCTCCTCGGTGTTCCTGTCGAACACCAACCACGAGGAGGACCAGCCCTGCCACCTGAAGCTGGCCGATCCCGAGCTGCCGATCCGCGACAACCTGCCCACCTACGCCGAGCCGGCGCAGCGCTACTGCCCGGTGGGCGTCTACGAGGTGGTCGAGGACGACGCCGGCCAGCCGAAGTTCCAGATCAACTTCCAGAACTGCATCCACTGCAAGACCTGCGACATCAAGGACCCGGCGCAGAACATCACCTGGGTGGCGCCGGAGGGCGGCGGCGGGCCGAACTACCCGAATATGTAAGCTGGAAGCTGGAAGCTGGAAGCTGGAAGCTGGAAGCTGGAAGCTGGATAGCAGCATAATGACGATCGCCCCCATTGCCTTGCCATGGGGGCGTTTTTCTTCCAGCTTCCAGCTTATGGCTTACAGCTCCCGGGCGCAGCCCGGGCTCAGTCGCCGGTGGCGATGGGCCGGGCGGGATCCGAGATCCACTCGCTCCAGGAGCCGACGTAGAGCCTCGGCAGCGTTCGCTCGGCCACGGCGTAGGCCAGCACATTATGGCAGGCGGTGACCCCCGAGCCACAGTAGGCGATCAAGGAGTCGGCCTCGGGCAGCTCGCGGGCCAGCACCTCGGCGCGCTTGAAGTGGCCGCCCGGATCGAGGTTGTCGGCGCTGGGGCGGCACACCGCGCCGGGAATGTGGCCGGCCACCGGGTCCACGGGCTCGGCCTCACCACGAAAGCGCTCGCGGCTGCGGGCGTCGACCTTCAGCGAGCTGGCGGCGGCAACCTCATCGACCGCGACGAGGGCCGCGTCACGATACGCCGGCTGCCAGCCCGACGGCGCCGACGCGGCGTCCGGGTCGCCATTCTCCACAAGCTCGCCCCCCGCCGCCAACCAGGCCTTAACCCCGCCGTCGAGCAGGCGCACGTCAGGATGCCCCGCCCAGCAGGCGAGCATCCACCAGGCCCGCGCCGCCGCCAGCTGTCCGCCCATGTCGTCATAGACCACCACCGGCTGATCCGGCGTGATGCCCAGGCGCTGTAGCACCTCGGTGAAGGCCTCGGGGTCGGGCAACGGATGCCGGCCGCCCGCCCCCGGCACACCGGCCAGGTCGCGATCGAGATCGACATGCACGCTGCCCGGCAGATGCGCCTCGACCCACAGCCGGCGACCGGCATCGGGCACGCCCAGGCGGGCGCGGCAGTCCAGCAGGCGGAGCGGATGTGAGCCCTCGAGGGCATCAGCCAGGGTGGTGGCCGAGATCAGCGGTTCGGTCATGCGTCGACTCCGTTCAGCAGTTCGATGGGGGCCCGGCAGGCGATCAGGCGGCGTCGGCCGGCCGTGCGGAAGCGTACCTCGATCACCGGGTTGTCGGGATCGCCCTCCACCACGTCGATGTGGCCCTCGCCGAAGACCGCATGGCGCAGGGCCTGGCCGACCCGGAAGTGGCCCGGAGCGACGCGCCCCGGCTCGGGCGAGGCGGGCCGCGCCCTGGCCAACGGCAGTGACTGGCCCAGCGCCGCCAGGTAGCGGCCGACCAGCGCGGAGTCGGCCACCTCCAGCGGGGCTCCCGGGCCGGCAGTCTCGTTGGCGACGTCCTCCCCTTCCTCGGCCAGCCGCCGGGCGACCCGCTGGCCATCCTGCCAAGCGGATTCGCCGATGAAGCGGCTGGGGCGGTGCTCGCCACCGTCGTGGAGTAGCATCAGGCGCTCCCGGGCCCGGGTGATGGCCACGTAGAAGAGTCGCCGCTCCTCCTCCAGCCGCGCCGGGGTCAGCGGGTTGTCGCGGGTGTAGTGGGGAAAGTCCTCCTCGTTGGTGCCGGCCAGCAGCACCAGCGGCCACTCGAGGCCCTTGGCCCCGTGCACGGTGGTGATCAGCACCCCGTCCTGGCGATTCTCGACCGGGCGGCACAGCAGTTCGATGAAGGCGGCGGTGTCGTTGCCGAGCTCGCGGGCCTGCTCGACCAGCACGTCGAGCAGGCGCACATCCTCCTCGCCCTTGTCGCGCCGCGCGGCCGCGCGCTTCAGGACCTTCTCGGCCTCCACCGCCTCGAGCACGTGCTCCAGCAGTCGGGCCGGCGGCCAAGCCGAGCGCCGCGGCAGTTCACAGAGCAGCGACCAGCGCCGCTTCAGGGTGCGCCGCTGGTGGGGCTTGAGCCCCTCCAGCAGGGGATCGTGACGCTCCGGCCAGCGCTGGCTCTCGGCCAGCCGGGTGGCCAGGGCGGCGATCCGCTCCCGGGCGACGAAAGAAGTGGGCTGGGCCAGCAGTCGCGAAAGGTGCCCAGGATCCTGGAGCAGCCGGGGCTCCAGCGCCAGCTTCAGGTAGCCGGCCAGGGCCTCCACCAGCGGCAGGCGGAAGACGAAGCGATCCTCCCGAGTCAGCCGGAACGGGATGCCCTCGCGCAGCAGCGCCAGTTGCAGCGGCACCGAGAGCGCCCAGCTGCGCACCAGCAGGCAGGCCTCGTCGAGAGCCCGTCCCTGGCGCTGCCAGGCGCCGAGCTCGTCGAGCAGCGCCCGGCCGCCCTGCCCCACCGCGAGCTCGGTGCGGGGATTGTCGGGGGCGGCCAGGCAGAGCTGGTCGGGGCGCCGGCGGTTGGCGGCGATGGCGTGGTTGGCGGCCAGCGCCAGGGCGTGGCCGTGGCGGAAGGTGATGGAGAGCGGGTAGTCGCGCGCCGCACCGAAGGTCGCGGTGAAGTTCTCCAGCATGGTGTCGGGATGGGCGCCGCGCCACTCGTAGATGCACTGGTTGGCATCGCCCACCGCCATCACCTCGGCCTCGCGGCCGGCGAGCAGCGCCAGCAGCCGCTGCTGGGCGGTATTGATGTCCTGGTACTCGTCGATGACCACGTGATCGAGAAAGCCCTGGACCCGGCGGCGCAGCGCGGCGTCCTCCTCCAGCGCCAGCAGCGGCCGATAGAGCAGGTCGGCGAAGGTCATCAGCCCCTGCTCGGCCAGCAGCCGCTCGGCATGCTCGAAGGCGGCCACGAAATGCCCGGTCTCCTCGCCGAAGTCGAGCCGAGCGTGCAGCTCGGCGGGCGAGGCCATCTCGGCCTTCACCAGTCCGCAGAAGTGCGCCAATGCCTCGAGACGCTCGGCGTCCAACGCCGCCTCCCGCGCCTCGGGCTCCTCGGCGAGCGCCGCCAGGGTCGCCTGACGCAGCAGCCGCTCGAGCTGCCAGTCGGCGGTAAGCAGCTGGCGCGGGGCCAGCACGCCCCAGCGGGTCAGGCTGGCGGAGAGCCGATGCCCCAGCGAATGGAAGGTACGCACATCGGGCAGCGCCTGCCCGGCCGGTGCCATGGCCGCGAGCCGCGCCTGAAAGTCCTCCCGGGCCGAGCGGTTGAACATCAGTACCAGGATCCTCCCCGGGGGCACATCGCGCGCCAGCAGGTGCAGCACCCGGGCCACCATGGTGGTGGTCTTGCCGGCCCCGGCCACGGCCGCGACCCGGGCGTGCCCCCGCTCATGGGACACCACCGCCCGCTGCTCGGCGGTCAGCGATGGGTGCGAGGCGGCACTCTCGCTCATGGGCCGTCGCCGTCCCGGCGCTCGCCCGCCTCGAGCCGACCTAACGGCTGCCATACTCCGCCGTTGGTCAGGCCCAGTTCGAGGGCGCCCCCGCCGACCTCTCGCGTCTCGGCCTGCTCCACCAGCCGGTAGTAGACGTTGCGCCCCAGGCGGGCGGCGAGGCCGAAGCGGATTGGCACCTCGGGGATCGTCTCGCCGGCCGGCGTCTCGCTGAGGGTCAGGCGGCACGCCGCGTCGAGGCAAACGCGGTCGCCGACGTTGGTGGTGAGCCACCAGTCGCCCGCCTCGAGCTCGGCATCGACGATCAGGAAGGGGCGATCCTCGACGCGGATGCGCTGCATCTCGGCCGGGGTCACCAGCCAGTAGTCGCCATCGGCCTCGCGGCGCAGGATGGTCGACAGCAGACGCACCAGGCGCGGCCGCGCGATGGCCGTGCCCTCGTGGAGCCAGCGTCCGTCGGCGGCGATGGTGAGGTCCATCTCGCCGCGCTGCGCGGGGTGCCAGCGATCCACGGGGGGAATCTCGCCGTGGGGCTCGATCTGAGCCAGCAGGGGGTCGAGGGTCATGGATACGGCCTCTGTCGGTTACCTAGACCAGTCCGGCGCGGGACAGGGCGTCGCGGACGCTCGCCGGGGCCTCGGGGGCCGCCGCGCGGAACAGGTGGTAGAAGTTGGCGGTAGTCTGGGCGGCGAGCTCCTCGATGCTGATGCCTCGTGCCTCGGCGATGCACTCGGCGACCTCGACCACCCAGGCCGGCTCGTTGGGTTTGCCGCGATGCGGCACCGGGGCCAGGTAGGGGCTGTCGGTCTCGATCAGCAGCCGATCCAGCGGCACCCTCCGCGCCACCTCGCGCAGCGACTCGGCGTTGCGGAAGGTGACGATGCCGGACAGCGAGATGTAGAAGCCGTGGCGCACCGCCTCCCGGGCCATGTCGAGGTCTTCGGTGAAGCAGTGCAGTACCCCGCCCACCGCCGGGTCAACGTGCTCCCGGATCAGTGCCAGGGTGTCCTCGCGGGCCTCGCGGGTATGGATGATCACCGGCAGCTCGAGCTCGCGAGCGGCGATCAGCTGGCGACGGAAGCGCTCGAGCTGCACCTCCCGGGAGGGCACCGAGTCGGGCGACTTGTCGAGATAGTGGTAGTCCAGCCCGCACTCGCCGATGGCCACGGCGCCGAAGCGCTCGGCCGCCTCGATGATCGCTGCTACATCGGGCTCCGCCTCGAGCGACTGCAGGGGGTGAATGCCGGCCGAGATCACCACATCGTCATGGGCGCGACTGATCTCGGCCAGGGTCGGCACGTCCTCCAGGGTCACGGCGATGGCCAGGAACTGGCGCACGTTACGGGCACGGGCGGCCTCGAGGGCGGCGGCGAGGTCGCCATCGTGGCTGGCGGGATCGAGGCGATCGAGGTGGCAGTGGGAGTCGACGAACATGCAGGGGACTTCCGAAATGACAGGTGAGTTCAGGTAGCGAACCGGAGCGGTCCGTCAGAGCGTGTAGGTCGGGGCGCCCTTGTCTAGCTGGCCGGCCAGCAGGGTCTCGATGCGGTCGCGCACGGCCTGGTCGTCGGGGCTGAAGTGGATACCGATGCCGGGGACCCGGCGGCCGGCCACGCCCTCGGGCGAGACCCACACTACCTGACCGGTGACCGGCACGCGCTCCTCGTCGCCGGGCAGCATGAGCAGCAGGAAGACCTCCTGGCCCAGCGCATAGCGCTCGCGAGTGGGCACGAAGATGCCGCCGCGCTCGAGCACCGGCATGTAGGCCGAGAGCAGGGTCGGGACATCCTGGATGGTCAGCGAAAGCGCCTTCTGTGCGGCCATGGTATCTCCCTTTACGAAGCGTCAGCGGGTCAAGGGCGCCGCGGCGTCTCAGGAACGCAACAGCGTGGACCAGCGCACCAGCCAGGCCTCGAGGGTCAGCTGGGGGTTGGGGTTACCGCCCTCGGCCAGCAGGCGTCGCTGCTCGCGAGCATAGTCCAGCAGGCGGAACCAGTCGCGTACCCGGGCATTCTTGACCGCCTGGCGGTAGAGCACCAGCAGGTCGGGGTTGCGCAGCTCGGCAGTATCGCCCGAGAGCCCCAGGCGGATCAGGTCCTCGAGCCAGATGATACCGTACCACAGGATGGCATCGATGGACTGGCGATCCAGCCGGGCTGCCTCGGCCACCGGCTCGCCGCCGCGCATCAGCGCCTCGAAGGTCTCGACCAGCTGCTGGCGCAGCGCCCGGGCGGTGGGCTCGGCGAGCTCCAGGGCGCGCAGCGGCAACCCCCCCGCGGCGCGAAACCAGAAGTGGGCCTCCTCCTCGCCCCCCAGCTGCTCGGTCAGCCAGGACCGACAGTCGGCCTCGGCCGGCACGGGCAGGCTCCAATGCTGGCAGCGCGAGCGGATGGTCGGCAGCAGTCGTGAGGGGATGTCGGAGAGCAGCACGAAGAGGGTGCGACCGCCCGGCTCCTCGAGGCTCTTGAGCAGCGCGTTGGAGGCCGCCACGTTCATCGCCTCGGCCGGGGCGATGGTGATCACCCGATAGCCGCCCTGCTGGGCGGTCTGGGCGACGAAGGCGTTGACCTCGCGCACCGGGCCGATGCGGATCAGCCGCTTGCCCTCCTCCGGCGCCACCCGCAGCAGGTCCGGATGGTAGCCCGAGGCCAGCATGTGGCAGGCATGGCAGCGGCCGCAGGCGGTCTCGCCGGGCGAGGCGCAGAGGGTACGGGCCACCAGCGCCTCGGCCAGCGAGTGTTTGCCGATGCCGTGACCGCCCGAGATCAGCAGGGCGTGGGGCAGCCGCCCGGTATCGGCCAACTGGACGAGCTCGCGCCAGCGCGGCATCAGCCAGGGCAGCGGGCGCGGCACCTCGACGGGGCTCATCGCCATGCGTCCATCCGCGCGTCCAGGCGGGCCAGCAGCTCGGCCTTGACCTCGTCGAGCCCGGCCCCGGCATCGATCACCGCCACCCGCTCGGGGGCGGCCTCGGCGCGCGCGAGATAGGCGCGACGCACCGCCTCGAAGAAGTCGCCGCGCTCGCGCTCGAAGCGGTCGCGCGCCTCGCCCTGCCCCTCGAGGCGACTGTCCAGGCGCCGCTGGGCGGCGTCCATGGACATGTCCAGCAGCAGCGTGAGGTCGGGCTCGAGGCCGCGCTGCACGAAGGCCTCGAGCTCGGCGATGCGCGCGGTGTCGATGCCGCGCCCGCCGCCCTGATAGGCGTAGGTGGCGTCGGTGAAGCGGTCGCAGACCACCCAGGCACCGCGCGCGAGGGCCGGCTTGACCACCCGCGCCAGGTGCTGGGCGCGGGCGGCGAAGACCAGCAGCAGCTCGGCATCCGGGTCGAGGGGCTCCTCCTCGACGGGATCCAGCAGCAGCCGGCGAATGTCTTCCGCCCGGGGGGTGCCGCCGGGCTCGCGAGTCGCCACCACCTCGTGCCCGCAGGCCCGCAGGTGCTCGACCACCAGGGCGAGGTTGGTGGACTTGCCCACCCCCTCGCCGCCTTCCAGGGTGATGAATCGTCCGCGCTCGGTCATGTTCGATGCCGCTCCATGGTCAGCGATTGCGGATATACCGGTTCACCGCGTTGTTGTGCTCGCGCAGGGTGCGCGAGAAGTGGTGGGTGCCGTCGCCGCGCGCGACGAAGTAGAGCGTCTCGCCCTCGGCCGGCTGAACGGCAGCCTCCAGGGCGGCGCGTCCCGGCAGCGCGATCGGCGTCGGCGGCAGCCCCTCGATCACATAGGTATTGTAGGGCGTCGGCTCGCGCAAGTCGGCCCGGGTGATGTTGCCCGCGTAGCGCTCGCCCATGCCGTAGATCACGGTGGGATCGGTCTGCAGGCGCATGCCGCGCTCCAGGCGGCGCGTAAACACGCCGGCGATCTGGGGCCGCTCCTCGGGAGCGCCGGTCTCGCGCTCGATCAGCGAGGCCATGATCAACGCCTGGTAGGCACTCTCGAGCGGCAGGTCCTCGTCGCGCTCTTCCCAGATGCTCGCCAGGGTGGTCTCCATGCGCTCGAGAGCCTGACGCAGTATCTCCAGGTCACTGAGCCCCTTGTGATAGCGATAGGTATCGGGGAAGAACCAGCCCTCGGGGTGGCGCTGCTCCCGGTCGAGCAGCGCCATCACCTCGGCGTCGCTGAGCCCCTCGGTGCGATGCTCGAGCTTGGGCGCGGCGTCGAGCGCCTCGCGCATCTGGCCAAAGGTCCACCCCTCGGGAATGGTCAGCGAGTAGGTGACGACCTCATGGCTACCCAGCAGCGCCAGCAGCTCGTGACCGCTCATCCCGGGCTGCAGGCGATACTCGCCGGGGCGCAGGTCGGGCAGACTTTCTGGCTCCAGGCGCGCCAGCAGGCGAAAGGCCCAGACCTCCTCGAGGATGCTGCGCTCGGTCAGCTCACCAATCACGCGATGGTAGCCGGCGCCGGCCGGCACCTCGTAGAGCGTCGGCGCCTCGAGGGCGATGGGCGCCTCGAGGCGCGACTGCCAGTAACGGTGGCCGGCGAGTAACGCCAGGGCCGCCAGCACGGCCAGCACCAGCAGGATCTTCAGCAGACGCAGCATGCGTGTCCTCGTTCAATCATCACGTGACGGGGGGATAGCCCAGCGCCGCATGGGCCAGGGCCTGCAGACGACGGTGCGCCGGTCCGATGGTCCAGTGCCGGATGGGGGTGCCCGCGGCATCGTCGAGCCTCGCCACCGGCCAGAGCCCCTGCAGCGAATTGCCGAGCCACAGGGCCTCGACCCCATCCAGCGCCGAGGGGAAGGCGTCGACCTCATGGATCGGCGCCCGCTCGAGCAGGACAGATCGCAGCGTGCCGGCCACGCCACAGCGATCGAGCCGGGGCGTCTCCAGCTTGCCGTCACGCTGCCAGACGAGGTTCATGCAGGTGGCCTCCACCAGACGCCCCTCGCTGTCGCAGAGCAGTCCTTCGGCCGTGTCGGCATCCGTCCACTCGGCACGGGCCAGGACGTTCTCGAGGCGGTTGAGGTGCTTGAGGCCGGCCAGCATGGGCTGGATGCCCAGGCGCAGCCGGCAGTGGCGCACCCGCACCCCCTGCCGCCAGCGCTGCGCGCTGGGCGCGAACGGGCTGAGCCGCCAGCGCAGCTGGGGATCGGAGGGGATTGGGAGCGCATAGCCGCGTCCGCCGCTGCCGCGGGTCAGGATCAGCTTGAGCACCGAGAGCCCCTCGCCGGCCTCGACCAGCGGCGCCTCCAGCGCTTCTCGAGCGGGTAACGGGATCCCCAGCACCCCGCAGCCTCGAGCGAGGCGGGCCAGGTGCTGCTCCCACAGCAGCGGGCGGCCATCGCGCACGAGGACGGTCTCGAAGAGACCGTCGCCGTAGGCGACGCCGCGATCCTCCAACGGCCAGTCGTCCTTCGCCGTCTCTGCCGTCACGACGCGCCCCCCGGACTCACACCTTGCTGAAGATCAGCGTGCCGTTAGTGCCGCCGAAGCCGAAGGAGTTCGACAGGCTGATGTCGATCTTCATGTCGCGCGCGGTGTGCGGCACGTAGTCGAGACGGCAGCCATCCTGGGGGTTGTCCAGGTTGATCGTCGGCGGCGCGACCTGATCGCGAATCGCCAGGACGCTGAACACCGCCTCCACGGCACCTGCCGCCCCCAGCAGGTGGCCGATCATCGACTTGGTGGAGCTGACCGCGACCGACCGGGCGGCCTCGCCCATCACCTGCTCGACGGCACGGCTCTCGGCGAGGTCGCCGGACGCGGTCGAGGTGCCGTGGGCGTTGATGTAGTCGACGGCCGAGGGATCGATGTCGGCATCCTTGATGGCGTTGCGCATGGACCGGGCGGCCCCGCGGCCATCTACCGGCGGCGCCGTCATGTGGTAGGCGTCGTCGCTCATGCCGAAGCCGGTGAGCTCGGCGTAGATGGTCGCCCCGCGGGCCTTCGCCTGCTCGTACTCCTCGAGCACCACCACCCCGGCGCCGTCGGAGAGCACGAAGCCGTCGCGATCACGATCCCAGGGGCGGCTCGCCGCCTCGGGATCGTCGTTGCGCGTGGACAGCGCGCGGGCCGCCGAGAAGCCGCCGAGGCCCAGCGGCGTGGTCGCCATCTCAGCGCCACCGCAGACCATCACGTCGGCGTCGCCATAGGCGATGGTGCGCGCGCTGTAGCCGATGTTGTGCGTACCGGTGGTGCAGGCGGTGGTGATCGCGATATTGGGGCCGCGGAAGCCGTGCTGGATCGCCAGATTCCCGGAGATCATGTTGATGATCGAGCCCGGCACGAAGAACGGCGAGATCCGGCGCGCCCCGCCTTTGTTAAGGGCGTTGTGATTGTGCTCGATCATCGGCAGACCGCCGATGCCCGAGCCGATGGCCACCCCGATACGATCGGCGTTCTCTTCGGTGCACTCGATCCCGGCATCGGCAATCGCCTGGCCGCCCGCCGCCATCCCGTACTGGATGAACAGATCCATCTTGCGGGCGTCCTTGGGATTGAGATAGGGACTGATGTCGAAGTCCTTCACCGACCCGCCGAAGCGCGTATTGAAGGCGCTGACATCGAAGTGTTCGATGGGAGTGATACCGCTCTTGCCGGCCAGGATATTGGCCCAGCTCTCCTTGACGGTATTTCCCACCGGCGTGACCAGACCGAGCCCGGTCACCACAACCCTTCTACGAGCCATCAGCTTTCCTCCAGACAAC
This sequence comes from Halomonas urmiana, assembly GCF_005780185.1. Taxonomy (GTDB): domain Bacteria; phylum Pseudomonadota; class Gammaproteobacteria; order Pseudomonadales; family Halomonadaceae; genus Halomonas; species Halomonas urmiana. Next base: position 95,931 of record NZ_VBUI01000015.1, on the reverse strand, counting down.
CTTGGTGACACGACCCCGTGGCGGGATCGTCATTGCGCGCATTATACCCGAGTCTCCTCGACCTGTGCGGGCTCGGCAAGTTCCCGGCGCGCATAGCACGAGAGCCGTCCTGCCTCGGCAGGACGGCTCTCCTCGGGGCACTGCCCCGGACGCTTCAGAAAGCGGTATCGACCGCCACCTTACTGGTGGGCGTTGACGTAGTCGATGGCTTCCTGAACGGTAGTGATCTTCTCGGCTTCCTCGTCGGGAATCTCGGTGTCGAATTCTTCTTCGAGCGCCATCACCAGCTCGACGGTATCCAGGGAATCCGCGCCGAGGTCCTCGGTGAAGGAAGAGGAGTTCTGGATGTCTTCTTCCTTGACGTTCAGACGCTCAGCCACAACCTTCTTAACGCGCTCTTCGATGGTGCTCATTATGACTACTCCAGTCGTTCACATTGGCCGTTCGGAAACCAGCCGTTAAAGATCCAGATCCGCTAGCCGGAAGCTGCGGGGTAGTTTATAGACGCCCCGGGGTCGGCGCAACCGCCTCCCCCGATGGCCTCAACGCATGTTCATGCCGCCGTTGACATGCAGGGTTTCGCCGGTGATGTAGCCCGCCGTCTCGCCGGTCAAAAAGCCCACCGCCGCCGCGATCTCCTCGGGATCACCGAGTCGTGACAGGGGAATCTGGCCGAGCAGCATCTTGTGCTGCTCCTCGGGCAGCGCCTCGGTCATGTCCGTGGCGATGAACCCCGGCGCCACCGCATTGACGGTGATAGCACGCGAGGCCACCTCACGGGCCAGCGCCCGGGTGAAACCCTCCATGCCCGCCTTGGCGGCGGCATAGTTGGTCTGCCCCAGGTTGCCCATGGTGGCCACTACCGAGCTGATCGAGACGATGCGTCCGAAGCGAGCCCGGGTCATGCCGCGCAGGCAGGCCTTGCTGACGCGATAGACGGACTTGAGATTGGTGTCGATCACCGAATCCCACTCATCCTCCTTCATGCGCATCAGCAGGTTGTCTCGAGTGATGCCGGCGTTGTTGACCAGGATGGTCGGCGCCCCGAACTCCTCGGTGATCGCCTTGATCAGGGCATCGACACTGGCCTGGTCGGTGACGTCCAGCTTGCGGCCGGCCCCCTCGATGCCCGCCGCGGCGAGATCGGCATCGATCCGCTCGGCCCCGGCATCGCTGGTGGCGGTGCCGATCACGATGCGACCCTGGCGCCCCAGCTCGTGGGCGGTGGCGCGGCCGATGCCGCGACTGGCCCCGGTGATCAGGGCGACTCTACGCTCGGTTGTCATGGTCTCTTCCGTCTACGTCCTGAAGATGGATCAGCCATTGGCCGACGGCGACTGGCCGGCGGCTTCCCTGGCCAGTTCGAGGGCCGCAGAGAGACTGTCCGGGTCATTGACCGCCAGCCCCTTGCTGCCCCGTGCAATGCGCTTGTTGAGGCCGGTGAGCACCTTGCCGGGCCCGCACTCTATAAGCACCTCGGCGCCCCGCCCGGTCATGGCCTCGATGCAGGCGGTCCAGCGCACTGGCTGATAGAGCTGCTCGATCAGCCGGGTGCGAAGGGTCTCCACATCGGCATGAGCCTGGGCATCCACGTTCTGATAGACCGTGTAGCGCGGCGCGCGCAGCTCGATCTCCTCCATCGCCGCCGCCAGGCGCTCGGCGGCCGGGCGCATCAGCTCACAGTGGGACGGCACCGACACGGGCAGCGGCATGGCACGCTTCGCCCCGGCCTCCTGGCAGGCCACGATGGCTCGCTCGACCGCCGCCTTGCTGCCGGCGATCACCACCTGACCGGGGGCATTGTAGTTGACCGCGGCGACCACGTCGCCGTCCGCGGCACGGGCGCAGGCCTGCTCGACGGCGGCGTCGTCCAGACCAAGGATCGCCGCCATGGCGCCCTCGCCCACCGGCACGGCCACCTGCATCGCCTCGCCGCGCAGCTTCACCAACCGCACGCCCTCGGCGAACGTCAGGGCACCGGCACACACCAGGGCGCTGTACTCGCCCAGGCTATGACCGGCCATGGCCACGGGCCTCGGGCCCTCCAGCTCCTGCCAGACACGCCAGATCGAGACGCTGGCGGTGAGCAGCGCCGGCTGGGTGCAGGCCGTGGCGTTGAGCGCCTCGGCCGGCCCTTCCTGAACCACCTGCCAGAGGTCGTACCCCAGGGCGTCGGAAGCCTCCTCGAAGGTGGTACGCACCACGCTGTAGCGCTCCGCCAGCTCGCGCAGCATGCCGATCTGCTGCGAGCCCTGCCCGGGAAAGATGAGGGCAAGGGATTGTGTCATGTCGATCACCTTTGCGCTTGTTGACTGTCGTCGATGCCGGTCGCACCCGGCAGGATCGGACCTTGATGTCCGGATCCGCTCTCGACTCGACCGACGGCGGCCGAATCGACAGAGGACCGTCGATGATCCAGTTCAGCGGCCAGCCGACTCGGCAGGTCGTGACTGACTTCGTCGGCCGCGCGCTGGACCGCGAAGCGAAAGCCCGTGGCATCGGCGCCACCATGACTCTTGATCACGATCCCGGCGAGCCCCAGCAGGCTGGCCCCATTGTAGCGAACAGGATCGAGCTCGCCCTTGAGGCGCCGCAACGCCGGCCGGGCCAGCAGCCCCACCAGCCGACTGCTCCAGTGGGCCTCGAAGGTCGCCTGCACCCGCTCCACCAGCAAGCGTGCCAGGCCCTCGCTGGCCTTGAGCACCGCGTTGCCGACGAAGCCGTCGCAGACCACCACGTCGGCGGCACCGCTGAAGACTCCGTCGCCCTCGACGTAGCCGAGGTAGGTGATGCCGGGATGCTGCCGTAGCCAGGCATCGGCCTCGCGCACGCTGGCGGTGCCCTTGGTACCCTCGACACCGACATTGAGCAGCGCCACCCGAGGAGCGGCGAGGCCGTCCACGTGGCGTGCCATGACCTCGCCCATCAGGGCGAAGTCGACGAGCCGCGCGGCGCTCGCCTCGACGTTGGCCCCCAGGTCAAGCAGATAGCAGCGCCGCCGATCGCGAGTGGGAATGGCGGTGCTGATCGCCGGCCGCGGGATGCCCGCCACCGTGCCCAGGGCACGCCGCGCCAGGGCCATCAGGGCGCCGGTATTGCCGGCACTGACTCCGGCTAGCGCACCACCGGTGGCGATACTGTCGAGCATCCTGGCCATGCTGGTATCGGCCCCGTGGCGCAGCGCCTCGCTGGGCCGCTGCGCCTGGCGGATCACGCCAGGCGCATCGCTGACCCGCAGACGCGCCGCCGCCGCAGCAAACTGCCGCGGCAGACGGGCGATCTCATCACTGAGCCGTTCGGCGGGGCCGAACAGCTGGAGCTCTAGATCCGGGTCGGCGTTGACCGCCTGGGCGGACCCCATGACGACGGGGCGGGGACCGAGGTCCCCGCCCATCGCGTCGATGGCAATCCGCACGTCAGCGGCCAGCCACTACCACTCTCGCCGTCGTCGTCTTAGACGTCGACGACCTTACGGCCACGGTAGAAGCCGTCCGGCGCCACGTGGTGACGCAGGTGAGTGGTACCGGTTTCCTTGTCCTGGGACAGGGCTGCCGAGGTCAGGGCGTCGTGGCTACGGCGCATGCCGCGCTTGGAACGGGTCTTGCGGTTCTGTTGAACTGCCATGGGTTGTCACTCCAGAGTGAAACGAGGGTGTATCAGAGTTTGCCCTTGATCTGCCGCAGCACATCGAAAGGGCTCGCCGGGGCGTCGGCCGACGCGTCGGTCGCCTCCCCGCTGGTCAGCTGGTCGCGCGAGACTGGACACTCGGCCTCGTCGTGGTAAACCACCTGGGGCAGACTGAGAATGATCTCATCCTCGACCACCGCCATCAGGTTCAGCTGTTCGTTTTCCACCAGCACCGGTTCATGGGTGCTCGGCAGCTCGGCGGCCAGGGCGTCGCTGGTGACCATCCCCAGCCGGAAATCGCTCTCGACGCGCTGCGCCATGGGCTGGAGGCAGCGGCGGCAGGGAATCTGCAGCTCGGCTTCCAGGTGGCCGCGAATCTCCCGGCGCCCCTGGGGATCGATGGCGAAATCCAGCCACACCTGAGCGTCGCCGGACTGGGCGCCGACTTCGTCTTCGAGTCGGGCCAGTTCGGCGAGCGCCACCAGGCCTTCCAGGTGTTCGGCACGGGCCGCGAGCTTGTAGGGCTCGACCCTGCCGGGGAGTCTTGAGGTCAACATAGGCGCGCAATGATAGGCACTCCCCCTTCCCCTGTCAAAGCCGCCATCGCACCGGGTTACAATGGCCAGACGGCGCGCTCGGCGTCATCGTGCATTCCGTTCACTCGACCCACCGCAGAGGAAGCCTTCATGCCCCGCCTGGTGCTTGCCTCGGGCTCTCGCTGGCGCCGCCAGCTGCTCGACCGCCTCGCCCTCCCCTATGCCTGGGAGAGTCCCGATATCGACGAGACACCGCGCCCGGGAGAAGCGCCCGAGACGCTGGTGCATCGCCTGGCGCTGGCCAAGGCCGAGCGGCTGGCGGCGACCCACCCCGACCACCTGATCGTCGGCGCCGACCAGGTAGCGCTGTTCGAGGGCGAGATCCTCGGCAAGCCAGGCAGTGAGGCCACCGCCCGCGCCCAGCTGGCGCGCTTCTCCGGCCGGCGGGTTCGTTTTCTCACCGGCCTGGCGATGATCGACACCGGCCATGGCCGGCATCGCGTCTGTCACGACAGCTATGAGGTGGTATTTCGTCGACTCGACGAGCGAGAGATCGCGACCTATGTCGCCCGGGAACAGCCGCTGGACTGTGCCGGCAGCTTTCGCATGGAGGGCCTGGGCATCACGCTGTTCGAGCGCCTCGAGGGCGATGACCCCAACACCCTGATCGGCCTGCCGCTGATCCGGCTCTGCGCGATGCTCCGCGAGGCAGGCCTCGACCCGCTCGGCGAGCCGTAAGCCGTAAGCCGTAAGCTGGAAGCTGGAAGCTGGGAGCTGGAAGCTGGGAGCTGGAAGCTGGAAGCTGGAAGCTGGGAGCTGGGAGCTGGAAGCTGGGAGCTGGGAGCTGGAAGCTGGAAGCTGGAAGCTGGAAGCTGGAAGCTGGAAGCTGGAAGCTGGAAGCTGGAAGCTGGAAGGCAGCATATCGCCACCCATCGAGTGACCAGGGGCTTTCTTCAAGCTTCCAGCCGCGAAGCGGCGCTCTTCCAGCTTCAAGCTAGCGAAGCTGGTAGCGTACCGGCGCCGCGGCCTGCGGGAGCCCCACCCACTCGGCGGCGACCCGACCGAACCGGCGGGAGATCCGCTCCAGGGGATCCAGGCGCGGCGTGTAGTCCTGCAGCCGCGCCTCGTCGAAGCGTCGCGCCAGGGTATCCAGGCTGCCCAGCTCATCCACCAGGCCGAGCTCCCGGGCCTGCTCGCCCGTCCAGATCAGCCCGCTGAAGAGCCGCTCGTCATCGGCCAGTCGGTCGCCGCGCCCCGCGCGGACGTCGTCGATGAACTGCTGGTGGGTGGTGGCCAGCACCTCCTGCCAGAACTGACGTTGGGAGCGGGAAATATCGGAGAAGGGATCGAGGAAGGCCTTGTTCTCTCCGGCGGTGAAGACTCGCCGCTCTACCCCGAGGCGCTCGATGGCCTCCTCGAAGCCGAAACCGGCATGGATCACCCCGATAGAGCCCACCAGGCTGGCCGGGGCGGCAATGATCTCGTCGGCCGCCGCCGCCACGTAGTAGGCGCCGCTGGCCCCGATGTCCTCGATCACCGCGATGATGTTCTTGTCGCCCTGCTCGCGCAGCCGCATCACCGCATCGAAGATGCGCTGGGACTGCACCGGGCTGCCCCCGGGACTATTGAGATGCAGCACCACCGCCTCGGCCTGATCGGCCTTCCAGGCCCGCTCGAGCCCCTCGATGACGCGCTGGGCGCTGGCCGGCGACTCGCTGTCGATCACGCCTTTGACCTCGACGACGCCGAGGTGCCGCCCGGCAGGCGCCGATGCACCCGGTGCCAGGAAGAGCCCATAGAAGGTGGTCGAGAGCGAGGCGAGGATCAGCAGCGCGAAGAAGAAGCGGAAGAACAGCTTCCAGCGCCGCGAGCGGCGCTGCTCGACCAGCACGCCGTCGATCCAGCGATCCATCATCGCGAGCTGAGCCAGGCGCTGGCGCTCGCGCAGCGTCTCGGCATCCTCGTCGCCAGACGACGCGGCATCGGCCGACGCCCGCTCACGCGCCTGCTCGGGCGTCAGCTCCGGGCCCGTCGTCCAGCGATCGTCCCGCTTGTCGTCGTCACTCATGGCAATGCAATCCTTCCCTTGATAGGCGGGTCGTGAACGAGCTGACCGTGGCGGACCTGGACATCAAGGTCCTAGCCGTGCAGCCAGTCGAAGAGCTCGGGCACCGTCTCGGCGGTGAGCACCGGGCGGCTGGCGGCCAGCCGGACCGGGGCATGCACCCCCCAGGTCACCGCGATGCGGTCCATGCCCAGCGCCCTGGCCATCTCCAGATCGTATTCCGTATCGCCGATCATCACCGCCTCGCCGACCTCGACGCCGAGCTCGACGAGGAGTTCCTCGAGCATGCGAGGGTGCGGCTTGGAGAGGGTCTCATCGGCGGTACGACTGGCATGAAACCAGTCGCCGCTGCCGCTTTCGCGAAAGATGCGATCCAGCCCGCGGCGACTCTTGCCGGTGGCCACCGCCAGGCGCTGCCCTTCCCGTCCGCACAGCCGGGCGAGTCCCGTCTCGACGCCCGGATAGAAGAGCATCGGCGTGACATCGCCCTCGACGAAGTAGTAGGCGTAGCGGGCCCTGAGCAACTCGGCCCGCTCGGCATCGATGCCGGGACAGAGCGTGACGATGGCCTCGGGCAGGCCGAGGCCGATGATGTTGCGGACCGCGCCTGCCTCGAGCTCGCCCCAGCCTGCATCCCGGGAGGCCGCCTGCATGCAGGAGACGATGCGGGCGATGGAGTCCATCAGGGTGCCATCCCAGTCGAAGATGGCCAATCGATAGCGCATGAAGTCTCCTGTCAGCGAGAGTGGCGCGCTCGGGCGAGTGCCGCCTCGAGATCGTCGGGGAGCGGCGCCCTGATCTGCACGGGACGGCCGCTGGTGGGTTCGGGAAAGGTCAGCGAGGCGGCATGCAGGAAGAGCCGGGGCACGCCGAGCCCTGCCGCTAGGCGCTGGCTCTCGCGGCTGCCGTACTTGTCGTCCCCGAGCAGCGGATGCCCGGCATGGGCGGCGTGCACGCGGATCTGGTGCGTCCGCCCGGTGACCGGCTCGGCCTCGATCAGGGTCACCTTGTCGAAGGTCTCGCGCACCGCGAAGCGGGTGCGGGCCACCTTGCCGGCCGACTCCACTCGCACCCGCCGTTCGCCGTTGCCCAGTTCATAACGATCGAGCCGGGCGCTGACGAAGTCGCGACGCGCCGGCCAGCGCCCGGCCACCAGGGCCAGGTACTGCTTGTCCATGCGATGCTGCTTGAGCGACTCGTTGAGCGCCAACAGCGCCGGTCGTGACTTGGCCAGCAGCAGGCAGCCGGAGGTATCGCGATCGAGGCGGTGCACCAGCTCCAGGAAGTCGAGATCCTCGCGCACCTGGCGCAGCGCCTCGATCAGGCCGATCTTGACCCCGCTGCCGCCGTGCACGGCGAGCCCCGAGGGCTTGTTGATCACCAACCAGTCGCGCCCCTCCACCAGCACGCTGCCGGCCAGCAGGTTGCGCAGGTTGTCGCTGACCTCGCGCACCGCCTCCCGGGGCGTGAGGCGCAGCGGCGGGATACGCACCAGATCGCCCAGCACCAGGCGAGTATCCGCCTTGACGCGCTTCTTGTTCACCCGCACCTCGCCCTTGCGCACGATGCGGTAGATCAGCGCTCGCGGCGCCCCCTTCATGCGCGTCAACAGGAAGTTGTCGACCCGCTGGCCAACCTGACCCTCGGTCACTTCCACCCACTGCACGTCGCGCCCTTCGGCCATGCCGCCACTCCACTGAAAACCCGCTCGAAAGGCGCATTCTAACGCAGTGTGCACCATCCTGCGCCAATTGCTGGCCACCCCCGTTACTGGTATATTACCAGCTCGCCTCAATGGGTCGTGACGACCCGATGAGTGCGCCTGCACGACAGACACGCAGGCCGAGGCGAAAAGATCGGGCCGCGAAGATCCTCGCCAATCCGAGGTCCCGCCGCCGACAAGCAAACGATACTACGCCACGCCCGGCTCCGATCGCGCCCGCAGCGGCACGACCGGAGATCCAGGGATACGTACAACAACGTGCCGGAGGCCGGCGTTGGCGAATCGATGAATGCCAGGTGTTGGCGGTGACCGCAGAACCGGATGGGCGATGTCCCACCGTGACATGTCCTGCCACCGCCCCGTACTCAACATGATCATGCCGCGTCGGATCCATCGTGCAAGGATGCTCCGGGGCGGCCGGGCGCTATACCGCATCCGCGACATGCGCTGAGCACAGGCACGCTGCAGCCAGCGGTTCGCCTCCGTCGTTGACCACCATCCGGCACGTCCATATTTGTGAGACGACATGAAACGGATGCTCATCAATGCGACCCAGCCGGAAGAGCTGCGCGTCGCGCTGGTCGATGGACAACGCCTCTACGACCTGGACATCGAGTCCGGTGCCCGGGAACAGAAGAAAGCCAACATCTACCGCGGCAAGATCACCCGCGTTGAACCCTCCCTCGAAGCCGCCTTCGTCGACTTCGGTGCCGACCGCCACGGCTTCCTGCCCCTCAAGGAGGTCTCCCGCGACTACTTCCTGAAGGAGCCCTCCGGACGCCCCAGCATCAAGGAGGTGCTCAAGGAAGGTCAGGAAGTGATCGTCCAGGTCGACAAGGAGGAGCGCGGCAACAAGGGCGCGGCGCTGACCACCTTCATCAGCCTGGCCGGCCGCTTCCTGGTGCTGATGCCCAACAACCCGCGGGCCGGCGGCATCTCGCGTCGTATCGAGGGAGAGGAGCGCAGCCAGCTCAAGGAAGCCATGGGCCAGCTGACCGTGCCCGACAAGATGGGCCTGATCGTGCGCACCGCCGGCATCGGCCGCTCTCCCGAGGAGCTGCAGTGGGACCTCGACTACCTGGTCCAGGTGTGGGAATCGATCACCGAGGAGGCCGGCAAGCGCGCGGCGCCTTTCCTGATCTACCGCGAATCCAACGTCATCATCCGCGCCATGCGCGACTACCTGCGCCAGGACATCGGCGAGGTGCTGATCGACAGCGAGGCGATCCACCAGGAGGCGCTGGCCTTCATCCGCCAGGTGATGCCCTCCTACCAGCAGAAGATCAAGCTCTACGTCGACGAGGTCCCGCTCTTCTCGCGCTTCCAGATCGAGTCGCAGATCGAGACCGCCTACGAGCGTGAGGTCAAGCTGCCCTCGGGCGGCTCGATCGTCATCGACCACACGGAGGCGCTGGTCTCCATCGACATCAACTCGGCACGCGCCACCCGCGGCAGCGATATCGAGGAGACCGCCCTGCAGACCAACAGCGAGGCGGCCGACGAGATCGCCCGCCAGCTGCGCCTGCGCGATATCGGCGGTCTGGTGGTCATCGACTTCATCGACATGAGCCCCGCGCGTAACCAGCGCGAGGTCGAGAACCGCATGCGTGACGCGCTGAAGCTCGATCGCGCCCGGGTGCAGATCGGGCGCATCTCACGCTTCGGCCTGATGGAGATGTCTCGCCAGCGCCTGCGCCCATCGCTCGGCGAGACCAGCGGCGTGGTCTGCCCGCGCTGTGACGGTCAGGGCACCATCCGCGACGTGCGCTCCATCTCGCTTTCCATCATGCGCCTGATCGAGGAAGAGGCCATGAAGGATCGCAGCGCCCAGATCCGCGCGATCCTGCCGGTACCGGTCGCCACCTACCTGCTCAACGAGAAACGCAGCGTGCTGGCCGACATCGAGCGCCGCCAGGACGTCCGCGTGGTGATGCTGCCCAATCCCGACATGGACACGCCCCACTACGACGTCCAGCGCCTGCGCGACGACCACGTCGACGAGGAAGGCACCTCCAATCTCTCCAGCTTCGAGCTCTCCACCGAGAGCGAAGTGGGCAAGGAGCCCGAGGCCGCCTTCGGTAAGCCGGTCCAGCGCGTCGAGGCCGCCGTCAAGACGGTGATCCACCACGAGCCGGCTCCCGCCTCCCTGCAGAAGGAAGAGGAGCAGGCGCCTGCCCCGGCCGCCGCCAAGACGCCCACGGCCAGCAAACCCAGCGCGCCTAAGGCCTCCAGTGCCAAGGCATCGGCCGCCAAGGCGCCGGCCGCGCTGCCGGCCGCCGAGCCCGAGGGCGGCGTCCTCGGTCGCCTGGTCAAGGGGCTGGCCAAGCTGCTCGGCGGTGATGACACCTCCGCCGACCAGGAGAAGACGCCCGCCGCTCGCCGCAGCGAGTCGTCGACCGACAGCGACCAGACAGCCCGCAAGCCCGCCCCGCGTGACGAGGATCGCGGCAGCCGTGGCGGTCGCCAACGTCGTCAGCGCAGTGACGAGCGTCGCAGCAATGCTCGCCAGGAGGGTGGCCGCGATCAGGGCAAGGCCACCGGCACCGAGGGACGCGACAACCGCGGCAACCGTGGCGGCCGTGGACGTGGCCGCCAGGACGACAACCGCCAGGCAGCGAACCAGCAGGAAGCGCCCAAGGGTCAAGATGACAAGCCGCGTGACGACAAGTCCCGCGAGGACGCGCGCCGCCAGAAGCCGAGCGACAAGCCGGCCGAGAAGGTCGCCGCCGACAAGCCGAGCGACAAGCCGGCCGAGAAGGTCGCCGACAAGTCGAGCGAGAAACGCGCTGACAAGCCGAGCGACAAGCCAGCCGAAAAGGTCGCCGACAAGTCGAGCGAGAAACGCGCTGACAAGCCGGCCGCCAGCGAGCCGGTCGATGATGGCAAGCCGAAGCGGACCCGCAACAATCCGCGCAACCGCACCCGCAAGCACGCCCTCAACCCCAAGGCCGAGGCCGAGCAGCAGCGCCTGCAGGCGGAAGCCGCCGAGGCGCCCCAGGCCGAGCCGGTAGCGACCGACGCCAAGGCCGAGCCGCAGCCCGCCGAGGCCAAGGCCGAGCAGAATCCGACCGAGGCCAAGGCCGAGCAGAATCCGACCGAGGCCAAGGCCGAGCAGAAGCCGACCGAGGCCAAGGCCGAGCAGAAGCCGACCGAGGCCAAGGCCGAGCAGAAGCCGACCGAGGCCAAGGCCGAGCCGCAGCCCACCGAGGCCAAGGCCGAGCCGCAGCCCACCGAGGCCAAGGCCGAGCCGAAGCCGACCGAGGCCAAGGCCGAGCCGAAGCCGACCGAGGCCAAGGCCGAGCAGAAGCCGACCGACGGCAAGGCCGAGCCGAAGCCCACCGAGGCCAAGGCCGAGCCGAAGCCGGAGCAGAAGCCCACCGAGACCAAGGCCGAGCCGAAGCCGGAGCAGACGCCCGCCGAGACCAAGGCCGAGCCGCAGCCGGAGTCGAAGCCCGCCGAGAACAAGGCCGACAAGAAAGCCGACGCAAGGCCCGAGCCGAAGCCCGCCGAGCCGAAGCCGGCCGCGCCGAAGCCCGCCGAAGCCAAGGCTGACGCGAAGGTTGAGGAAAAGGCTGAAGAGAAGCCCGAGCCGAAAGCCGCCGAGGCCAAAGCTGACGCGAAGGTTGAGGAAAAGGCTGAAGAGAAGCCCGAGCAGAAGCCCGCCGAAGCCAAGACCGACGCGAAGGCCGACGCGAAGGCCGAGGAAAAGGCCGAGGAAAAGGCCGAGGAAAAGGCCGAACAGCCGGCCAAGGCCAAGGCGAAAGACGAGCCTCAGCCCGCCACCAAGGCCTCTCGCCGCCGGGGGCGTCGCGCGCATAACGATCCGCGCGAGATTCGCCGCCGCGAGCAGGAGGCCAAGGCCCAGGAGGGCAAGAAGGGCTGATCCCTGCCCTGCCCCAACGACAACACCCGCAGCCATGGCTGCGGGTGTTGTCGTTTAGGGTCGCGGTCGGCCCGATATGCGAGCGAATGCGCCTAGCGGCCCTTCGCCTATGACCCTAGGCGCCGGCCCACCTAGGCTCACGCTCGAGACTCACACCGAAGCACGCCTTCACCCGGGCGGCCACCTCGCCGGCGAAGCCGAGCAGCTCGTCGGCGCTGCCGCCTCCGAAGTGCACCAGCACCAGGGCCTGGCGCTCATGCACGCCGAAGTGGCCCTGGCGCCATCCCTTCAGCCCGCAGCGATCGATCAGCCAGCCGGCCGCCAGCTTGACGCGCCCATCGGGCTGGGGAAAGTGCGGCATGGTGGGATGCTCAGCCAGCAGTCGGCGGGCGCGCTCACCATCGATCAGCGGGTTCTTGAAGAAGCTGCCGGCGTTGCAGAGCGTCGCCGGATCGGGGAGCTTCTCGCGGCGGATCGCACAGACCGCCTGGGCCACCGCCAACGCCGTCGGCTCGGCATCGAGCCGGCTGGCCAAATCGCCATAGCCAAGCCGTGGACGCGGCGTGCGCGACACGCGTAGCACCAGCCGCGTGATCACCACCCGACCCGTTAGCGCGCCCTTGAAGACACTGTCTCGGTAGCCGAAGGCGCAGTCGGCCGCCGACAGCACCGCCTCGCGGCCGTCGTCGAGGTGGACCAGGTGCACCGCCTCGAGCAGGTCGCTCAGCTCGACCCCGTAGGCGCCGATGTTCTGGATCGGCGCCGCCCCGCAGCGGCCGGGAATCAGCGCCAGGTTCTCGGCGCCCCAGAGCCCACGCTGTGCCAGGGCTATCACCAGCGCGTGCCACTCCACGGCCGCCTCGGCATGCACGAGCGCGCCGTCACCCTGCTCCTCGAGCCACCACCGCGCCATGGCCGGCTGGATCACCAGCCCCGGCAGCCGCTCGGGCAGGATCAGGTTGCTACCGCCCCCGAGCACCGTCAGCAGCCAGTCGTGCCGACGCGCCAGGGTCAGCGCCTCGCGCAGCTCGGCCGGGGTCGCCGGCGCGGCATGGCGCTCGGCGACGCAGGGCAGCCCGAGCGTATTGGCATCGGTCAGCGAGTGATCGGCGTGGAGCGCCAGGCTCAAGGCGTGGCCTCCAGGCGCGAAACGATATCGGTCACGAGCCCCCGGGAAGCCGCCTCGACTAGGTCCAGCACCGCCTCGAAGCCGCCCTCGTCCCCGAAGTAGGGATCGGGCACGGCGCGCTCGGGCCAGCCGGCGAAGGCGAGGAACAAACCGACGACCGCCTCGCTCGACGCGGGGCGCCGCGCCTCGATGGCGGCGAGGTTGTCGTGGTCCATGGCGAGCACGTAGTCGAAGCGCTCGAAGTCCTCGGCGGCGAGCTGCCGCGCCCTGAGCTCGGAGAGGTCGATTCCGCGTCGCAGGGCCGCCTCTCGGGCACGGGCATCCGGTGCCTTGCCGACGTGCCAGGGGCCGATGCCGCAGGAGTCGACCTCGACCCGCGAGGCCAGGCCGGCCTGCTCGAGATGAGCGCGGAAGACCCCTTCCGCGGTGGGCGACCGGCAGATGTTCCCCAGGCAGACGAAGAGCACACGCATCAGGCACCTCCCGAGCGGTCTTGGCCATCGAGCAGCGCGCGGACCCGTGCGAGGTCCGCCTCGGTATCGACGCCGGCCGGATGGGGCACCTGGGCCAAGGCGACCTGGATGACGTGGCCGTGGTGCAGGGCGCGCAGCTGCTCGAGCTGTTCGAGCTGCTCCAGCGGCGACGGGGGCCAGTCGCGATAATCGGCGAGAAAGCCCGCCCGATAGGCGTAGAGGCCGATGTGGCGCAGCCAGGCGTCGGTCTCGAGCAGCTCGGGACGCCGGGCGAAGGCCCCACGATCCCAGGCCTCTCTATCCCAAGGAACAGGTGCCCGTGAGAAGTAGAGCGCCCGCCCGGAGAGCGAGCGCACCACCTTGACCGCATTGGGGTTGAAGAGCGTCTCGACGTCGCCGATCGGCTCGGCGAGGGTGGCGATGGAGGCCTCGGGATCGTCGATCAGCCTCGCGGCGACCTGGTCGATCAGCACCGGCGGAATCAGCGGCTCGTCGCCCTGCACGTTGACCAGCACGGCATCGTCGGCCAGTCCCAGGCGCTCGGACACTTCCGCCAGGCGGTCGGTCCCTGAGGGGTGATCGTCACGCGTCATCACGACCTCGGCGCCGAGAGGCTCGAGGGCCTCGCGGATGCGTTCATCGTCGGTGGCCACCACGACCCGCGCGGCGTGACTCTCGCCGGCACGCCGCCAGACATGAGCCACCATGGGCTCGCCGGCGATCTCGGCCAGCGGCTTGCCGGGCAGGCGCGAGGAGGCATGGCGCGCGGGAATCACCGCGATGAAGGAGTCGGCGTCGCCCATCACGCCTCCCCCGTGCGTCCCGGCGAGTCGTGCAGCGTCTCGTCGACGCTCATGGCCCGCGCCTCTTCCGGCAGCATCACCGGGATGCCGTCGCGAATCGGGTAGGCGAGGCCATCGAAGCGGCACTCGAGCTCCAGGGCCTCGCGGTTGTACTTCAGCTTGCCCTTGCACAGCGGGCAGACCAGCATTGCCAGCAGTTCCTTGTCCATGACTCCCCCTCGTGGTGATTCAGTTCGCCGCCCGGGCCTCGCCCGGCGTCGGATAAGATGATGACAGGGTGTCCAGCCGTTGCGCCAGCCAGGCACGGAAGGCGGCATCGGGGCTCGCCTCCACCTCGAGGACCCAGCTCCCGTCGGGCGCCAGGCCCCGGCACTTCACCGCGTCCTTGGCGGTCATCACCAGCGGCCGGTCGTCGCCGAAGGCCAGGTCCTCGGCCGTGTAGCGGTGGTGATCCGCGAAGGCATGTGGCGTCGCCTCGACACAGAGCGCTGCCAGGGTCGCGAAGAAACGTGGCGGATGGCCGATGCCAGCCAGGGCGTGCACCGCCCCCTCGAAGGGCAAGGGCGAGAGCGGAAAGCGCCGGCCATCCCCCAGGCGGCGCCAGGCGGCGGGTTCCAGGGCCATGACATGGGCCCCGGGGAGCGAGGCGAAGACCGGCGTGCCGTTGATCACCACCGCATCCACATGGTCGAGCCTCGAGAGCGGCTCGCGCAGCGGGCCCGCCGGCAGGCAGCGACCATTGCCGAAGCCGCGCCGCCCGTCGACCACCACTAATTCCAGGTCACGCCCCAGCGCCAGGTGCTGCAGGCCGTCGTCACTGATCAAGATATCGCAGCCCGCCTCGAGCAGGCGCCTCGCCCCGCGCGGCCGATCCGGATCCACCACCACCGGCAGGCCCGTCTGGTCGGCCAGCATGCGCGGCTCGTCGCCGCAGTCGGTGACCGGCGTGTGCGCGTCCAGCAGCAGCGGATAGCGTTCGCTGCGACCACCATAGCCCCGGGAGAGGATACCCGGAGACCATCCCCGCTCGGCCAGGTGGCGGGCCAGCCAGGCGACCAGCGGCGACTTGCCGGTGCCGCCCAGGGTGACGTTGCCGACCACGATCACCGGCATCGGGGCCTGCCATACCGGCTTGCGGCCCGACGCATAGGCCGCGGCGCGGCGGCGCACGGCCAGGCGGTAGAGCGCCTCCAGCGGCCGCAGGGCGCCAAGCCAGGCGTCACCGCGATAGGCCGCCGTCAACCAGTGCTCGCCGAGGCCGGTCATGCCGGCCCGGACTCCTGAAACTGCAGCCGGTGCAGCGCCGCGTAGGCGCCGTCGCGGGCCAGCAGTTCGGCGTGGGAGCCCTGCTCGATGATCTCGCCCTGTTCCATGACCAGGATCCGGTCGGCCCGCTCGATGGTCGAGAGCCGATGGGCGATGACGAAGGTCGTCCGGCCGCGACACACCTCCTCCAGGGCCGCCTGGATATAGCGCTCGGATTCGGTATCCAGGGCCGAGGTGGCCTCGTCGAGCACCAGCAGGGGAGCATCCTTGAAGATCGCCCGGGCGATGGCCAGGCGCTGGCGCTGGCCGCCGGAGAGCATCACGCCGTTCTCCCCCACCACGCTGTCGTAGCCGTGCGGCATGCGCTCGATGAACTCGTGGGCATGGGCGGCCCGGGCGGCGGCCTCGATGGCCGCGGGGTCGGCCCCCGACACGCCGTAGGCGATGTTGTCGGCGATGCTCGCGTTGAACAGCGTGACCTGCTGGGAGACCAGGGCAATCTGGCGGCGCAGCGGGGCCAGGCGGTAATCGCCCTGCTCCACTCCATCGATCAAGAGTCGCCCCGCCGTGGGGCGGTAGAAGCGCGGCAGCAGGCCGACGAGGGTCGACTTGCCGCTGCCGGAGCGGCCGACGATGGCGACCATCTCGCCGGGCGTCACCTCCAGATCGATGCCCTTGAGCACCTCGGGCTGGTCGTCGCCGTAGGCGAAGCGCACGCCCTCGAAGCGGATCCGCCCCTCGAGTCGACCGGGCTCATGGGTGCCGGTGTCGCGCTCGGGGGGCTCCTCGAGTAGCCCGAAGAGCTCGCCGGCGGCGGCGATGCCCTTCTGGATCTCACTGTTGATCTCGGTGAGCTGTCGCACCGGCTTGGCCATCAGGGCGGCGGCAGTGATGAAGGCGACGAATTCGCCCGGCGTCATCTCGTCGAGCAGCGCTGGCGACATGGCGAGCCACACCAGCAGCGCCAGCGACAGCGCCACTAGCAGCTGGATCACCGGAGTGCTGGTAGCCTTGGTCAGCGCCTCCTTCATGCTCTGGCGACGATTGACCTCGCTGGCCTTCTCGAAACGCGCCTTCTCGAAGCCCTCGGCCCCATGGGTGCGCACCACCCGATAGCCCGAAAGCGCCTCGGAGGCAACGTGGGTGACGTCTCCCATGGAGCGCTGGATACGCCGCGAGATACGCCGGAAGCGCTTGCTGGCATAGCTGACCACGCCACCGATCAGCGGTGTCACGGCCAGAAACAGGAGCGTCAGCATCCAATTGGTCCACAGCAGGTAGACCACCAGGCCGATCACGAAGAGCCCCTCGCGCAACAGGATGGTGACCGCCTTGGTGGCGGCCCCGGTGACCTGCTCGACGTGGTAGGTGACACGGGAGATCAGTTGTCCCGTGGAATGGGCGTCGAAGAAGCGTCCCGGCAGGTGAAGTATGTGGTTGAAGACGTCGCAGCGCAGCACGTGGACCAGATTGCGCGCCACGCAGCTCATGAAGTAGGTGCCAAGGAAGGTGCCAAGGCCACGCGCCGCGAACATGCCCACCACGAACAGCGGCAGGAACAGGCGGAAGGCCGCGTCCGGGTTCTGGATGCCGTCGATCAGCCGCTTCATCATCTCGGCCAGGGCGGTGCTCGAGGCGGCATAGATCACGTAGCCGAGGATCGCCAGGGCGAAGGCACGCCAGTAGGGCTTCACGTAGCCCAGCAGGCGCTTGTAGAGGGTCCAGCCGGAATGTTCGATCACGGTGTCTCCGCTTGGGGGGTTGCAACGGCCTCGGTGGCGATCCGCACGTGCCGGATCTCGAGACCGGCGGCCCGATCCAGCACGCGTACCACGTCGGCATGGGCGGCCCGCCCGTCGGCCTCCACCACGAGGCCGTGTTCGCGGGCCTGTTCGGCCTCTGCCGCCAGGGCATCGCCCAAGGTCCCGGCAGTGTGGACCCGCTCGCCCAGGCGATACTCGCCCGCCGCCGTGACGACCAGCGTCACCGGCGCGGCCTCCATCGGCTGGCCGCTCGCACTCTCGGGGAGCTCGAGCTCCAGCGCCTGGCGGGTCTCGAAGGTGGTCGAGACCATGAAGAAGATCAGCAGCAGGAAGACCACGTCGATCAGCGGCGTGAGGTTGACCTCCACCGGATCGCGTCGTCGCCGGGGGAATCTCACGACGGCTTCACCCGCGGCGCGATGCGCCCGTCCGCCTCACGACGCTCGTCGCCGCGCGCCGCCGGGTGCGCCTCGTCGGCGTGGCGTTCGGCGAGCACCAGCTCGCCCGGATAGTGGGCCAGGTACTCGACCACCTGGCCGGCCTGCTCCTCCATGCGCACGGTGATGTCCTCGACCCGGCGCTGGAAGTAGCGATGGAACATCAGCGCGGGAATCGCCACGGTGAGGCCCGCCGCGGTGGTCACCAGCGCGCGGGAGATGCCGCCGGCGAGATCCGCGGTGCGACTCGCCCCGTCGCCGCTGACGATCACCGCAAACACCTCGATCATGCCGACCACGGTGCCCAGCAGGCCGATCAGCGGGGTGATCGCGGCGATGGTGCCCAGCGGGCTCAGGAAGCGCTCCATGTCGTGGATCACCGCGGTCGCCGCCTCCTGCAAGCGGGCGCGCACCTGCTCATGACCGAGCCGGGCGTTGCGCAGTCCGGCGGCGAGCACGCCGCCCAGCGGCGAGTGCGCCTCCAGCCAGTAGAGATTCACCTGCCCGCGCGCCACCAGGTGGCAGACCTCCTGGCCAAGCCCGCGGGGGGCAATGCGGCGCGCGCGCAGGGTCCACAGCCGCTCGATGATGATCACCGAGGCCAGCAGCGAGCAGCCCAGCAGCGGCACCATCAACCAGCCGCCGGCGATCAGGGCATCCATCATGTCCATGGCACTCTCCCCGGGTAGGGCCGGCCCGCGGGCCGGCATCAGTGGCGCGATTCTAACGCAAGGCAGCCGCCTCCGACACCGCCGCGCCGCCCGGCGGCCGGCCGCTCGGCGGTGAGCGCCGGCCGCGCCTCGTCGCCGAACCAGAGGGTCACGGCACCGTCCTGGGCGGTGTTCCAGAGACAGCTGCCCACCGCCCGGAAGCGACGCACGACGGGATCCGCGGGATGGCCGAAGGCATTGTGGCGCGCCGCGCTGAAGATCACATGGCGCGGTGCCAGGCGCCGCACCAGCTGGAGCCCGGAGCTGGTGTCGCTGCCGTGGTGGCCCGCCACCAGCAGGGTGATCCCCGGCTCGATCTCGTCGAGAAAGCGTCGCTCGGCCTGGCGACCGACGTCGCCGGTGATCAGCAATCGCTGGGCCCCCGCACTGACCAGCAGGACGCAAGAGCGATCGTTGGCGGAGAGCTCGGCGGTCTCCCGAGGCGGCCACAGGATGCGAAAGCTTACCCCGCCGCGCTGCCAGCGGCGCCCCGCCGTGCAGGGCCTGGCCGGCAGCCCCAGGTCCTCGCCGGGGGGCGCCAGGACGCGTGCCACTCGATGCGCGTCGAGCAGTGCCGGCAGGCCGCCGGCATGGTCCTGGTCGGCGTGGCTGACGATGAGGTCGTCGAAGCGCTGGCCCACGTCATGAACTCGGACCCGCAGCTGTCCTTCGGCAAGCACCGGCGACGGGGCAGGCAGCCCCAGCGGCAGCAGCATCAGCGTCGCCGTGGCCGCCAGACGCAGACCCATCACGAGACCCGGCAGCGCCCACAGCAGGCCGGCCAGCCCCAGCGCCAGACCGACAGGTAGCACCCGCGACGGCGCCGGCTGCCACAGCGGCAGCCAGGCGACCGCCAGCTCCAGCAGCGCTGCCAGGGCATCGACCAGCAGGCCGAACAGGCTCCAGCAGAGCGCCGAGAGCGGGGGCAGCCAGGCGGTGAGCCAGCCTAGCAACCCGAGCGGTACGAGCAGCGTGCTGACCAGCGGCACGGCAATCAGATTGATCAGCGGCGCCGCAGGCGCCAGACGGTCGAAGGCCAGCAGCACCGCGGCCGCCATCACCGGCGCCAGCAGCAGCTGGGTGCGCACCAGGGCCCACAGCCATCCTCTCACTCCCCGCGGACGCGGCCTCCCCTGCCAGATCAGGATCAGCAGCGCCACGGCGGCGAACGACAGCCAGAGGCCGGGACGCCATGCCGAGAGCGGGTCGATCGACAGCACCAGGCCTAGCGCCAGCCACCAGGCCTGCCAGGGGCCGGGCGCATGTCGCCCGCTGGCCACCCAGAGCCCCACCAGGGCCATGATCATGGCGCGCAGCGCAGGCGGCTCCAGGCCGGCGAGCACGGCATACCCCGCCGCCGAGGCGGCGGCCAGCCACCAGGGCCACACCGCCAGGCGCCAGGCCCCGGGCGTCACCAGCCGGGCCACGCCCCGCGCCAGCCACAGGGCGAAGGTCGCCACCAGGCCGACGTGGAGACCGGAGATCACCACCAGGTGGGTGGTGCCGCTGGCGTTGAGCAGGTCCCAGTCGGCGCGCTCCAACCGCTCACTGGCCCCCAGGGTCAGCGCCGCCAGCCAGCGCGCCTGGCGACCCGCCAGCGCCTGGGCGTCGAGGTGCTCGAGAGCCTGTCGGCGCAGAGAGAAGCCGGCCTCGGCGAGCCTCTGCGGGGGTGGGTCGCGACGCACATAGCCGCTGGCCTGGATGCCCTCCCGCCTCAGCCAGGCGCCGAAGTCGAAGGTATCGGGATTGGCGAAGCCGGACGGTGGGCGCAGCCGCACCGTCAGCGCCCAGCGCTCACCCGCTACCAGCTCGGGGGCCTCGAAGAAGGACAGGCGCACCCGCGTCAGGTCGTCACAGGCCGGGACGCCGCTCGACAACGCACGGCACTCGTCCACCGCCATGACCACCCGCGCGAGATTCGCATCGCGACGCACCGAGTCAAACCGCCCCTCGAGGCGCAGCTCCTGGCGGGTCAGGCCGGCGGCGAGCTCACCGCCGCTCACGACCAGCAGCTGCACGGCGACCAGAACCGTTACCGCGAGCCCCAGCGCGAACCGCGGGCGGCGCGCTGCCAGGGCCGCCAGGAAGGCGACCGCGAGCAGCTCGGTACTTCCCGGCACGGCAAGATGCCCTCCCAGCACGCCAACCAGCACGGCGAGCGCCAGGGGCATGGCCAGACCCAGCGACATGATATCGTCCCTGAACGGCGGGCGGACGCCTCGCCCTCCGTCGCATCGGAGAGACGCATCATGGCGAGGCAGGCGACTTCTATGGATAATAGCTCGGGTTTCGACGCCGCGAGCTCGTCTTCATGCCGCGCAGACTCCTGCAGCGCTACCTGCCCCATCCCGACGCCCTCAGGCGCCGGCGTTCCCTGCGCGTGGTCGGCCACCTGATCGGCAATCCGTCGCTGTGGGTGCTGACAAGACGCAGCGTGGCCAACGCCTTCTCCGTGGGGCTGTTCAGCGCCCTGCTGCCGATCCCCTTCCAGATGCTGGTGGCCGCCATGGGCGCCTGGCTGGCGCGCTGCAACCTGCCGCTGTCGATCGGCCTGGTATGGATCACCAACCCACTGACCATGCCGCTGATCTTCTTCGGCAACTATCGCCTCGGCGCCTGGCTGCTGGACACGCCCGTGCGCCCGGCCCCGGATCGGATCTCCACCCAGTGGATCGCCGAGCAGCTCGTGGAGATCCTGCCGGCACTGGCGCTCGGGTCGCTGGTCGCGGCGGTGGTCACCGCCGCCCTGGCCAACCTGGCGATTCGCCTGATCTGGCGCTGGCAGGTGTCCCGCAGCTGGCGTCAGCGCACCCGCCGACGCCGCCGCTCGCGAGAGGCCACCCAGGAATCGTGACGTAAAACGCCAGCGGCCGGCGCCAGGACGCCGGCCGCTGCTTCATCGCGATACCGGGCGCGCTCAGGCGTGGGGAGGCTCCTCGACCAGGCGCCCGCCGTCGAGTTTGAGCACGCGATCCTGGTGGGCGGCAAGCCCCGGATCATGAGTGACGATCACGAAGGCACAGGCGGCGCTTGCCGCCAGCTCGTCCATCAGCGAGAGGATGCTCCCCGCGGTGGTCTGGTCGAGGTTCCCGGTGGGCTCGTCCATCAGCATCAGGCTGGGGTCGGTGACCAGCGCCCGGGCGATGGCCACCCGCTGGCGCTCGCCCCCGGAGAGCTCACCCGGCTTGTGATCGGCCCGATCGGCCATGCCGACGCGCGTCAGCAATTCCCGGGCGCGCTCCTCGGCGTGGCGCTTGCGCTGGCCGCGCACGATCAGCGGCAGGGCCGCGTTCTCCAGCGCCGTGAACTCCGCCAGCAGGTGGTGAAACTGGTAGACGAAGCCGATGTGGCGGTTGCGAAAGCGCCCCAGGTCGGCGTCGTTGAGCGCCAGCAGCGATTCGCCGGCGATGCACACCTCGCCGCGACTGGGCTGATCCAGCCCGCCCAGCAGGTTCAGGAGCGTGGTCTTGCCGGAGCCGGAGCTGCCGACCACGGCGACCCGCTCGCCGGCCTGCACCCGCATCTCCAGGCCGTCCAGCACGGTCAAGTCCCGCGGCCCCTCGCGATAGACGCGGGTCAGGTCGCGACACTCGAGCATCACCCGCTCCGCTCGGCTGGCCGCATCGGTCCGTGGCGTCATGGCCGTGTCACTCATAGCGCAGTACCTCGGCAGGCTGGACCCGCGCGGCCCGCCAGGCCGGATAGAGGGTCGACAGGAAGGTCAGGATGAAGGCCGCGGCGACGATGTTGCGCACATCGGACCAGATCAGGCGCGACGGCAGCTCGCTGATGAAGTAGACGCCGGCATCGAGGAAGTGGATGCCCAGGGTGCTCTCCACCCAGCCGATCAGGTCCGACACGGTGAGCGCCAACAGCACGCCCAGGGTGACGCCGACCAGGATGCCGATCACGCCGATCGCCAGCCCCTGGACGATGAAGATGCCCATGATCGAGCGCGGGGTGGCGCCGATGGTGCGCAGGATGGCGATATCGGCCCGCTTGTCGGTGACCACCATCACTAGGGTGGAGACGATGTTGAAGGCCGCCACGGCGATGATGACCGTCAGCAGCAGCGCGATCATGCGCTTCTCCATCTGGATCGCCTGGAAGAGATTGCCGTGGGAGTAGGTCCAGTCGATCCCCCGGTAGCCGGCACCGAGCTCGTCGATGATGGCGCGGGTCTCGCTGCCGGCGGCGAACAGGTCGTCGAGCTCCAGGCGCAGGCCGCCCACGGCGTCGCCCAGGCGCGCCAGGGTCTGCATGTCCTCGATATGGGCATAGGCCAGGGCGGCATCTAGGTCGGCGCCGACGCTGAAGATGCCGCTCACCGTGAAGCGCTTGAGCCGGGGGAACACCCCGGCCGGGGTGATCGATGCCTCGGGCACCAGCAGGGTGACGCGATCGCCCACCCCCACGCCCAGTCGACGGGCGAGAATCGAGCCCAGCACGACGTTCCACTCGCCCTCCTTCAGGTCGTCGAGTCGGCCCTGACGCATGTTCTCGTCGACGATCGACACGCGACTCTCCCAGGCGGGGTCGATGCCGTTGACCATGGCGCCCTCGTTGCGACCGCCCACCGAGAACATGCCCTGCTGCTCCACATAGGGGGCGGCGCCGATCACCCGCTCGCGCTCGACGAGGCGCTCGGCCAGGGACTGCCAACCGGTGAGACCACCCGGCGACTCGATCTTGGTATGCGGCACCATGCCCAGCACCCGGGTGCGCAGCTCATGGTCGAAGCCGTTCATGACGGAGAGCACCAGGATGAGCACCGCGACCCCGAGCATGAGGCCCAGCATGGAGGTCAGCGAGATGAAGGAGATGAAGTGGTTGCGACGCTTGGCCCGCACGTAGCGCAACCCGATCAGAAAGGGGAGACGGTCGAGCATGAGAACGTTCCTTGTCGGCGGGCGCCCATGGTACGGTTTTTTGCCCGCGCCTGCATCGCCGTCCCTGGCCGCTTGCGCGATGATTGCATCATTGACGACGGCAGCCTACATTGCGCCGTCACGACCCGCACGAGACTCGCCCCATGGCCCATTGCCTGCTCCCCGAATGGCATCCCCAGGATGCCGTGCAACTCACCTGGCCCGCCGCCGACAGCGACTGGGCGCCTCTGCTCGAGCGCATCGAGGCGACCCTGGAGGCCATGGTGGTGGCCATCGCCCGCTATCAGGCCGTGCTGATCGCCGTGCCGGACGCGGCCACCCGCAGCCACCTGACCCGGCGTTTCATCTGCCTGGGCGTCGACCCCGCCCGCCTGCGGCTGATGGTCGCCCCGGCCGATGACACCTGGGCCCGCGATCACGGCCCGGTCACCGTGGCCGAGGGCAATGCGCCGCGGCTGCTCGACTACGCCTTCACCGGCTGGGGCGGCAAGTACGAAGCCGCCCGGGACAACACCCTGACCCGGCGCCTGGCCGAGGCCGGCGCCTTCGCCTGCCCCCTCGCCTCGAGCGAGCTGGTGCTGGAGGGCGGCGCCATCGACACCGACGGCGAGGGCACCCTGCTGACCACCGAGGCGTGCCTGCTCAACCCCAACCGCAATCCCGAGCTCGATCGGGCGGCCATGGAGGCGCGCCTCAAGCAGGATCTCGGCATCACGCGGGTGCTGTGGCTGACCCACGGCCACCTGGAGGGCGACGACACCGACAGCCATGTCGATACCCTGGTGCGCTTCTGCGACCCGGCCACCCTGGCCTATGTGCGCTGCGACGACCCCGCCGACCCCCACTATCCGGCGCTCGCCGCCATGGAGGCGGAGCTCAAGGCCCTACGCCGCGCCGACGGCGAGGCCTACCGGCTGGTGCCCCTGCCCTGGCCGCGCGCCTGCCACGACCCGGTGGACGGCCACCGCCTGCCCGCCACCTACGCCAACTTTCTGATCATCAACGGCGCCGTGCTGGTCCCGACCTACGGCGACGCCGCCGATACCCGGGCGCTCAGCGCCCTGGCAAGCGCCTTTCCGGGCCGCGACATCATCCCCATCGACTGCCTGAGCGTGATTCGCCAACACGGCAGCCTGCACTGCCTGACCATGCAGCTGCCCGCCGGCAGCCTGGCTGCCCAGGATACACCCGTTGCCTGACGCAAGAGGCGCCGGGGACAGATGGCAGAGGGCCCCCTCGGACACCTGTTACCGGGTTAGCCTCGAGCATTGAACCACGAGGAGACTCATTCATGTCCCGTCACCTGAAGGTTGGACTGGTCCAGCAGCCCGCCTGGCCCGACAAGGCCAGAAGCCTCGCCGAGAGCGAGGCCGGCATCCGAGAGCTGGCAGGCGCCGGCGCCCAGCTGGTGATGCTCCAGGAGCTTCACGCCACCCACTACTTCTGCCAGACCGAGGACACCGACGTCTTCGACCTGGCCGAGCCCCTCGACGGGCCGACCGGCACCCGGCTGGCGGCGCTGGCGGAAGAGCTCGACATCGTGCTGGTGGGATCGCTGTTCGAGCGCCGCGCGCCCGGCCTCTACCACAATACCGCGGTGGTCTATGACCGCGATCGCGGCCGCGTGGGCCACTATCGCAAGATGCACATCCCCGACGATCCGGGCTTCTTTGAAAAGTTCTACTTCACCCCCGGCGACCAGGACGCTGCCCGCGACCAGGGCTTCACGCCGATCGACACCTCGCTCGGCCGCCTCGGCGTGCTGGTCTGCTGGGATCAGTGGTACCCGGAGGCCGCCCGGCTGATGGCCCTGGCGGGTGCGGAACTGCTGCTCTACCCCACCGCCATCGGCTGGCATCCGCCGGACGACACCCCGGAGAAACGGCGCCAGAAGGAGGCCTGGACCCTGATCCAGCGCAGCCATGGCGTGGCGAATGGCCTGCCGGTGATCGTCGCCAATCGGGTCGGCCACGAGTCGGATCCTTCCGGGGCGACGCCGGGCATCGACTTCTGGGGCGGCAGCTTCATCTGCGGCCCCCAGGGCGAGCTGCTCGCCCATGCCGGCCAGGAGGCGGAGCGCATGCTGGTGACGCTGGACATGACGCTCAGCGAGGAGGTGCGGCGCATCTGGCCCTACCTGCGGGACCGGCGCATCGACGCCTATGGCGACCTGACCCGGCGCTATCGGGACTGACCGCGCTTCGCGCGGAGCTGGAAGCTGGAAGCTGGAAGCTGGAAGCTGGAAGCTGGAAGCTGGAAGCTGGAAGCTGGAAGCTGGAAGCTGGAAGCTGCAGAGAGCCTAAAGAAAACCGCCCACACGGCAAGGCCATGGGGCGGTTTTCTTCCCGCTTCAAGCTGATGGCTTCAAGCTCCGGCGAAGCCGGTCATTTCCAGAAATCGCGAATCGAGGCGATGCCCTGGGCGCCCACGGCGCGGGCATGGTGGGCATCGAAGCGCGTCATCCCACCCAGCGCGAAGACCGGCATGCCCGCGCGCTCCACCAGCTGCTGGAAGTCATGCCAGCCGATCGGGGGCACCTCGGGATGCGAGGGCGTGGTGCGCAGCGGCGACAGGGTCACGAAGTCGCAGCCGATGCGGCGCGCATGGTCCAGCTGCCGGCGATCATGGGTCGAGGCGGAGAGCCACTTGGTTTCGGCCACGGGCCGCCGCTCCAGGCTCATCAAGCGATCGCTGGTCAGATGGATACCGTCGGCATCCACGGCTTCGAGCAGCGACGGCTCGCCGTTGAGCACCAGCCGTGCGCCCCGCGCCCGGCAGAGCTCGAGGGCCTGCTCGGCGCGCTTCAGGTATTCCGCCTCGTCCAGCGACTTGGCCCGCAGCTGTACCAGGCGCACGCCATCCTCGTCGAGGGCGCGCCCCAGGCACTCCTGGAAACGCGACTCGTCGACCTCCTCACCGGTGATCAGGTACTCCGTCGGCAGCATCACCGCCCGCAGGATCGGCAGGTTGGCCGCCGGAAAGGGGTAGTTCGCCAGCTCGCTCATGGGCACCCAGCGCACGGCCTGCCCCTCGCGACCAAACGGTTCGCCGGCGAAGTCGTGCACCTGCCACACGTCCAGCAGGATGTGCTTGTCGGAATACTCATGGTGGATGCGGATCAGCGGCTGAGCGCGCCGGATCTCCACGCCCAGCTCTTCGTGGAGCTCGCGCTTGAGTGCTTCCAGGCCGGTCTCGTAGGGTGCCAGCTTGCCACCGGGAAACTCCCAGAGGCCGCCATGATCGACGTTGGAGGGACGACGGGCCAGCAGCACCTCGCGACCGTCGGCACTGATGATGGCGGCCGCCGCCACGTGCACCCTTCTCTTCACCATTGCGTTCATTGACTCCTACCCGCTGTTCCACGCGGCCGTGGGCCGCGCGGGGTTTCTGTCTGACTGCCGACCGAAGGATTCGGTCAGCTACGATAGTCGGCGTTGATGCTCACGTAGTCATGAGACAGGTCCGAGGTCCAGACCGTGGCGTGCTGTTCACCACGCCCCAGGGCGATGCGGATCTCGATCTCCTCGCGAGCCATCACCGCGCTGCCGGCCTCCTCGGCATAGCCAGGCGCGCGACCGCCGTTCTCGACCAGGCGAACCTCGCCCAGATCGATGGTGACGAGGTCGACGTCGAACTCCTCGACGGGCGCCCGCCCGACCGCGGCGAGGATACGCCCCCAGTTGGCATCAGAGGCGTAGAGGGCCGTCTTGACCAGCGGCGAGTGCGCCACGGTGAAGGCCACGTCCAGCGCCTCGCGACGGCTGCGCGCCTCCTCGACCCGCAGCGTGACGAACTTGGTCGCGCCCTCACCGTCGCGGATCACCGCCTGGGCCAGCTCGGCCATCACCTGTAGGAGCCCTTCGCGAAAGCGCTCGAGCGCCTCACCGTCGACCACCGCCGCGCCACGCCCGGTGGCGATCAGCAGGCAGGCGTCATTGGTCGAGGTGTCGCTGTCCACGGTGATGCAGTTGAAGGAGCGCTCCACCGCCTCGCGCAGCAGGCCATCGAGCAGCGCCTGCTCGATGGCGGCGTCGGTGGCCACGAAGGCGAGCATGGTGGCCATGTCGGGACGGATCATGCCCGAGCCCTTGGCGATGCCGTTGATGGTCACCGTCGCGTCGCCAAGCGTGAGGGTGACGCTGGCCCCCTTGGCCCGCGTATCGGTGGTGAGGATGCCCTCGCCCGCCGCGAGCCAGGCGTCTGATCCGTCATCGAGCGCCTGCACCGCGCCGGGCAGCCCCGCCAGCAGGCGGTCCATGGGCAGCGGCTCGCCGATCACCCCGGTGGAGAACGGCAGCACGCTCGCCTCCTCCACTCCGGCCAGCCGCGCCAGTTCGGCACAGGTGGTCCGGGCGTCACGGAGCCCCGTCGCGCCGGTACCGGCGTTGGCATTGCCGGTATTGACCACCAGATAGCGCGCCCCCTCGCCGCGCGCCACACAGGCGGCGAGGTGCTCGCGGGCCACCATCACCGGCGCCGCACAGAAGGCGTTACGGGTGAAGGCCCCCGCCACCCTGGCCCCCTCGGGGATCTCGATCACCACCAGGTCGCGGCGATCGGGCTTCTTGATGCCGGCCATGGCGGCACCCAGCCGCAGCCCCTCGATCACCGGCATCTCGGGAAAACGTGTCTCACCCACTGCCATCGTCTCGTCTCCTCTGTCGGCCGGGGCGTACCCGGCCAGTCACCTCAACCCATCACCTCAGCTCAGCTTGCCGCAGCACTGCTTGAACTTCTTGCCCGACCCGCAGGGGCAGGGGTCATTGCGCCCCACCTTGGGGCCCTCACGACGCAGCGGGCGACCGTCGGCGCCCGGTGCCGGCGCGGCCGGCGCCTCGTCTCGCGCGTCGCCGGCCATGGCGGGCTCGTCATGGCGGCTCGCCGCCGTCGCCTTCTCGCGCTCCAGCGCATCGCGACGCTGGCGCTCGAGCTCCTCGACCTCCTCGGGACGACGCACCTGGACGTGGCTCAGGATGCGCGTCACGTCGGCCTTGATGTTGGTCAGCAGGTGCTGGAACAGCTCGAAGGATTCGCGCTTGTACTCCTGCTTGGGGTTCTTCTGGGCATAGCCTCGCAGGTGGATTCCGCGGCGTAGGTGGTCCATGGACTGCAGGTGCTCCTTCCAGCGGGTGTCGAGCACCTGGAGCATCGCCTGCTTCTCGAAGCGGCGCATCAGGGTCTCGCCGGCCTCCGCGACCTTGGCCTCGTAGGCCTCGCGATGCATCGCCTGGAGCCGCTCGCGCAGCGGCTCCTCGTGGAAGCGGTCGTCCTGCTCCGCCCACTCGACGACCGGCGCCTCGAGGTTGAACTCGCTCTTCAGGTGATCCTGGAGCCCGGCCAGGTCCCACTGCTCGGGCAGGCTCTGGGGCGGCACGAACTCGCTGATGGCGAGATCCAGCACTTCCTCGCGGATGCCGGCGACGTTGTCGGAGATGTCCTCGGCGGCGAGGATCTCGTTGCGCTGCTCGTAGATGACCCGGCGCTGATCGTTGGCCACGTCATCGTACTCGAGCAGTTGCTTGCGGATATCGAAGTTGCGCCCCTCGACCTTCTTCTGGGCCCGCTCGACGGCATTGGAGACCATCTTGTGCTCGATCGCCTCGCCCCGCTCCAGCCCCAGCGCCTGCATCAGCCGCTGGACCCGATCGGAGCCGAACAGCCGCATCAGGTTGTCTTCCAGCGAGAGGAAGAAGCGCGTCGAGCCCGGGTCGCCCTGGCGGCCGGCGCGCCCGCGCAGCTGGTTGTCGATGCGCCGGGACTCGTGACGCTCGGAGCCGACCACGTGCAGGCCACCGGCCTCGAGCACCGCGTCGTGGCGCGCCTGCCACTCCGCCTTGAGCCGCTCGAGCTCCGCCTCGCTGGGATTCTCCAGCGTGGCAGCCTCGGCCTCCCAGTTACCGCCGAGCACGATGTCGGTGCCGCGACCGGCCATGTTGGTGGCGATGGTCACGGCCCCGGGACGGCCGGCCTGGGCGATGATCTGTGCCTCGCTCTGGTGCTGCTTGGCGTTGAGGACGTTGAAGGCCATGCCGGCACGCTTCATCAGCTCGGCCAGGTACTCGCTGGTCTCGATGGAGGCGGTACCGACCAGCACCGGGCGACCGGCCGCGGTCTGCGTCTGGACGTCTTCGATGATCGCCTCGAATTTCTCCTCGGCGGTCAGGTAGACCAGGTCGTTGAAGTCCTGGCGGACCAGCGGCCGGTTGGTAGGAATGACCACCACGTCCAGGCCGTATATCTGACGGAACTCGAAGGCCTCGGTGTCGGCGGTGCCGGTCATGCCCGAGAGCTTATCGTAGAGCCGGAAGTAGTTCTGGAAGGTGGTGGAGGCCAGCGTCTGGCTCTCGCGCTGGACCGGCACCCCCTCCTTGGCCTCCACCGCCTGGTGCAGGCCTTCCGACCAGCGACGCCCCGGCATGCTGCGGCCGGTGTGCTCGTCGACGATCACCACCTGGCCATCCTTGACGATGTAGTCCACGTCGCGGTGATAGAGGTGGCGCGCGCGCAGCGCCGAGTGCATGTGCTGAAGCAGGTTGAGATTCTGGGCCGCGTAGAGGGAGTCCGCCTCGCCGAGCAGGCCCTGCTCGCGCATCAGCGCCTCGACCTTGTGGTGGCCGCCCTCGGTGATCTCGACCTGCTTCTGCTTCTCGTCGAGGGTGAAGTCGCCGCTTTCGGGATCCTCCTCGTCGCTGCACTCTGCGAGGTGGTGGGCCAGGCGGTCGACCACCTGATAGAGCTCGGTGTCCTCGTCCACCGCCCCGGAGATGATCAGCGGAGTGCGCGCCTCGTCGATCAGGATCGAGTCCACCTCGTCGACGATGGCGAAGTGCAGGTCGCGCTGCACCTTCTCCTCCAGCGAGAAGGCCATGTTATCGCGCAGGTAGTCGAAGCCGAACTCGTTGTTGGTCCCGTAGGTGATGTCGCAGCCGTAGGCGTGGCGCTTCTCCTCCGGCGTCTGGCCGGAGTAGATCACCCCCACCGAGAGGCCGAGGAATTCATAGAGCGGGCGCATCCACTCGGCATCGCGGCGTGCCAGGTAGTCGTTGACCGTGACCACGTGCACGCCCTTGCCCGGCAGGGCATTGAGGTACACGGCCAGTGTCGCCACCAGCGTCTTGCCCTCGCCGGTCTTCATCTCGGCAATGCGGCCCCGGTGCAGGGTCAGGCCGCCGACCATCTGCACATCGAAATGGCGCATGCCCATGACGCGGCGGCTGGCCTCGCGAACCGTCGAGAAGGCCTCCGGGAGCAGCGCATCGAGGGACTCGCCCCCCGCGAGACGCTCGCGGAAGTGATCGGTACGGCCCTTGAGGGCGGCCTCATCGAGGGCTTCGTGTTCGGCTTCCAGGGCGGTCACGTCCGCGACCTGGCGGTTCATGCGCTTGACGTCGCGGTCGTTCTTCGAGCCGACGACCTTGCGTAACAGGTTATTGATCATGAAGGATCCAGTGGCTGCGTGTGACATCGCATCGCGGGCAATGGCCCGCGACCTCTCCGGTGCGGTGGCTCAGCGGCCCGCGGGAGGGCCACGACGCGACAGGACGTCATTGGCGGCAACCGGAACACGGGGATGCGCAGGACGCGGGCATATCCGTCTCGTCGCCAGCGGCCAGCCCATCCGGCGGCGGACCCAGCGCCCCAAGGCGCGCCGACGCGCCTGGAGGCGAGAGCGCACGCGCAGCAGCACGGGTACCAGCAGGCTGACCTGAGCGGCCCGCTCGACGGGACGCAGGGATTCCAGCTGGGCGAGGCCCGCCGGCAACAGGCAACCCACCAGCAGACCGGCCAGCCACCAGCGCGTCGCGCGGCGCATGCGCCGCGAACCCCGGGGGCCGGCGCAGTTGTCGGTGATGGCGGCGGGCATGCTGTCGACGGCCTCCGGTGCGTGCTAGGCTCTGGCTGTTCAAGGGCCGCCTGGATGATGGCGGCCGACGGCTAACGTCAGGGCTTCGACCCCGAGAATCAAGCGGATGAGTATAAAGGTTAAGCAGTTCCGAGCACAGCCCATGTCCCGCCTGCTCGAAGGGCGCGGCGAGCTGAGCGCCTTGATGCGCATGGCCACCCTGGTCGAACGGGCCCAGGCCCATCTGCGCGATCACCTGCCCGAGGAGATGCGCGAGCATCTCTTCGTCGGTGGCTTCCATCAGGGGAAGCTGGCGCTGATCACCGACCGCGCCGTCTGGCTGACTCGGCTGCGCTACGAGCAGCCGCGACTGCTCGGCCTGCTGCACCAGCTGCCGGGGTTCGAGGCGGTCACCGGCTTCATCCTCAAGGTGCGCCCCGTGCGCCCGACCCGCCCACCCTTGCGCCAGGCCCGTCACCTGCCGGAGAAGGCCGCCGACGAGATAACGAGTTGTGCCGCCGACGTCGACGACCCCGGCCTCAAGAGCGCCCTGAAACGGCTGGCCGCCCACGCCGAACGCGAGGAGGAGCCGTAAGCTGGAAGCTGGAAGCTGGAAGCTGGAAGCTGGAAGCTGGAAGCTGGAAGCTGGAACGCAGCATAGCCTCAGCCTGGTATGAAACAACCCCGCTGGGCCTACCAGCGGGGTTGTTTTTCTTCAAGCTTCCAGGCGCGAAGCGCCGCTCTTCAAGCTTCGGGCTAGGCCATGGCGGGCGCCGCGTAGGAGATCGGCGCCTTCTCGGCCTCGCCCTCGAAGGTGACCAACTCCCAGGCTTCCGGCTGGGCCAGCAGTGCACGGCAAAGCTGGTTGTTCAAGGCATGGCCCGACTTCACGCCGCGGAACTCGCCGATCAGGCTGTAGCCGAGCTGGTAGAGGTCACCGATGGCATCGAGCACCTTGTGCTTGACGAACTCGTCGTCGTAACGCAGCCCACCCTCGTTCACGATGCGGTAGTCGTCGACCACGATGGCATTGTCGAGGCTCCCACCCAGCGCCAGGTTGTTGGCGCGCAGATACTCCAGATCACGCATGAAGCCGAAGGTCCGCGCCCGGGACACCTCCTTCACGAAGGAGGTGGTGGAGAAGTCCACCATCGCGGTCTGCGACTGCCCCTCGAACACCGGATGATCGAAGTCGATGGCGAAAGAGACCTTGAAGCCCTGATGGGGGAGGAAGATGGCCTCCTTGTCGTCCTCGCGCACCACGATCTCACGCTTGATGCGGATGAACTTCTTGGGGGCATTCTGCTCGGCGATGCCCGCCGACTGGATCAGGAACACGAAGGGCCCCGCGCTGCCGTCCATGATCGGCACCTCGGGCGCGCTGACGTCGACGTAGGCGTTGTCGATGCCGAGACCGGCGAAGGCCGACATCAGGTGCTCGACGGTCGCGACCTTGTCACCGCCCGCGGAGAGCGCGGTGCAGAGCGTGGTGTCGGTGACATGCTCGGCGCGAGCCGGGATCTGCACCTCGGGCTCGAGGTCAGTGCGCACGAACACGATCCCGGTGTCGACCGGTGCCGGACGAAGCGTCAGGTAGACCTTCTTGCCGGAGTGCAGGCCGACGCCGGTGGCGCGGATGACATTCTTCAGGGTTCGTTGTCTGATCATGGGCAGTCGCCAGGCAGTCATTGGTTATCAAACACCGTTCACTATAACACCGAACGGCCGTTTCAACAAAGAAAGATCACCTGGCGCCCGCTATTCCCGTGATAGGCCGCCTCAATCGGCCTGACGGCGCAGAAAGGCGGGAATATCGAGGTAGTCATCGAGCTCCTGAGAGGGACGCTTCTCCGGTTGCGACTGGGGCCGTGGCGCCTCCTGCGGCGCCGGCTTGGATGCCGCCGCGGCCTGTCCACGACTGGCAGCCGCTGGCGGACGCTGGCGATAGCCGCTGGCTTCGGTCCTGCGCGAGGCCTCGCGGGTGGTCGGCTTCTGGGCCTTGTTGCCTTCCAGCCCTGCAGCGACCACGGTGACGCGCAGCTCGTCGGTCATGTCCATGTCGATGGAGGTGCCGACCACGATGGTCGCGTCCTGGGAGGCGAACTCCTGAACGGTGGCACCCACGTCGTTGAACTCGCCGATGGAGAGATCCGGGCCGGCGGTGATGTTGACCAGGATGCCGCGGGCACCGTGGAGGTCGATATCCTCGAGGAGCGGGCTGCGGATGGCCTTCTCGGCGGCCTCACGGGCGCGATTCTCGCCGGTGGCACCGCCGGTGCCCATCATCGCCATGCCCATCTCGGACATCACGGTGCGCACATCGGCGAAGTCGACGTTGATGATGCCGGGACTGGTGATCAGCTCGGCGATGCCCTGCACGGCCCCCAACAGCACGTCGTTGGCCGCACTGAAGGCGGTCAACAGGGTCGCGCTCTTGCCCAGCACCGAGAGCAGCTTCTCGTTGGGAATGGTGATCAAGGAGTCGACATGCTCGGAGAGCTCCTTCATGCCCTCCTCGGCGGCGCGCATGCGCTTGGGGCCCTCGAACGGGAAGGGACGCGTCACCACGGCGACGGTGAGGATGCCCAGCTCCTTGGCCACCTGGGCGACCACGGGCGCGCCCCCGGTGCCGGTCCCGCCGCCCATGCCGGCGGTGATGAACACCATATCGGCGCCGTTGAGCAGCTCGGCGATGCGCTCGCGATCCTCCATGGCGGCCTGACGGCCGACGTCGGGGTTGGCGCCGGCGCCGAGTCCCTTGGTGATCTCGCTGCCGAGCTGGAGCACGGTCTTGGCGGCAACGCGCTTGAGCGCCTGAGCATCGGTATTGGCGCAGATGAACTCGACGCCCTCGATGTTGCTCTCGACCATGTGGTTGACGGCGTTGCCGCCACCGCCCCCGACACCGATGACCTTGATGACTGCACTGCTGGAGGGTGCGCTATCTACCAGTTCGAACATAAGTCCCGTCTCCTGGACCGCGACTGCGGCCCTGTCAGAAATTTCCTTTGAACCAGCCCTTGATCCTTGCCAACGCCGGAGTCCCTTCCCCTGCGTCACGCCGGGTATTGTCGTCACTTCTGGGTTGCGCCGACATGCTACCCCCAGCCCCCTGGCGGCCATGCCCTTGACGGGTTTCCAGTAGAGCGTAATGCAGCAGGCCGACACCCGTCGAATAAATCGGATTGCGCACCACGTCGGCCAGTCCACGCACATTCTGCGGACAGGCGATGCGTACCGGCATATGGAAGATCTCCTCGGCCAGCTCGACCACGCCCTCCATGCGGGCGGTGCCGCCGGTCAGGACCACGCCTGCGGCGACGAGGTCCTCGTAGCCGCTGCGCCGCAGCTCGTCGCGCACCAGGGTGAAGAGCTCCTCGTAGCGGGGCTCCACGACCTCGGCCAGTGACTGGCGGGAGAGGTCCCGGGCCGGCCGGTCACCGACGCTGGGCACCTTGATCATCTCGTCGCTGGCGGCCAGCTGGGTCAGCGCGCAGGCATACTTGACCTTGATCTCCTCGGCATGCTGCGTAGGCGTGCGCAGCGCCATGGCGATATCGTTGGTGACCTGGTCGCCGGCGATGGGAATCACCGCTGTGTGGCGAATGGCCCCCTCGGTGAACACGGCGATGTCGGTGGTGCCGCCGCCGATGTCCACCATGCAGACGCCGAGCTCCCGCTCGTCCTCGGTCAGCACCGCATGGCTGGACGCCAGCTGCTCGAGGATGATGGAGTCCACCTCGAGCCCGCAGCGGCGCACGCACTTCTCGATGTTCTGAACGGCATTCAGGGCGGCGGTGACCAGATGCACCCGTGCCTCGAGGCGAACCCCGGACATGCCGAGCGGCTCGCGGATACCCCCCTGGGTATCGATGGCGAACTCCTGGGGAAGGACGTGCAGCACCCGCTGCCCCTCCGAGATCGCGCGCGCACGGGCGGAGTCAATGACGCGGTCGATATCGGTGGAGGCGACCTCGCGCTCCTTGATCGCCACCACGCCATCGGAATTCATCGAACTGATATGACTGCCGGCGATGCCTACATAGACCGAGTGGATATCGCAGCCGGCCATCAGTTCGGCCTCTTCCACGGCGCGCTGAATCGACTGCACCGTGGATTCGATATTGATCACCACGCCTTTCTTCATGCCGCGGGACGGGTGTGAGCCGATACCGGCGATTTCGATCCCGCCATCGTCGTTGGGCTGCCCCACGATCGCCACGACCTTGGATGTTCCGATATCCAGCCCGACTACCATACTGGACGCATTGGATGGACCTGCCATGAGTCGGGAAGTCTCCTAGAACCTGACCCCGAAGGGGAAGATTAATCCTGAAAAGTTAGCCTGGGGCAATTATAGGAACAACATCGCGTGTTCCACCAGCCCGATTGTTAAAACACCGGACACGATACGGCGATTTTGCCGCGAAAGAAACACCCGAAATACCGCCCTCATGAGCGAGTCATTTCATCGATCGCTCACCCATCCGTTACCGACTCATCCTCGAGCGGCTCGGTTTCGCCGTGCCACGCCACGGCGACGCCGTTGGGATAGCGCAGGTCGATGTAGCGGATATGCGACGCCAGAGGTCCCAGCTCGCGCTCCCAGGCGGCGACCAGGCGGCCCAGGCGCGAGGCGCGATCGTTACGCCCCAGCATCACCCAGACGCCGCTGTCGAGCTGGAAGCGCCAGGCACCGCGCGGCTCCAGGCGCAGCTGGCGCACCTCGAGCCCCAGGGAAGCAAACTGCGTGGCGAGCCGAGTCCGGTAGTCCAGGACCTCGGCCCCGCTGTCGGGCGGGCCGGCCAGGTCCGGCAGGTCGGCGGGCGGCGACACCGGGCCGGCGGCGAAGGGCTCGCCCTCGGGATTGAGCAGGCGCCCATCGCTCCAGCGCGCCACCGGCACCTGCTCGACCAGCTCGAAGGTCAGCGCATCGGGCCACTCGCGGCTGACGCGCACCTCCTTCAGCCAGCCGATCTCCCGAGCCTGACGGCGCAGCGCCGACAGGTCGACGGAGAGCCAGCTCTGGCCCTGAATCAGCGGTGCCAGGCGGCTGCGCAAGTAGTCGGCACTGACATGCTGTAGCTCGCCCCGCACCGAGACCCGCTCGATGGGACGATCCAGCCACACCCACAACGCCCGCCCCCCGGCGCCCAGCAAGAGCGCCAGCAGCAGCACCCCGACGAGGCTTCCACGCGCTGCCATGGGCTAGCGACTCTCCCCGGCCGTGGCGAGGATACGCAGCACCAGGGCATCGAAATCGATGCCGGCATGGGCCGCCGACTGAGGAACCAGGCTGTGGTCGGTCATGCCCGGCACGGTATTGACCTCGATGAGCCAGAAGCACCCTTCTCCATCACGCATCACGTCGATGCGCCCCCAGCCTTCGGCGCCGATCGCCGCGAAGGCATCGCGACAGAGCACGGCGAGTTCGGCCTCTTCGTCGGCGGAGAGCCCGCACGGCAGGTGGTAGCGCGTGTCGTCGGAGACGTACTTGGCCTCGTAGTCGTAGAAACCGCCGGGCACCTCGACACGGATGGCCGGCAGGACCTCGTCGCCGAGCAGCGACACCGTATACTCCTCCCCCATGATGAAGTGCTCGGCCATCACCCGGGCATCGAAACGGGCGGCATCGCGGTAGGCCGCCTCCAGGGCATCGCAGCTGTCGACGATGCTGATGCCCAGGGTCGAGCCCTCGTGCACCGGCTTGACGATCAGCGGCAGGCCGAGCCGTTCGACCACCGCCTGCCAATCGGCATCGGGGCCGAGCATCACGCTCTCCGGCGTCGGCAGCCCCAGGGCCTGCCAGACCAGCTTGGTGCGCTGCTTGTCCATGCCCAGCGCCGAGGCCAGCACGCCACTGCCGGTATAGGGAATGCCCAGCAGCTGCAGCGCCCCCTGCAGGGTGCCGTCCTCGCCCCCGCGGCCGTGCAGGGCGATGAACACGCGATCCGGTGCCAGCGCCTCGAGGCCCACCAGCCCGCCATCGGCGGGATCATAGCCGATGGCGTCTACGCCCTGGCGCTCGAGGGCCGCCAGCACGGCGGCCCCGCTCTTCAACGACACCTCACGCTCGGCGGACACGCCGCCGAAGAGCACCGCCACTCGCCCCATGTCGCCATTCATAGCGTCACCTCATCGAGATTCAGGGCGGCATCGCTCAGCCGCTGGGCGATGCCGCCCACGTCACCGGCCCCCTGGGTGATCAGGATATCGTCGGGGCGCAACACTCGCGCCAGCAGCCCCGGCAGCTCGCTCTTGTCCTGCACGAAGATCGGGTCGACCGCGCCGCGCTGGCGGATCGAGCCGGCCAGGGTGCGGCCGTCGGCACCGGCCAGCGGCGCCTCCCCGGCACTGTAGACGTCGAGCAGCAGCAGGGTGTCGACCCCGGACAGCACGCGCACGAAGTCTTCATAGAGGTCGCGGGTGCGCGAGTAGCGGTGTGGCTGGTAGACCATCACCAGGCGCCGGTCGGGCCAGCCCGCCCGAACCGCATCGATCACCATCTCCACCTCGCGGGGATGGTGGCCATAGTCGTCGACCAGCATTACCTGGCCCTCGCCCTCGGGCGCGAGATAGTGGCCATGCACCTGGAAGCGACGCCCCACGCCCTCGAAATGCCCCAGCCCGCTCAGGATGGCGTCGTCGGAGACACCGGCATCGCTGGCCACCACGATCGCCGCCAGGGCGTTGAGCGCGTTGTGGCGGCCCGGCATGGCCAGGCGCACCTCGAGGGGGGCCAGCCCCTCGGGGCGCACCGCGGTGAAGCGCACCTCGCCGGCCCGCTGATCGAAGTCTTCGATTCGGTAGTCGGCGTCCTCGCTGAAGCCATAGGTAACGAACCGCCGGCTGACCCGGTCGAGCAGGCCGCGCACATGCGGATCGTCGATGCACAGGATCGCCAGGCCATAGAACGGCAGGTTGTGCAGGAACTCGATGAAGGCACCCTTGAGCCGCTCGAAATCGCCGCCATAGGTGGCCATGTGGTCGGCGTCGATGTTGGTGACGATGGACACCATGGGCTGCAGGTGCAGGAAGGAGGCATCCGACTCGTCGGCCTCCGCCACCAGGTAGTCGCCTTCGCCCAGTCGCGCGTTGGTGCCGGCGCTGGTCAGCTTCCCGCCGATCACGAAGGTGGGATCGAGGCCACCCTCGCCGAGCAGGGTCGCCGTGAGGCTGGTAGTGGTGGTCTTGCCGTGGGTGCCGGCCACGGCGATGCCGTGACGAAAGCGCATCAGTTCGGCGAGCATCTCGGCGCGGCGCACTACCGGCACGCGGTGCTCATGGGCCCAGCGGATCTCGGGGTTGGTCTCGTCCACCGCGGTGGACACCACCACCACGTCGGCGCCCGCGGCGTTGTCGGAGGCGTGGCCGAGGGCCACGCGAATGCCGCACTGCTGCAGGCGGGCCACCACCGGCGAGGCCTTCAGGTCGCTGCCGCTGACCGCATAGCCCTGGTTGGCCAGCACCTCGGCGATGCCGCACATGCCGGCGCCGCCGATGCCGACGAAGTGGATGTGTCGAATCCGACGCATGCCCAGCCCGCGGCCGGGATGCGGGGGTGTCGCCTGACCGGGCACCGGCCCGAGGGTCTCATCACTCAAAACCTGTCTCCATGCAACCGGCCACCAGGCGCTCGACGGCGTCGAGATGGGCACCGGCACGGGCCCGTGCCGCCATGGTGGCGAGAGTGTCGGGGTCCAGCAGCGTCGCCAGGCACTCGGCCAGCGCCGCTGCGCTCATTTCCTGCTGGGGCATTAGCCGGGCCGCCTGCTGCTCGACCAGGGCCCGGGCGTTGGCCGTCTGATGATCATCCACCGCATGGGGGAACGGCACGAAGAGCGCCGGCTTGGCCGCGGCGGCAAGCTCGGCCACGGTCAGGGCACCGGCGCGGCAGACCACCAGGTCGGCCCACTCATAGGCGCCGGCCATGTCGTCGATGAAGGCCGTGACCTCGGCCTCGACGCCCTGCGCCTCATAGGCCTCGCGGGTCGTCTGATCCTTGTCGCGCCCGGCCTGATGGCGCACCTCGGGGCGGCGCTCCTCGGGCAGGGCGGCGAGCGCCTCGGGCAGGCGCTCGTTGAGGGCCTTGGCACCCAGCGAGCCGCCTACCACCAGCAGGCGCAGGCGACGCCCCGCCATCTCCGCGGCGCGCCTAGGCACCCGGCCGAGGGCGGCGATCTCGGCCCTCACCGGGTTGCCGATCACCTCGGCCCGGCCGGGAAAGGCCTGGGGAAAGGCGGCGTAGACGCGGCGCGCCAGGCGCGAGAGGGCCCGATTGGTCAGGCCAGCCACGGCGTTCTGCTCGTGGATCACCAGCGGACGGCGCATCAGCCAGGCCGCGAGCCCCCCGGGGCCGCTGGCGAAGCCGCCCAGGCCGACCACCAGCTGGGGGTCGACCTCGCGGATTACCCGCCGCGCCTGCCAGACCGAGCGCGCGAGGTTCAGCGGCGCCAGCAGCCAGCCGGCCAGCCCGTTGCCGCGCAGGCCGCTCACCGCGATGCGCAACAGCGGAATGCCGGCCTCGGGCACCAGGCGGTTCTCGATGCCCCGCGGGCTGCCAAGCCAGGCGACCTCGACGCCCTCCTCGGCAAGCCCCTGGGCCAGCGAGAGCGCGGGGATGACGTGGCCGCCGGTGCCGCCGGCCATGATCAGGACACGACGTCCTGGCTGTCGACTCATGGGGTACTTCCTTGTGTCTTGCCGGCACCGGGCGTCTTGTCCGAGGAGGCCCGCCGGGCCGTGGAGCGCGCCCGCCGGCGGACCTCGCGAGTCTCGATGTCGGCGCGCAGCAGCAGGGCGACCATCACGCTGCTCACCACCAGGCTCGAGCCTCCGTAGCTCAGCAGCGGCAGGGTCAAGCCCTTGGTCGGCAGCATGCCGGTGCTCACGGCGATGTTGATGAAGGCCTGGGCGCCGAGCACCAGGGCGAAGCCATAACTCACGTAGGCAGCGAAGGCCAGGCCGGCGATTTCGGCCCGCCGGCCCACCGCCATGGCCCGCCAGATCAGCAGGGCGAAGAGCCCCACCACGGCGATCGCGCCAACCAGACCGAGCTCCTCGGCGAGCACCGCGAAGACGAAGTCGGTGTGGGCCTCGGGCAGGTAGAAGAGCTTCTGCACGCTGTTGCCGAGGCCCATGCCCAGCCAGTGGCCTCGCCCGAAGGCGATCAGCGCCTGGGTCAGCTGGTAGCCGCTGGCGAACTGGTCGGCCCAGGGGTCGGCGAAACTCGTCAAACGCGCCATGCGATAGGGCTCGGCGACGGCGGCCAGGGCGCCGAGAACGCCGACCAGCAGCAGCAGCACCAGAAAGCGCCCCCAGGGCGCGCCGGCCATCAGCAGCATGCCCATCACCGCCCCGGTCATCACCACCACGGCGCCGTAGTCGGGCTCGAGTATCAGCAGGCCCGCCACCACGGCCATCACCGCCAGGGGACGCAGGAAGGCGCCCCACTCGCGGCGCACCTGAGGCAGGAAACGCTCCAGGTAGCCGGCCAGGTAGACGATCAGGCAGAACTTGGCGACCTCCGAGGCCTGCAGGTTGAAGGGCACGCCGGGCAGCGACAGCCAGCGCCGGCTGCCGTTGACCTCGCGACCCACCAGCAGCACCAGCGCCAGCAGCGAGAGCCCCACCAGCAGCAACAGCGGGCCGTTGGCCTTCCACCAGGCCAGCGGCACGCGCAGGGCCAACGCCCCGACGGCCAGCGCCGCCAGCAGGAAGGTGCCGTGACGCAGGCTGAAGTACCAGGCGTTGCCGGTCAGGCTCGAGGCCACCTCGCTGGAGGCCGACGTCACCATCACCCAGCCGATCAGCAGCAGCGACAGCGCGGCCAGCACCAGCCAGCCGTCGAAGGGCTGGTCGGCGGTACTCAGGCGCTGGCGAAGACGCGCGAGCCGGCTCATGGCGTCACCTCCGCCCGCTGCAGGACCGCCCGGCGGAAGGCCTCGCCGCGGGCCTGATAATCGCGGAACTGGTCGAGACTCGCGCAGGCCGGCGAGAGCAGCACGCAATCGCCCGGTTCGGCGATCTCGGCCGCGCGCGCCAGCGCCACGTCCAGGTCATCGACCCGCGTCAGCGCCGTGCCGCCCGACAGCTCGGCCTCGAGGCGCGGAGCATCCTCACCGAAGAGGATCGCCTCGCGCCCGTAACGCGCCAGCGGCGCCGCCAGGGGACGGAAGTCAGCGCCCTTCCCCACCCCGCCGGCGAGCAGGATCAGCCGTCCCTCGAGGGTCGGCCCCAGGCCCGCGATGGCGGCCAGGGTCGCCCCGACGTTGGTGCCCTTGGAATCGTTGATCCAGCGCACGCCGTCGATCTCGGCCACCAGCTCGCCGCGGTGGGGCAGCCCGGGAAAACGCCGCAGCACCGCGAGCATCGCGGCGAGCGGCAGCCCCAGCCGGGTGCCCATCGCCATGGCGGCCAACGCATTGGCCTGGTTATGGCGACCGGGCAGGCGCATCTCGGCGGCGGGCATCAGCGGCGTGTCGCCGTGCATCAGCCAGTCGGCGCCCCGATGGCGCCCGATCCCCCACTCCCCCCGCTCGGGGGCGGCGGTGGTGAAGCGCTCCTCGGCGGGCAGCTTTGTGGCCGGCCAGGTCATGGGGTCCTCGGCATTGACCACGCCGTGCCGGGCCCCGCGGAAGATGCCCCGCTTGGCGTCGCGGTAGCCTTCCATGTCGCCGTGGCGGTCGAGGTGGTCCTCGGAGAGATTGAGGAAGGCCGCCGTC
Source organism: Halomonas urmiana (assembly GCF_005780185.1). GTDB lineage: Bacteria > Pseudomonadota > Gammaproteobacteria > Pseudomonadales > Halomonadaceae > Halomonas > Halomonas urmiana. The sequence goes on along the minus strand of NZ_VBUI01000015.1, from coordinate 54,060 downwards.
TCGGCGCCCAGCGAGGGTGTGGTCTCGAGCTGGAAGCTGGAGAGCTCCAGCACGAAGAGCTCGGCCTCGGGCACCTCGCCCAGCAGGTCCAGGGCCGGGGTGCCGAGGTTGCCGCCCACGGCGACGCAACATCCGGCCTCACGGGCCATCTCGCCGACCAGGGTGGTGACCGTGGACTTGGCGTTCGAGCCGGTGATGGCGGCGATGGGCGCCCGGGCCGCGCGCACGAAGAGCGCGATCTCGCCGACCACGAGCGGTTCGCCGGTGGCCTCGCGGGTGCGCCCGGACAGCGCGGCGAACCCGGGCGTCGCCGGGTCGACCCCCGGGCTCAGCACCACTTCCTCGGCGTCGCTGAGGTCGAGGTCGGTGAGCGGCCCGCCGTGGAACGCGACGCCCGGGTGGGCGGCGCGGAACGCCTCGAGCCCGGGCGGCTCGGCGCGGGTGTCGGCGACCATGAAGGGCACGCCGAGCCGGCTGAGGTGGCGACAGATGGCGCGCCCGGAGAGCCCGAGCCCGACCACCAGCGTCACTCCCTTCGGCACCTTGAGCATGTTGCGCTCCTTGCGGATGGCGATCGGCCCGAGGCGATCAGCGGACCTTGAGGGTGGCCAGGCCGATCAGCACCAGCACCACGGTGATGATCCAGAAGCGCACGATGACCCGCGGCTCCGGCCAGCCCTTGAGCTCATAGTGGTGGTGCAGCGGCGCCATGCGGAAGATGCGGCGCCCGGTGAGCTTGTAGGAGCCCACCTGCAGGATCACCGAAACGGTCTCCATGACGAAGATACCGCCCATGATGAACAGCACGATCTCCTGGCGCACGATCACCGCCACCACGCCCAGGGCCGCACCCAGTGCCAGGGCCCCCACGTCGCCCATGAACACCTGGGCCGGGTAGGTATTGAACCACAGGAAGCCCAGGCCGGCCCCGGCGATGGTGGCACAGAACACCGCCAGCTCGCCCGCACCGGGAATGAAGGGGATCTGCAGATAGTCGGCGAACACCGTGTTGCCGCTGGCATAGGCGAACACCGCCAGGCCCATGGCCACCAGCACCGTGGGCATGATCGCCAGGCCATCGAGGCCGTCGGTGAGGTTGACCGCGTTGGAGCTGCCGACGATGACCAGGTAGGTCAGCACCACGTAGAAGACGCCCAGCGGCAGCACGAACTCCTTGAACACCGGCACGATCAGGCTGGTCTCCACCGGCGAGGCCGCCGTGACGTAGAGCAGCACGGCCGCCGACAGGCCGATCAGCGACTGCCAGAAATACTTCCAGCGCGCCGGTAGGCCCCGTGGGTTCTTCTCCACCACCTTGCGGAAGTCGTCGACCCAGCCGATGGCCCCGAAGCCCAGCGTCACCCCCAGCACCAACCACACGTAGTGGTTGGTCAGATCGCCCCACAGCAGGGTGCTCACCGCGATGGCCATCAGGATCATCGCGCCGCCCATGGTCGGGGTACCGGCCTTGGAGAGGTGGGACTGGGGGCCATCGTCGCGCACCGCCTGGCCGATCTGGCGCTCCACCAGGCGGCGGATCATCAGCGGACCGAGCCACAGGCAGAGCACCAGGGCGGTCAGGGTCCCCAGGATCATGCGCAGGGTCAGGTAGTCGAAAACGTTGAAGGCACTCTGGAATTGCGCCAGGAAGTCAGCCAGAAAGAGCAGCATGTATTGCGTTCACCTTGAAGCATCCGCGCGCAGGGCGATCACGATGTGTTCCATGCCGGCACTGCGCGAACCCTTGACCAGTACGCTGGCCCCGGGCGGTAGATGGTGGAGGACGTGGCGCGTCAGCGCCTCCCGATCGTCGAAGTGGGTCCCGCCTTCACCGAAGGCCTGGCTGGCCGGTCGTGCCGGCTCGCCCAGGGTACCCAGGAAGTCGATTCCCCGTTCCCACGCGTAGTGCCCGAGCTCGGCATGCAGCCGGTCGGACTCACCCCCCAGTTCTCCCATGGCGCCGAGCAGGCACCAGTGCGGCCCGGGCAGCGTCACGAGGACATCGAGCGCCGCCTTCACCGCGCCGGGGTTGGCATTGTACGTATCGTCGAGCAGCCGTGTGGACCTGATGCCCTCCACGGCGCTCAGCCGACCCGGCATCGGCGCCACTGCCTCGAGCCCGGCCAGCACGTCGGCCTCCTCGAGCCCCATGGCCAGGGCCGCGGCCGCGGCGGCCAGGGCGTTGGCCACGTTGTGACGCCCCATCAGGGCCAGTTGGACCCGGCCGATGGCGCGGCCGTCCCGGACAAGCGTGAAAGCATAGCGCCCGAGGGCGTCGCAGGCCAGCGCCTCGGCGCGCACGCGCGCCCGCGCACCCAGTCCGAAGTCGAGCACCTCCCGCGGCGCGGCGAGGCCCGCCCAGGCGGCGAAGAAGGCGTCGTCGCGATTGAGCACCGCCACGCCATCGCTTGGCAGGCCGGCGAGGATTTCGGCCTTGGCCTGGGCAATACGCCCCGTGCCGCCGAACTCGCCGACGTGGGCGCCGGTGACGTTGGTGATGATCGCCACCCGCGGTGCAGCCAGGGCCGTGGTCCAGGCGATCTCGCCCAGGTGATTGGCGCCGAGCTCCACCACCGCTTGGCGGTGGCCGGATTCGAGGGCCAGTAGCGTCAGCGGCGCGCCGATGTCGTTGTTGAGGTTGCCCTGAGTGGCGAGCGTGGATCCACGCCGCGCCAGCAGGGTCGCTAGCATTTGCTTGACCGTGGTCTTGCCGCTGTTGCCGGTGACGGCGACCAGATCCCCACCCCAGGCCCGGCGGCGCGCCCGGGCGAGCAGCCCCAGGGCGAGCCGGGTGTCGGGCACCACCAGCTGGGGCAGCGGATCGTCCACCGGGCGCTCGACCAGCGCCGCCACGGCGCCGGCCTCGCGCGCCTGGACCACGAAGTCGTGGGCATCGAAGCGCTCGCCCACGAGCGCCACGAACAGCGCGCCGGGAGCGAGGCGCCGGGTGTCGGTGACGATCGCGCCGACGGCCGGATCCACATCGGGCGCGGGCAACCCCAGGGCCACCGCGACCTCGCCCAGGCTCCGCAGACCGACGGCGCTCATCGCGCTCCCTCCTCGGCCCGGCGGGCGAGGCCGCGCTCGGCCTCGGCGAGATCCGCGAAGGCGTGCCTCACGCCCGCCACCTCCTGATAGTCCTCATGGCCCTTGCCGGCGATCAGGATCACGTCGTCCGGTGCGGCCTCGGCGAGCACTCGGGCGATGGCCGCGCCGCGACCGTCGACCTCGAACACCTCGCATGACGGCGCATCGTTCAGGCCCGCGAGGATCTGAGCGCGAATCGCCGCCGGCGCCTCGCCACGCGGGTTGTCGTCGGTGACCACCAGCACGTCGGCATGGCGCGCCGCGGCCTGGGCCATCAGCGGCCGCTTGCCGCTGTCGCGGTCGCCGCCGCAGCCGAACAGGCACCACAGCCGCCCCTCGCCCGGCAGGTGCGCGCGCAGTGCCGCCAGGGCATTGTCCAGCGCGGCCGGCGTATGGGCGTAGTCGATGACCACGGTGGGGGCGCCCGGGCGCGAGAGCGGCTCCATGCGCCCCGACACCGGGGCCAGCTTGGCCGCCGCCGCGAAGAGCGCCGCGAGGGGGTGCCCCAGGCCATGCAGGGTGGCGATGGCCAGCAGCACGTTATCCAGGGTGAAGCGCCCCATCAGCGCAAGTTCGAGCTCGCGCTCGCCATCGGGGGTGGCGATCAGCGCGCGCTGGCCATCAGGCTGGGCGAGCCAGTCGACGACACGCAGGGTCACCGCCTCATCCTGGCCCACCGCCAGCACGCGCACGTCCCGGTGTATCCCGGCGAGCATCAGTCGCGCCAGCGGATCGTCGCCGTTGACCACGGCGAGCTCGAGCTCATGGCGGCGGAACAGTCGCGCCTTGGCGGCGGCGTAGGCCGCCATGCTGCCGTGGTAATCCAGGTGATCACGGCTCAGGTTGGTGAACACCGCCGCCCGCACGCTCGCGCCGTCGAGACGCCCCTGCTCCAGGGCATGGGAGGAGGCCTCCATGGCGACGCGCGTCACTCCGTCGGCGGCCAGCTCACCCAGCGCCGCCTGCAGCGCCAGGGGACCGGGCGTGGTCAGGCTGCCCGCCGTCAGGGCGCCGGGGCGGCCATGGCCGAGGGTGCCGATCAGCCCGGTCTCCACGCCGAGAGCCTGGCTCAGCGCGGTCAGGTAGTGGGTCACCGAGCTCTTGCCGTTGGTGCCGGTCACGCCGATCAGCGCCAGCGTCTTGGGAACGTCGAAGAGCACCCGGCCCAGCTCGCCCTGCGCCTCGCGCAGCCCCGGAAGCCACAGCACGCGATCGTCCTGCGGCCCGGGTCGGCCATCGTCGTGGGCCAGCACCAGCGCCGCTCCGGCGGCCAGCGCCTGATCGATGAAGTCGCGTCCGTCGACGGCCACGCCGGGCACCGCGACGAAGACGTCGCCCGTGCCGACGCCACGACTGTCGAGGGTCAGATTCACGGGATCGGACAGGCAAAGGCCTGCCAGGGCGTGGCGGCAGTCGGGCCAGAGGCCGACCAGCCCCGCCTCGAGTCGCTCGGCACTCAGCTGCATCTCGTCTCTCCTGGCGTTGCCATCATTCATCCTGCGCCCGGGCATCCGGGGGCACGTCGAGCAGGCGCAGGGCGTTGCCGGCGACCCGCGAGAACACCGGGGCCGCCACCGCCCCGCCGTAGTAGCTGTCGCCCCGCGGGTGGTCGATCATCACCACGGTGACGATCCGCGGATCCGAGACCGGGGCGATACCGACGAACAGGCTGCGATAGGCCTTCTCCTGATACCCGCCGGCGGCGGTCTTGCGCACGGTACCGGTCTTGCCGGCAACCCGGTAGCCCGGCACCAGGGCCCGGCGGGCGCCGGTGCCCGGCGCGACGACCCGATCCATCATCCCGAGCACCCGCCGGGCCACGTCCGGGTCGATCACCGGCTCGCCGACCGGTGGCTCGGCGAGTTTGAGCAGCGAGGGCGGCAGGCGCTGCCCCTCGTTGGCGATCGCCGTGAAGGCGCTGGCCAGCTGCAGTGCCGAGACCGACAGGCCGTAGCCATAGGAGAGCGCCGCCCACTGGCTGCTCGACCAGCGCACCGGAGCCGGAATGCTGCCGGTGGCCTCACCGGGGAAGCCGGTGCCCGGGCTCTGTCCCAGCCCCAGGGCGCGATAGGTAGCCGGGATCACCGGCTCCTCCAGGCGCAGGGCCAGCTTGGACATGCCAACGTTCGAGGATTTCCTGAGGATACCGGCCAGATCCAGGTCACCGTAGTTGCGGATGTCCTTGATGGTGAAGCGATCGATGACCATCCATCCCGGCGCGGTATCGACCACCGTGCCCGGCGAGACCGCGCCATGCTCGATCATCGCCGCCATGGCCAGGGGCTTGACGACCGACCCCGGCTCATAGGTATCGACGATGGCCCGGTTGCGCAGCCCCTGGGGATCGAGTCCGGCTCGGTCATTGGGGTTGTACGAGGGCTGGTTGGCCATGGCCAGCACTTCCCCGCTGCGCGCGTCGAGCATCACCACGCTGCCGCCGTCGGCATCGTGCTCGGTGACCGCGGCCTTGAGCTCGCGATAGGCCATGTACTGCAAGCGCTGATCCAGTGCCAGGGTCAGGTCGCCACCGGGCTGCGCCTCCTGCAGAAGCTCCAGGTCACGCACCAAGCGACCGCGACGGTCCTTGAGTACCCGGCGCTTGCCGGGCACGCCGGCGAGGTAGGGCTGGTAGGCGAGCTCCAGCCCCTCCTGGCCCAGGTCATCGATGTTGGTCACCCCCAGCAGCTGAGCGCTCACCTCGCCCGCCGGATAGTAGCGCTTGTACTCCTCGCGGGCGTGAACGCCGGGCACTCGCAGGGCGAGCACCCGCTGGGCCGCCTCGGGGGTCATGCGCCGCTGCAGGTACATGAACTCGCGCTCGGCGTAGCGCGCGATGCGCTCGTTGAGGGTATCGAGTTCCTGCCCCAGGGCGTTGGCCAGCATCAGGCGCTGGATATCGTCATCCGGCAGGTCCTGGGGATTGGCCCAGAGGGTCACCACCGGCGTGGAGATGGCCAACGGCTCGCCGTGGCGGTCGGTAATCATGCCGCGGTGGGCGGGGATGGTGTCGGTGCGCAGGGTACGGGCATCGCCCTGCCCTTGAAGGAAGGGGCGATCGAAGACGTGCAGATCGACGATGCGCCCGACCAGCAGCGCCAGACCCAGTACCACCAGGGTCATTATCAGCCGGTAGCGGGCCTTGCCCATGGGGGCCGTGGGCGGGGGACGACGTGGCGTCACGCCGCTGCGCGCGTCGGCGCTCATGGCTGGATGACCTCGACCTCGTCGATATCGGGCAGGCGCATCTCAAGGCGCTGCTGGGCCAGGCGCTCGATGCGCGCCGGGGAAGACCAGGCGCTCTCCTCGAGGAGCAGCTGGCCCCACTCCGTCTGCAGCTGCTGCTGCTCGCGCTCGAGCTCCTGCAGGCGGGCGTACTGATCGCGAGTCAGGTGGCTGGTGGTGATCACCCCCAGAGCCGAGGCCAGGCAGGTTACCAGCAGCAGCATGACCAGCAACAACGCCCGCGACGCGCCGAGGCGCAGGGGCCAACCAAAGGAGGAGGTTACCGCAAAGCGTCCCTGTGCCATGGCGAACCTCAGTATCGCTTGCGCGCTACACGCATCACCGCACTGCGCGCCCGGGGATTCTCCTGCACCTCCTCGGCGGAAGGCCGGCGCGCCTTGCCCAGCGACTCGAGGCGCCGCTTCAGCTGATCGTCGCGGACCGGGATACCTCGCGGCAGGTCGGTGTCGCCGCGCACGTGGTCGCGAATGAAGCGCTTGACACGTCGATCCTCCAGCGAGTGGAAGCTGATCACCACCAGGTGTCCGCCCGGGGCGAGGGCCTCGAGGGCCGCGTCGAGGGCGGCATCGAGCTGCTCCAGCTCGCCGTTGACCTGGATGCGCAGCGCCTGAAAGACGCGCGTCGCGGGGTGCTTGCCCTTCTCCCAGGCGGGATGTGCGGCCTTGACCACCTCGGCGAGGTCCGCGGTGCGCTCGAAGGGGCACTCGGCGCGGCGTGCCACGATGGCTCGGGCCAGGCGGCGGGCGAAGCGCTCCTCACCATAGCTCTTGAAGACCCGCACGATCTCGGCCTCGCCGGCGCGGGCCAGGAAGTCGGCAGCACTCTCACCGTGCTCGGGATCCATGCGCATGTCCAGCGGGCCGTCACGCAGGAAGCTGAAGCCGCGCTCGGGATCATCGAGCTGGGGCGAGGAAACCCCGACGTCCAGCAGCACCCCGGAGAGCCGGCCGTGCAGGCCGCAGCGCTCACTGATCTCGTCGAGGCGGGCGAACTCGCCGCGCTCGATGGCGAAGCGGGGATCGGTGATGGCGCCGGCTTCGGCGATCGCCTGGGGGTCACGATCGATGGCCAGCAGCTGCCCGGCGGGACCGAGACGCTCGAGGATGGCGCGGGAGTGGCCGCCGCGACCGAAGGTGCCGTCGAGGTAGACGCCGTCGGCATCGTGGATCAGCGCCTCCACGGCGCCATCGAGCAGCACGCTGGCATGACGAAAGCCGCGGACGGGCTGTTCAGGGGCGGATGGCGGCATGCGCTTCTCGATGGCAGGGATATGAAGGGCCGTTCGCGACGGCAATGTTCGGAGTGGGAGTCGGCCGGTAAGCCGGGTTCTGTCGTGGACAGTCATTCCTCTAGGAGCCGCGTCACCACGGCCCTCCAGCAACCTACCCGAACCCAGCGCGGGCCACGCCATAGGGTTCCTATTTGGTCTTGCTCCGAGTGGGGTTTACCGTGCCACGCACTGTTGCCAGGCGCGCGGTGCGCTCTTACCGCACCCTTTCACCCTTACCGGCCTCCCGAAGGAGACGTAGGCGGTCTACTCTCTGCTGCACTTTCCGTCGGCTCGCGCCGCCCAGGCGTTACCTGGCACTCTGCCCTGTGGAGCCCGGACTTTCCTCCCCCGCCGTCGATGCGTGATCGGCGGCGGCGGCGACTGTCTGGCCAACTCCCGCGGCAAGGATACCAGCGCCCGGGCGCCGCCTCAATGACCGTCCTTGAGCGCCTGGGCCCTGGCGTACCACTCCTTCTTCACGCCGCCCAGTACCCGCGCCGCTACCGCGGCGACCTGCTTGACCCCTACCCCCTCGGCGAGCAGGGCCGCGAGCAGGGCATCGGCCTCCACCGCCGACTGCTCGGCATCGTCGCGGCGGGCGGCACCGGCCACCATCACCACGAACTCGCCGCGGGCCTGGTCCGGGTCCGCCTGCATGCGGGCGAGCAGCGCACGGGCGCTGCCGTCGAGGAAGGTCTCGAAGGCCTTGGTCAGTTCCCGGGCCAGCACCACCCGTCGCTCGCCGAGCACGGTTTCGAGGTCGGCCAAGGTGTCGCGGACCCGGTGGGGCGACTCGTAGAACACCAGGGTCTCCTCGCGGGCGGCGAGCGCCTCCAGCCTGGCGCGCCGTGGTCCGCCCCTGGCCGGCAAGAAGCCCTGGAAGAGGAAGCGGTCGGTGGGCAGGCCCGCGGCACTGAGGGCCGCGACCAGGGCACAGGGACCGGGTAGCGGGACGATACGACGCCCCCGCGCCCGAAGCTCGCGCACCAGCACGAAGCCCGGGTCGCTGATCAGCGGCGTGCCGGCATCCGAGATCAGGGCGACATCCTCGCCGGCCGCCAGCCGAGCGTCCAGGGTATCGACCCGCGCGGCCTCGTTGTGCTCGTGCAGTGAGAGCATCGGGCGCGACAGGCCCAGGTGGCGCAGCAGCCGGCCGCTGTGGCGAGTGTCCTCGGCGGCGATCAGGGCCACCTCGCCGAGTACCCGGGCGGCCCTCGGGCTCAGGTCGTCCAGATTCCCAATCGGTGTGGCGACCACGTACAATGAACCGGCAGGCGTATCGGACATCTCGACTCCTGGATGCAAGGGATGTTCTGGGTCATGGAAACAAGGGAAGGAATCATGAAGATCTCGTTACGCGGCCCGCTGGCCGTCGCGCTCACGGCGCTGCTCCTTGCGGGCTGCGGTTTCCAGCCGGGCCTCATCGAGCGACAGCCCGATGTCGATCCCGAGCGGCTGCTCGAGCAGGCCGAACAGCAGAGCCCGGAGCAGGCGGCCCTGTCCCGCCTGGAAGCGGCCGACATCCTAGCACGCCGAGGCGATCGCACCCAGGCGCTGGAGGTCGCCAAACAGGTCGATGACAGCCGCCTGGAGCGCCAGGCCCGCGTGCGCTGGGCCCTGCTGCTCTCCGAACTGGGCGAGGTCGAGGGCGATCCCTGGGCCGTCATCCAGGCCGGCCAGCTGTTCGACGAGATCGAACTGCCCCGCGAGGCCTCGCTGACCCTGCGCGAACGCCTCGGCCTGGCGCTTGCCGAGGTCGACGAGCCCCTCGCCGCCGCCCGGGCGCTGATCCGGGTCCAGGCCGCGACTGAGCGCGAGGCGCTCAACGACCCGATCTGGGCGCAGCTCACCCGACTGGACCGTCGCGAGCTGAGTGCGCTGCGCGACGATGGCGACGACCTGAGCGCGGGCTGGGTTACCCTGGCCGAGCTGGTGCGCTCCACCGGTAGCGACATCCAGCGCCTGTTCGCGCGCCTCGACGACTGGCGCGAGCGCTATCGCGGCCATCCGGCGGCCCGGCGCCTGCCTGGCGAGATCACCGCCCTGGGCGAGCTGCGCGGCCAGCGCGTCGATCATATCGCCGTCCTGCTCCCAGAGTCCGGCCCCCTGTCGAGCATCGCCGAGGCGACGCGCCAGGGCATCCGCACCCATCATCTGGCGGGCCTCGACAGCGGCGCCCAGCTGAGCTTCATCGACAGCAGCAGCGGCAACATGGAGGCCCTCTATCAGGAAGCCGCCGCCCTCGGCGCCCAGGTGGTGATCGGCCCGCTGGACAAGGATATCGTCAGCCGACTCGAACAGCGCGACCGAGTGCCGATGCCGACCCTCGCGCTCAACTATGGTCGCGGCGAGCGCAACCGGGCCAAGGGCCTCTTCCAGTACGGCCTGTCCGCGGAGGACGAGGCCCGCCAGGCCGCGCAACGCGCCTTCAACGACGGCCACCGCCTGGCCTCCCTGCTGGTCCCGGACAACGGCTGGGGACGCCGCGTGGGCGAGGCCTTCTGGGACGCCTGGCGCGACCTGGGCGGCGAGGTTGCCAATGCCATCCGCTACAACCCCGGGGCGCCGGCCACCGAGAGCGCCAAGCGGGCGGCTACGAACCCCAAGCCGGATATGCTGTTCCTGCTGGCCCTGCCCGACTACGCCCGGCAGGTGCCGCCCAACCTGGACTACGCCTACAGCGGCGACCTGCCGATCTACGCCACCTCGCACCTCTTCGAGGGGCGCCTGCAGCCGCGCCTGGACGCCGACCTGAACGACGTGATGTTCGCCGACATCCCCTGGCAGATTCCCGACGCGGCGGTGGGCGGCGTGGAAGCCCTGCCCTTCCTCGCCAGCTACCGCGAGCTGCGCGACGAGTCCAACTCGACGATGTTTCGCCTGATGGCCATGGGCGTGGACGCCTATGAGCTCGCCCTGCGCATGCCGCAGCTGCAGGCCATCGGCGGGACCGAATTGTTCGGCGCCACCGGTACGCTGAGCGCGGAAGAGGACGGCCGCATCCAGCGTCGCCTGCCCTGGGCGCGCTTCGTCGACGGGGTGCCCCAACCGGTACTGAGCCCGGGCGTGTTCGGCGATGATCGGACCCCGTGACGCCCGCGCTCGCGGCGCTGCCATCGAGCGCCTCGCCGCCCGCTGGCTCGGCGAGCGCGGGCTGACCCTCGAGGCGTGCAACCAGCATGCCAAGGGCGGCGAAATCGACCTGGTGATGCGCGACGGCGAGGTCCTGGTGTTCGTCGAGGTGCGCCACCGGGCCGACAGCCGCCATGGGCATCCGCTCGAGACCATCACCCCTACCAAGCAGCGCCGCCTGATCCGGGCGGCGCGTTTTTATCTCCAGCGCAACCGGCTATCATGTGCCTGCCGCTTCGACGTGCTGGCCGTGACCGGCACGCCGCCCGACCTCGAGATCGACTGGGTCGCGAACGCCTTCGAAGCGCCCTGACCGGTCAAGCCACTCTGCCAAAGGACCCGGAACCCGCATGGATTTCCAGCAGCGCATACTCGGCCACTTCAACGCCAGCATCGACACCAAGACCTACGCCAGCGAAGTGCTCCCCCCCTTCATCGAGGTCGCCAGCCAGATGATGGTCCAGTGCCTGGTCAACGAAGGCAAGATCCTGGCCTGCGGCAACGGCGGCAGCGCCGGCGACAGCCAGCACTTCTCCTCGGAGCTGCTCAACCGCTTCGAACGCGAGCGTCCCAGCCTGCCGGCCCTGGCGTTGACCACCGACACCTCGACGCTGACCTCCATCGCCAACGACTACAGCTACAACGAGGTCTTCTCCAAGCAGATTCGCGCCTTGGGCCAGCCCGGCGACATTCTGCTGGCGATCTCCACCAGCGGCAACTCCGCCAACGTCATCCAGGCCATCCAGGCCGCCCATGACCGCGACATGACGGTGATCGCCCTGACCGGCCGCGACGGCGGCGACATGGCCTCGCTGCTGGGCCAGGACGACTGCGAGATCCGCGTCCCGGCGACCTCCACGGCGCGCATCCAGGAGGTCCACCTGCTGGCCATCCACTGCCTCTGCGACCTGATCGACGAGCAACTCTTCGGCACAAGCGAGTGACACCATGACCAAGACCTCCCTGCTCACCCCCCTGCTGCTCAGCCTGGTTCTCGGGCTTGCCGGCTGCACCACCGTGACCGGCGTCACCAACCCCGGCACCATCGACGAGAACTACGGGGAGCGCACCTTCGGCACCCAGGTCGAGGACCAGAGCATCGAGACCAAGATCGCCCACAACCTGGGCCGCACCGATGCCCGCCTGGCCGATGCCCGCATCAACGTGGACAGCTTCAACGGCGTGGTGCTGCTCACCGGCCAGGTGCCCAGCGAAGAGCTCAAGAGCGAGGCCGAGCGAGTCGCCGGCGCGGTGCGCAACGTGCGCGAGGTGCACAACGAACTCGCCATCGCCGCCAACCTGCCGGCCAGCCAGCGCCTCGCCGACACCTGGTTACGCACCCGCATCAACTCCCACCTGGTGGCCAACCAAGAGATCGATTCGGGCCGCGTCCAGGTGATCACCGAGAACGACAGCGTCTACCTGATGGGCATCGTCACCCGCAGCGAGGCCGAGCGCATCGTGCGTTCCGTCGCGGGCCTGGGCGGCATGCAGCGCATCGTCAAGGTCTTCGACTACCTCGACTGAGCGCCCTCCTGCAACGCAAGACGGCAGGCCCATGGGCCTGCCGTCTTGCGTCGTGGTCGCGCTTCCGACTTTCTCTAGAGGCTCTGCTTGTGCCGACGCATCACCCGCTGCGCGTGTGCCGACGCATCACCCGCTGCGCGTGGACGGTCGGCTTACTTGACGACACGCAGGGAGGGACGCCCCTTGCGCGGCCGGGAGCCGTCATCCTGCTCGGCCGGGTCGACGCCTTCCTCTTCGCCGGTCTCGACCGAACTCTCCACTTCGCTGAGGGGCGATGCATCCTCCGCCTCGTCGCCCTCGAGCGGCATCACCGGCTCATGGCCGAACACCATGCCCACGCCGTTCTCCCGGGCATAGATGGCGATCAGTGCCTCCATGGGCACCATCACCTGCATGGGCTGTCCGCCGAAGCGTGCCGAAAAGCTGACCGCCGCGTTCTCCATGGCAAAGTCGCGGATGGCGCTCGGCGCCAGGTTCAGCACGATCTGACCGTTCTGGACGAACTGTCGCGGCACCTCGACGCCCGCCTGCTCGGCATCGACGACGATATAGGGCGTCAGTTCGTTGTCCAGCAGCCACTGGTACAGGGCCCTGGCCATATAGGGACGGCTCGACTGCATATTTGGCCCTCCTGGGGGTAGGCCCCCGGACGCGCCGGGGGATACAGGGTAGATCAGGTGCGCATCTCGCGCTCGTTCTCGCTGAGGGCTGCCTTGAAGCCGTCGCGATCGAACAGCCGCTCCATGTAGCCCAGCAGCGGCTTGACCTGCTTCTCGGGCAGCTCGATGCCGAGCACCGGCAGGCGCCAGAGAATCGGCGCCAGGCAGCAGTCCACCAGCGTGAACTCGTCGCTCATGAAGTAGGGCATGTCCTCGAAGATCGGCGAGATGCCGACCAGGCTCTCGCGCAACTCCTTGCGTGCCTTCTCCACGTCCTTCTTGGCGCCGCCCTGGATCTGTTCGACCAGCGGGCACCACTCGCGCTCGATGCGATGCATCCACAGCCGGCTCTTGGCACGGGCCACGGGATAGACCGGCAATAGCGGCGGATGCGGGAAGCGCTCGTCCAGGTACTCCATCATCACCTTGGATTCGTAGAGCACCAGGTCGCGATCGAGCAGCGTGGGCACGCTGTTGTAGGGATTGAGGTCGGCAAGCTCCTCCGGGCGCTGCTCGTCGCTCACCTCGACGATGTCTACGGCCACGCCTTTTTCGGCGAGCACGATGCGCACACGATGACTGAAATGGTCATCCCCTCCGGAGTAGAAGATCATCGACGACCGCTTGGCCACTACACCCATGAAACAATCCTCGCATCAGTTCGTGCCGAGATGATAACACGACCGCCCCCGTCTTGAGGGCGATCGTGCGGCCCGGTATCGGGCAAAAAGCATCGGGGCGCAGGGCCTGTGGCCATGCGCCCCGCGGTGCACTGTCGCTGGCGGATCAGTGAATGTCGCGCCAGTACTCACGCTTGAGCAAATAGCCGATGACACCGAAGATGAAGATGAAGATCAGCACCTTGGGCCCCAGCGACTGGGCTTGCAGCTTGGACGGCTCACCGGCATAGGCCAGGAAGTTGGTGAGGTCGTAGATCGCCTCCTCGAACTCCTCGGGCTCCATCTGGCCGGGCTTTGTCACCTGCAGCGTCTCGCAGGACTGGTACTTGCCGGTCAGCGGATCGAGCTCGGCCCCTTCGACCGGCTTGTCCGTGGCGGCACAGACCTTCTCCTGCACGCCCTGCAGCGGCTCCAGCACGTTGGGCATGGCCACCAGCGGGAAGACCGCGTTGTTGACACCGGTGGGTCGCTCCGGGTCCTTGTAGAAGCTCAGCAGGTAAGTATAGATCCAGTCCGTGCCGCGCAGGCGTGCCTCGAGGGTCAGGTCGGGCGGCGGCGCGCCGAACCAGCTCTCGGCATCGCCGCTATCCATGGCGATGTGCATCTGGTCATTGAACTTCAGGGCGTCCGAGAAGATCAGGTTGTCCTCGACCAGCCCCTGGGGCATATCCAGATCCTGGGCCGCGCGAGAAAAGCGCTGATGCTCCATGGAGTGGCAGCCCATGCAGTAGTTCACGAAGAGCTTCATGCCATTCTGCAGCGACGCCTTGTCCTCGAGGTCCGGATTCATCTCCTCCAGATGGACGCCTCCGCCTCCGGCGGCGAACCCGATCATCGGCACCAGCGCGAAGAGCAGTGCGAACAGTTGCTTTTTCATTAGCCAGTCACCCTTTCCGGAACGGGTTTGGTCTTCTCCAGCCGGGTGTAGATCGGCATCAGCAGGAAGAAGGCGAAGTAGAGCGCGGTGCACAGCTGGGCGACCAGGGTGCGCGTCTCGGTGGTCGGCAGCACGCCGAGCACGCCGAGGATCACGAAGCTGATGGCGAACAGCAGCAGCATCACCTTGGAGATCCACCCCTTGTAGCGCATGGAGCGCACCGGGCTCTTGTCCAGCCAGGGCAGCACGAAGAGGATGGCGATCGCCGCCCCCATCACGATGACCCCGAGGAACTTGGCATCCAGACCGAACAGGCTGAAGGTGATCGCCCGCAGCATCGCGTAGAAGGGCGTGAAGTACCACACCGGCGCGATGTGATCCGGCGTCTTCAGCGGGTTGGCCGGCTCGAAGTTCGGCTTCTCGATGAAGTAGCCGCCGCCCTCCGGGAAGTAGAAGATCACCACCGCGAAGACGAACAGGAACACGGCCACGCCGACGATATCCTTCACCGTGTAGTACGGATGGAAGGGAATGCCGTCCAGCGGCTTGCCGGTCTCGTCTTTCTTCTTCTTGATGTCGATGCCGTCGGGGTTGTTGGAGCCGACCTCGTGCAGGGCGATGATGTGCAGCACCACCAGCGCCAGAATCACGATGGGCAGCGCCACCACGTGCAGAGCGAAGAAGCGGTTCAGGGTGATGCCGGAGATCAGGAAGTCACCGCGCACCCACTGCGCCAGATCCGGGCCGATGGCCGGAATGGCGGAGAACAGTGAGATGATGACCTGGGCACCCCAGTAGGACATCTGGCCCCAGGGCAACAGGTAGCCCATGAAGGCCTCGGCCATGAGCGCCAGGTAGATGGCCATGCCGAAGATCCACACCAGCTCACGGGGCGCCTTGTAGGAGCCGTAGAGCAGGCCGCGGAACATGTGCAGATAGACCACGACGAAGAAGGCCGAGGCCCCCGTGGAGTGCATGTAGCGGATCAGCCAGCCCCACTCCACGTCGCGCATGATGTACTCGACCGAGGCGAAGGCGCCCTCGGCGGAGGGGTTGTAGCTCATGGTCAGCCAGACACCGGTGAGGATCTGGTTGACCAGCACCAGCAGGGCCAGCGAGCCGAAAAAATACCAGAAGTTGAAGTTCTTCGGCGCGTAGTACTTGGACAGGTGCTCCTGCCACATCTGAGTGGCGGGGAAGCGGTCATCGACCCAGCGCATCACGCCACGATCCGCCTTGGCCTTGTTCGGATTACCCATCAGGCAGACTCCTCATCTTCGCCGACAGTGATCAGTACATCGCTGTCGAAGCGGTAAGGTGGCACTTCGAGATTGGTCGGCGCCGGCACGTTGGCGAAGACGCGTCCGGCCAGGTCGAAGCGTGAGCCGTGGCAGGGGCAGAAGAAGCCGCCGGGCCAGTCCTCGACATCCACGCTGCCTGGCTCGGGCCGGAACAGCGGCGAGCAGCCCAGGTGGGTGCAGATGCCGATCAGCACGCCGATCTCAGGCTTGATGGAGCGTAGGGTCCCCTCCACGTAGTCCGGCTGCTGCGGCACGTTGGAATCCGGATCAGCCAGCTCCGAGGGCGCGATCGCCTCGGTGCGCTCGATCATCTCCGGCGAGCGGTTGAGGATCCACACTGGCTTGCCGCGCCATTCGACGGTCATGCGCTGCCCGGGCTCGAGCTTCGACACATCCGCCTGAACGGGCGCGCCCGCCGCTCTCGCCCTGGCGCTCGGCTGCCAGGAAGCTACAAAGGGGACCGCAACCCCGACGGCACCCACCGCACCCACGACGGTGGTGGCACCTACGAGGAAACGGCGCCGACCCTTGTTTACGCCGTTATCTGCCATTTTCAGATTTCTCCCATCGACTTACCCGCTGTTCCATCACGAGCAGTGAATCCCCCGCGACCACGGATATCAAATGCGCACTATGTTAAAAAATCGCGTCGCCCCGCACAAGGAAAGGTTCCCTGTGCGCGGAGCAATCCGACGACAAATTCTTGATCCGAAACAAGAAACGCCCAGGTCGCAGGACCTGGGCGTTTTCGAGCGGCAATACGTGCGTATCAGCGCTTGGAGAACTGCGGGCGACGACGCGCCTTGCGCAGGCCGATCTTCTTACGCTCGACCTTACGGGCGTCACGCGTGACATACCCGGCTTCGCGCAGCTGACCGCGGAAGTCCTCGTTGTAGTCCAACAGGGCACGGGTGATGCCGTGACGGATGGCGCCGGCCTGGGCGCTGCCGCCGCCGCCCTTGACGGTGACGTAGACGTCAAACTGGCCGACGGTCTCGGTCAGCTCGAGGGGCTGACGAACCACCATGCGGCCGGTGACGCGACCAAAGTACTGGTCCAGGTCGCGGCTGTTGACGGTGATCTTGCCGGTGCCCGGCTTCAGGAAGACGCGCGCGGTAGAGGTCTTGCGGCGCCCGGTACCGTAATACTGCTGTGTCATGGCGAAGACTCCCTCAGATGTTCAGTGCTTGCGGCTGCTGGGCAGCGTGCGGATGCTCGGTGCCGGCGTAGACCTTGAGCTTCGAGTACATGGCACGACCCAGGGGACCCTTCGGCAGCATGCCCTTGACGGCGGACTCGATGACACGCTCCGGTGCGTGGGCGATCATCTTCTCGAAATTCATGGAACGCAGGCCGCCCGGATAACCGGTGTGGCGGTAGTAGGTCTTGGCGTTGACCTTGTTGCCGGTGACCTTCACCTTCTCGGCATTGATCACGACGATGTAATCGCCGGTATCGACATGCGGGGTGAACTCCGGCTTGTGCTTGCCACGCAGGCGGCGAGCGATCTCGGTGGCCAGGCGACCGAGTGTCTTGTCCGCAGCGTCGACGACGAACCAGTCGCGCTGGACGGACTGCGGCTTGGCAGTGAACGTCTTCATGGGTGAATCACCATTAGGATGTATTGGGTTCTATTGCCGGAGCTCCGGCATCGAACCGTCCCTATTCTTCTTGGTTGCCACGCCCCGAGGGGACGATGCAACGGTCGAGCGAGCGCGCATTCTACACGACCTGCGCGCTGGAGGGGAAGTGGCATCAGGGCTTGTGAGGCAGCGCCAGGTAATCGTGAGACTGCATCTCCTGCAGGCGCGAGAGCGTGCGCTGGAACTCGAACTCCAGCCGCCCGTCACGATAGAGCTCCTCGGCCGGTACCTCTGCGGACATCAGCAGCTTGACGCCACGATCGTAGAACTCGTCGACCATGTTGATGAAGCGCCGCGTGCGGTCGTCGGTGGTTCCGCTCATGCGGGTGACGTTGGAGACCAGCACGCTGTGGAATTCCCGCGCCAGCTCGATGTAGTCGTTCTGGCTGCGCGGCCCGTCGCAGAGTTCACTAAACTCGAACCACACCACGTCGTCATGAAGCCGGCGGGTATGCAGCACGCGGTGATTGATCTCGAGGGGCGCGCCCACCTCGCCCTCGTGGCCGGCGATCTCGCGAAAGCTGCGGGCGAGCTCCGCCTCGGCTTCGGCATCGAGCGGGGCGTGGAAGATCTCGGCGCGCTCCAGCACGCGCAGCCGGTAGTCGACGCCCGAGTCGACGTTGACCACCTCGCAGTGACGTTCGAGTAGATCGATGGCCGGCAGGAATCGCGCCCGCTGCAGGCCATCCTTGTAGAGCTCCCCGGGGACGATGTTGGAGGTCGCCACCAGCACCACCCCGTGATCGAAGAGCGATTCGAGCAGGTTGGCCAGGATCATCGCATCGGTGATGTCCTTGACGAAGAACTCGTCGAAGCAGATCACCCGGGCCTCAGCGGCGAACTTGGCGGCGATCAGCGAGAGCGGATTCTTCTCGCCCTTGTAATGCTCCAGCTCGTTGTGCACCCGCTGCATGAAGCGGTGGAAGTGGGTGCGCATCTTCTCGGGAAAGGGCAGCGTCTCGAAGAAGGTGTCCATCAGGTAGGTCTTGCCGCGCCCCACGCCGCCCCAGAAGTAGAGCCCGTTGACGGCAGGCAGCGCCGGCTCGGCGAGCGCGTCGCTCCTGCTCCGCCCCAACAAGCCCGCCACCCGCGAGGCGAGCCCGCCGCCGCGTCTCGGCGGCGCCACCCGCGAGGGCGGGGTGTTCACCAGGTCATCAAAGAGGCGCTGCAGGTGCGCCACCGCCTGCTCCTGGGCGGCATCGTGCTGGAAGTCACGACGCTCGAGATCGGCTTGGTAGCGGCTCATCGGCGTCTCGGGCCGGCGTGACTCGCGGGAGGCCGCGGGGGAGTGCGTCTCGCTCATGGGGATTCCTGATGGCCTGTCCTCGGGCTTTGGCGTCGGCATTATACGCATCCCGTCGGTCATTGGCATGTGCGTCCTCCCGCATTGACCCGGCACACGGGCTCGCCTCTATAATGGAATCCCCGGCCAGAAGCGGCCTCACGACGGCACTGGCGGCCGGCACGCCACAGGGCCATTGCTCCAGGGAGACGTACAACGTGGATGAGACCAACATCAGCTGGTTGCTGGCTGCCGCCTGCCTGCTGGCCGGCATCGGGATCGGGGCGCTGGGCTACCACCTGCTCAACGCCAGCGCCGGGAATACTCAGCGCTTGCGCCAGCGTCTTGCCGAGCGCGAGCGAGCCCTAGCCGAGCTCAAGGATGGCCTAGGCGACAGCCTGGAGCGAATCGGCCAGCTGGCCGAGAGCCTACGCCGGGAGTGCCAGAACCTCGAGCAGGAGGCCGCGACGGCCAGCACCACCCTGGGGGCCCCTTCGCTGCGCCGCCAGGCCATGGATGCCGCCACCCCCGCGCCCGCCGAGGAGGCCGACGCGCCGGCCGTGCCCCGCGACTATGCCGACGGCAACCGCGGCACCCTCTCCGAGGACTTCGGCCTCAAGCAGAGCGAGGAAGGCGCAACGCCGCAGCCGCCACGCTACTGAGCCGCCGCGCCATCCCATCACACGCCCCGGCCCATTGCCGGGGCGTCGTCGTTATGACCGGCAGATCAAGCCGGATTATCGATATCGACGAAGCGGTGCTCGATCTCGCACTCGGCGGCCAGTCGCTCGCCCAGCGCCTGCACCCCGTAGCGCTCGGTAGCATGGTGGCCCGCCGCCAGGTAGTGGATGCCCATCTCGCGGGCCAGATGGGTGGTGCGCTCGGAGATCTCCCCGGAGATGAAGGCGTCGGCCCCCGCCTCGCAGGCGGTAGCGATCATGTCCTGGGCGCCGCCGGTACACCAGGCGACCCGACGGATCTCGCCGCCACCCGGTGCTTCGATCAGCAGCGGCTCGCGCTCCAGGCACTCGCCCACGCGCCGGGCCAGCCCCGCGGCATCGAGGCCGGGCGACGGCGCGCCGAGCCACACCAGCCCCTCGCCGAGCGCCCCGTCGGCGCAGCCGGTGACGGTGAAGCCCAGCCGCCGGCCGAGCTCGGCGTTGTTGCCAAGCTCGGAGTGGGCATCCAGTGGCAGGTGGTAGGCTAGCAGGTTGATGTCGTGGGCCAGCAGCGTCGCGAGGCGCCGGCGCTTCATGCCGGTGATGGCGACCGGCTCATTCTTCCAGAAGTAGCCGTGATGGACCAGCAGCAGGTCCGCCTGCCAGGCCACGGCCTCGTCGAGCAGCGCCTGGCAGGCCGTCACGCCACTCATCACCCGAGCCACCCGATCGCGACCGGCCACCTGCAGGCCATTCAGGGTGTAGTCCTTGAAACGCTCGGGCTCGAGCAGGCGATCACAGGCGGCGACCAGGTCGTCTCGATTCGTCATTCAGCCTCCAGGCGCGGTCGGGTTGGCAATGTTACAATCCGCACAGTGTAACCAGCGGGCGGATGCCCCGCGACCCAGCATCGTCGACAAGGACTCCCGCCGCATGCGACGCACCCTGCTCCCTTACCTCTGGCCCGTGCTCATCGGCGTGCTGGGGGCCATCGTGCTGCTCAACGCCTTCCCGCAGCTGATCGGGCGTCAGGCCCCTGCGCCCTCTTCCGCACCCTATGAGATCGCCCCGGGTGCCCCCGAGGAGCCGGCCGAATCCCGCGATGCCCCCGAAGTGCGCCAGGCCGAGCCACTGACGCGACAGCAGGGACCGGTGAGCTATGCGCAGGCGGTGGCACGCGCCGCACCGGCCGTCGTCAACATCTACTCGTCGCGAGTGGTCGAGCGGGAGGAGCACCCGCTGATGTCCGATCCCTTCTTTCGCCAGTTCTTCGGCGACGAGACGCCCCGCCGACAGCGCATGCTGTCGAGCCTCGGCTCTGGGGTGATCGTCAGCGAGGACGGCTACGTGCTGACCAACCATCACGTGATCCGCGGGGCCGACCAGATCCAGGTCGCGCTGCGCGACGGACGCGAGACCCTTGCCGAGGTGATCGGCACCGATCCGGAGAGCGATCTCGCCGTGCTGCGCATCGAACTCGCCTCGCTGCCGGTGATCGAGCTGACCGACACCACCCAGATCGCCATCGGCGACGTGTCGCTGGCCATCGGCAACCCTTTCGGGGTCGGCCAGACGGTCACCATGGGCATCATCAGCGCCACCGGCCGTAGCCACCTGGGGCTCAACGCCTACGAGGACTTCATCCAGACCGATGCCGCCATCAACCCCGGCAACTCTGGCGGCGCCCTGGTCAACGCCGAGGGCGCACTGATCGGCATCAATACCGCGATCTTCTCGCGCTCAGGCGGCTCCCAGGGCATCGGCTTCGCGATTCCCGCCAACCTGGCCCGCAGCATCCTCGAGGAGCTGGTCGTCAAGGGGCGAGTCATCCGCGGCTGGATGGGCATCGAGGCCCAGGAGCTCAACCAGGAGCTCGCCGCCTCCTTCGGCCTCAAGAACCCCATCGGCGTGGTGATCGCCGGCGTGGTGCCCGAGGGGCCCGGCGACCGAGCCGGCCTGCAGCCCGGCGACGTGCTGCTGGAGGTGGATGGCGAGCCGGTGCTGGATCCCCGACAGACCATGAGCGACATCGCCGCGGTGGAGCCCGGCACCCGCCTGCCGCTGACGGTGGTGCGCGGCGGCGAGCGCCGCGAGGTGACCATCGAGCTGGGCGAGCGGCCAACGCCGGCGCTGCCCCGGCCCGGGCCGCGCTGAGGCGACAGGCCGACATCACGAAGGGCCCCGCCATCCGGCGGGGCCCTTTCGTTGATCCTGGGTCGTTGCTGTGCCGATCTCGAGAGGCCGCGTCTTGCCCCCTTCCCTGCTAGGGCTTCAGGCGATACTCCGCGGAGCGCGCATGGGCGGTCAGCGATTCGCCCCGCGCCAGGGTCGAGGCAATCTTGCCAAGCTCGCCGGCGCCCTCCGCGGAGCAGTGGATGATCGAGGAGCGCTTCTGGAAGTCGTAGACCCCGAGCGGCGAGGAGAAGCGCGCCGTACCCGAGGTCGGCAGCACGTGGTTGGGGCCGGCGCAGTAGTCGCCCAGCGCCTCGGCGGTGTAGCGCCCCATGAAGATGGCGCCGGCGTGGCGCACCTCGGGAAGCCACCCCTCCGGATTGGCCACCGAGAGCTCCAGGTGCTCCGGAGCGATGCGGTTGATCAACGCCGCGGCCTCGTTGCGGTCCCGGCAGTGGACCAGCACGCCGCGACGCGACAGCGACTCGCGCACGATACCCGCCCGCTCCAGGGTCGGCAGCAGCCGGGCGATGGAGGCCTCCACCGCCGCCAGGTGCGCCCCGTCCCAGCTCACCAGGATCGCCTGGGCATCCTCGTCGTGCTCGGCCTGGGAGAAGAGGTCCATGGCCAGCCAGTCGGGGTCGGTGCCGCCGTCCGAGACCACCAGGATCTCCGAGGGGCCGGCGATCATGTCGATGCCCACCTGACCGAACACCGCCCGCTTGGCGGTGG
This sequence comes from Halomonas urmiana, assembly GCF_005780185.1. Lineage (GTDB taxonomy): Bacteria > Pseudomonadota > Gammaproteobacteria > Pseudomonadales > Halomonadaceae > Halomonas > Halomonas urmiana. The sequence continues at coordinate 31,796 of NZ_VBUI01000015.1, read as the reverse complement.
CGACGTAGATATTGCCCGGCCCGACGATCTTGTCGACCCGCGGCACCGTCTCGGTGCCGTAGGCCAGCGCCGCCACCGCCTGAGCCCCGCCGAGGGTGAAGACATGATCGACGCCGGCCAGATAGGCCGCCGCCAGCACCAGCTCGTTGAGCACGCCGTCGGGGGTCGGCACCACCATGACGATCTCGCGCACCCCGGCCACGTGGGCGGGAATGGCGTTCATCAGCACCGAGGAGGGATAGGCCGCCTTGCCGCCCGGCACGTAGATGCCGGCACGATCCAGCGGCGTGACCTGCTGGCCGAGCACGGTGCCGTCCGCCTCGGTGTACTGCCAGGAGGCCGGCTTCTGGTGCTCGTGGTAGACCCGGATGCGTTCGGCGGCCGCCGCGAGCGCCTCGCGCTGATGCGTCGGTAGGCCCTCGTAGGCCTCGCGCAGGCGAGGCTCGCACAGCGTCAGCTCGGCCATGGAGGCGACGCTCAGGCGGTCGAAGCGATTGGAGTACTCGACCAACGCCGCATCGCCCCGCGCCCTCACCTCGGCGAGGATCTCGTCGACGCGCTGCTGGATCGCGGCGTCGGAAACCCCCTCCCAGGCCAGCAGGTGGTCCAGCCGGGCATCGAAGTCGTCCTGCTCGGTCGACAGCCGGGCGATGTCGACGCCGTCGGTGGGGGATTCGCTCATGGCAGTGGCTTCCTCTCGCATCAAGGTTCGTCGCATCAGGGTTCGTCGTCAAAAAAGGGACGCCCGCGGCGGTTCGCCGCGGGCCAGGCCGGGCGAGCTACGACGCCGACAGCGCCGCGTCGTCGCGACGCGCCGCCACGGCCTCATTGAGCCGGGCCAGCAGCGGCTTGAGCCGGGCGTGCTTCATGGTCATCGCGGCCTTGTTGACCACCAGCCGGGTGCTGACCGGGGCGATCAGCTCACGCGGCTCCATGCCGTTGGCCCGCAGCGTATTGCCGCTATCGACGATATCGACGATCTCGTCGGCCAGGTTCATCAGCGGCGCCAGCTCCATGGCGCCATAGAGTTTGATCACCTCGGCCTGGATGCCCTGCTCGGCGTAGTAGCGGCGCGCCACGTTGACGAACTTGGTGGCCACCCGACGCCGCGCCCGGGCCGGCTCGGCCCCGGTGATGCCGGCGGTCATCAGCTTGCAGCGGGCGATCTCCAGGTCGAGGGGCTCATAGAGCCCCTCGACGCCATGTTCGAGCAGCACGTCCTTGCCGGCCACGCCGAGATCCGCCGCCCCGAGCTGCACGTAGGTCGGCACGTCGGTGGCGCGGATCACCACCAGCTTGACGTCCGGGAGGTTGGTGTCGAACAGCAGCTTGCGGCTCTTGCCCAGGTCCTCGGCCGGGGTGATGCCGGCGTCGGCCAGCAGGGGCAGGGTCTCGTCGAGTATGCGGCCCTTCGAGAGGGCCAGGATCAGTTGCTTGCTCATGGGTCTCGCCTGTTGTCGGCTCAGCCGGGAACGCGCCGGATGCGCGCGCCCAGCAGCTGCAGTTTTTCCTCGATGCATTCGTAGCCACGGTCGATGTGGTAGATGCGATCGACCAGGGTCTCGCCCTCGGCCATCATCGCCGCGATCACCAGCGAGGCCGAGGCCCGCAGATCGGTGGCCATCACCGGCGCGCCGGAGAGCGCCTCCACGCCGGTGATCACCGCCGTGTTACCCTCCAGGGCGATGTCGGCGCCCATGCGATTGAGCTCCTGCACGTGCATGAAGCGGTTCTCGAAGATGGTCTCGACCACCCGGGCGGTACCTTCGGCGACGGCGTTCATGGCCACGAACTGGGCCTGCATGTCGGTGGGAAAGGCCGGGTAGGGCGCCGTGCGCAGGTTGACCGCCTTCGGCCGCCGCCCCTGCATGTCGAGCTCGATCCAGTCATCACCAGTGGTGATGGTGGCGCCGGCCTCCTCGAGCTTGGCCAGCACCGCATCGAGGATGTCGGCGCGGGTCCGACGCACCCTGACCCGCCCCCGGGAGAGCGCCGCGGCGACCAGGAAGGTGCCGGTCTCGATGCGATCCGGCATCACGTCATGGTAGGCACCGTGCAGGCGCTCGACGCCCTCGATGACGATGGTGTCGGTGCCGTGGCCGCGGATGTTCGCGCCCATCTTGATCAGGCACTCGGCGAGGTCGACCACCTCGGGCTCCTTCGCCGCGTTCTCGAGCACCGTGGTGCCCTGGGCCAGGGTGGCCGCCATCAGCAGGTTCTCGGTGCCGGTCACGGTGACCGTATCGAAGAAGATGGTGGCGCCGTGCAGCCGACCATCGACCCGAGCGCGGATGTAGCCGCCCTCGACGCTGATCTCGGCCCCCATGGCCTGCAGGCCGTGGATATGCAGGTCCACCGGGCGCGAACCGATGGCGCAGCCGCCGGGCAGCGAGACGTCCGCATGGCCGAAGTGGGCCAGCAGCGGCCCGAGCACCAGGATCGAGGCGCGCATCTTCTTGACCAGCTCGTAGGGCGCGTGACAGTCGGTCACCTGGGAGCCATCGAGCTGAATGCACATCTTGTCGCCCATCACCGGCTCCACGCCCATATGGCCGAGCAGCTCCAGGGTAGTGGTGATGTCCTGCAGGTGCGGCAGGTTGCCGATGGTCACCGGCTCGTCGGCCAGCAGGGTCGCACAGAGGATCGGTAGGGCGGCGTTCTTGGCGCCGCTGACCCAGACCTCGCCGTCGACGGGGCCGTTGCCGGTAATGATCAGCTTATCCATGGGCGCTCGCCTTCAGGCCCCCTGCTGGTCAGTGGCGGCCTGCCACTGCTGCGGCGTGTAGGTCTTGATGCTCACGGCGTGCAGGGCGCCGGAGGCGATCTCCTCGGTCAGGGCGCCGTAGATCATCTGCTGACGCTTGACGGGCGAGAGCCCTTCGAAGACCTCGCCCACGGCGACCACCTGGAAATTGCAGCCTTCGCCCTGGATGTGAAACTCGCAGCCGTCGAGTCGGTTCTCGAGCAGCGCCTTGACGTCACTGGGTTGCATGGAACCGGTACTCCTGTGGTTCATCGAATCGTCGCGGAAACGCCCGCCGGGCCCGTGATAGCAGGCCGGGGCGTCCCGTCATGGCAGAACATGGTAAAGAAAAGCACCGCGCTTGGCGATGGGGTGACGACAGGGAGGCGCGGACCGCCATCAGGCGGCCTCGGCGGCCCCCAACGGCAGCAGGGTGTCGAGCCCCGCGACCCGGGTCAGCCGCTCGAGGGGCGGCGAGAGGCGTACGCACGCGACCCGCACGCCCGCCTGGCGGGCCCGGCGCGTCCACTCCAGCAGCACGCTCAGGGCGGCGCTGCTGACGCGGCCGACGCCGCTCAGGTCGAAGGTCACCTCGCTGCCCGTCGGCCGGGCCGCCAGCCAGTCACGGCCGGCCTCGGCCATCGCCGAGGCCACCCCGAAGTCAACCTCCCCGGTCACCGCCAGGCGACGCTCATCGGCCTCCAGGCGCGAGCCGTGCTGCTCGAGCAGCACACTCATGCGCTACCGCCCTGCTCCAGCTCCTCGACAGCGAGGTCGGGCGACCAGCCCTCGATCACCGCGCCGTAGTCGCGGTTGTGATCGCGCATGGCCTGATCGAACTGGTTGCGAAAGGTCAGCCCCAGGTTGATGCCGTTGACGATCACGTTGACCACCTTCCACTGCCCGTCGTCCAGACGCAGGGAGTAGCTGACGGGATAGACGGTGCCGTCGTTGGCCACCACCTCCATGGCCACGCTGGCCTGGTCCTCATAGCGCGAGGCCTGCTGGTTGTCGAGCACGCGAATCTCGCGGTAGTCGAAGGTCACCAGCCCCTTGGCATAGGTGTCGATCAACGTCTTGCGGAAGGTCTGGACGAAGCGCGAGCGCTGCTGCGGCGTGGCGTTGCCGAAGTAGCGACCCATCACGCTGGCGCCGATATAGCGAAAGTCGGCCACGTCCTCGAGGCTATCGTCGACGATGGCCTCGAGCTCATCGAGGTGATCGGCAAAGTAGGCCTCGCGCCCTTCGATGCGCGTCATCAGGTCGTCGATGCTGTCGCGAATCATCTGCTCGGGACGCGGGTCGGACGGGGCAGCCATCAGTGGCAGGGCCACCAGCATCAGGCAGAGCCCGGCGAACAGGGCACGTAGGTGCATCGTCTTCATGTCGTTACTCCTTGACCATGCTGGTCACGAACTGCTGGATAAGCTCTTCCAGTACCAGGGCCGACTGGGTGTCGCGCAAGGTGTCTCCGTCGCCAAGGGTCTCGGGGGCGCCGCCCACCGAGAGGCCGATGTACTGCTCGCCCAGCAGGCCCGCGGTGAGGATGGCGGCGGTGCTGTCCTCGGGCAGTTGCCCTTCCAGTTCACCGTCGAGCTCCATCACCACCCGCGCATCGTACCAGTCGGTGTCCAGCTCGATGCTCTCGACCCGCCCCACGGTGACCCCGGCCATGGTGACCCGCGCCCGCGGCTTGAGGCCGCCGATGTTGGCGAAGTTGGCCTCGAGCCGGAAGGTCTCGCTGGGCACGCTCAGGCTGAGCCCGCTGACTCGGAGCCCCAGGAACACCAGGCCCAGGATACCGGCCAACATGAATAGGCCGACCCCGAGCTCCATCGTCTTGCTGCGCTTCATCCGTTTGCTCCGAACATCAGGAAAGCTCTCCGAACATCAGGGCGGTGAGCAGGAAATCCAGGCCCAGTACCGCCAGAGAGGAATAGACCACCGTGCGGGTGGTGGCACGCGAGATGCCTTCCGAGGTGGGAATCAGGTCGTAGCCCTGGAAGACCGCGATCCAGGTCACCACCAGGGCAAATACCACGCTCTTGATCAGGCCGTTGCCGACGTCATCGAAGAATTCGACACTGGCCTGCATGTTCCCCCAGTAGGAGCCCTCGAACACCCCCAGCCACTCGACGCCGACCAGCTGACCGCCCCAGACCCCTACGGCGCTGAAGCCGATGGTCAGCAGCGGCAGGGCCACGAAGCCGGCCCAGAGCCGCGGCGCGATCACGCGACGCAGCGGGTCGACACCGATCATCTCCATGCTGGTGAGCTGCTCGGTGGCCTTCATCAGGCCGATCTCGGCGGTCAGGGCGGAGCCGGCTCGCCCGGCGAAAAGCAGCGCCGCCACCACCGGACCCAGCTCGCGCAGGAGTGACAGGGCCACCATCTGCCCCAGCGCCTGCTCGGCGCCGAAATCGACCAGGATGGTGTAGCCCTGCAGGGCCAGCACCATGCCGATGAACAGCCCCGAGACCAGCACGATGGCCAGCGACATCACGCCGACGAAGTGCATCTGGCTCACCCACAGACGCAGGCCCTCGCGGCTCGGCACGCCCACCGCCGATTGTCCGAGGAAGATCCCGGCCCGCCCCAGGGACTCCATTACGTCACAGCCGCGTCGTCCCAGGCGGTGAATTCGCTCGATCATTGCGGCCCCCCGGTGCCCAGGATGTCGGCGTGAAAGTCCATCGCCGGGTAGTGGAACGGCACCGGACCGTCCGGCTCGCCGTGCATGAACTGGCTGACCCGCGGGTCGCGGTCCGCGTCGAGGCTCGCCGGGGTGCCGTGAGCCATCACCTGGCCGTCGGAGATCACGTAGACGTAATCGGCGATGCTCAGGGTCTCCTTGATGTCGTGGGAGACCACCACCGCCGTCAGCCCTAGCGCCTCGTTCAGGCGCTTGACCAGCTGCACGAGCACACCCATGGAGATGGGATCCTGCCCCGCGAAGGGCTCGTCATAGAGGATCAGCTCCGGGTCCAGGGCGATCGCACGGGCCAGCGCCACGCGCCTCGCCATGCCGCCGGAGAGTTCCGACGGCATCAGCCCACGGGCCCCGCGCAGCCCCACCGCCTGCAGTTTCATCAGCACCAGATCGCGGATCATCGCCTCGGGCAGATCGGTATGCACGCGCAGCGGAAAGGCCACGTTCTCGTAGACATCCAGGTCCGAGAACAGTGCCCCGCTCTGGAAGAGCATGCCCATCCGCCGGCGCAAGCCGAACAGGTCCCGGCGAGACAGCGCATGGACATCCTGGCCATCGATGCACACACGACCGGCATCGGGCGTGAGTTGGCCGCCGATCATCTTGAGCAGGGTGGTCTTGCCGGTGCCGCTGGGGCCCATGATGGCGGTGATCCGCCCTCGCGGGATCGCCAGATCGACGCCGCGGAAGATCTCCTTCTCGCCGCGGGAGAAGTGCAGGCTCTCCACTTCCACGAAGGGGGAGTCCGTCATTGCATCAGCTTCCTTCGCAAAATCAGCATCCTTCGCAAAATTGTCGAACATCGTATCCTAACTATGCCCTGGCGCGCCAGCGCCTCGAGGGGCCCCTTGCACCGCCGGTGCCCGGCATGTTCAATGTGCGCCCTTCATTCCCGCTCCGGATCTCGCCATGCTGGTTCCCCTGCTGATCGTGTCGCTCGGTTTCATCGGCCTGCTGTGGAGCGCCGACCGCTTCGTCGGAGCCGCCGCCGCCACCGCCTGGCGGGCCGGCATGAGTACCCTGTTGGTGGGCATGACCATCGTCTCGCTGGGCACCTCGGCCCCGGAGATCGTGGTCTCGGTGATGGCCTCCCTGGATGGCGCGCCGGACCTGGCCATCGGCAATGCGCTGGGCTCCAACATCGCCAACATCGCCCTGGTGCTGGGCGTGACCGCCCTGGTGGTGCCGATCCCGGTGCGCTTCTCCATCGTGCGTCGCGAGCTGCCGCTGCTGCTCGGCGCCACTGGCCTGGCCGGCTACGCGCTGGCCAACGGCCACCTCGACCGCCTCGACGGCGTGCTGCTGCTGGTGCTGCTGGTGTTCAGCCTGTGGTGGCTGTTTCGCGCCGACACCCCGGACGATGAGACCGGTGGCGAGATTCCCGGCATGCCGCTGGGCCAGGCCCTGGCCTGGCTGGCCGGCACCCTGGTGATCATGATCGCCAGCTCCCGCGCCCTGGTATGGGGCGCCAGCGAACTGGCCCGCGGACTCGGCGTCAGCGAGCTGACGATCGGCCTGACCGTGGTGGCCATCGGCACCAGCCTGCCGGAACTCGCCGCCTGCGTCGCCAGCGCCATCAAGCGCCACCATGACCTGGCGATCGGCAACGTCATCGGCTCCAACCTGTTCAACATGCTGACCGTGCTGCCCGTTCCCGCCCTGCTGGCGCCAGGCGCCACCGACCCCGCCGCGGCCGGCCGCGACTACCCCGTGATGCTACTGCTGACCCTGGCGCTGGGGGCGCTGCTGCTGTGGAATCGGCGCGGCCACCTGGGACGACTGCCCGGGGCCCTGCTGCTGCTTGGCTACCTCGCCTATCTCGCCTGGTTGGGGAGCACTAGCCTCTCCCCCGCGGCCTGACCCCTTGAGTGAAACCTCACAACGGGCAACAATCACTGCCATGACCAATGACACCCCTTCCGCGGCCGGCATTTCCCTCCTGCGCGACAGTGCCCGCCGCACCCTGGAACTGGAACAGCAGGCCGTGGCGGCCCTGTCCGAACGCCTCGACGAGGCCTTCGACCATGCCTGCCGACTGATCCTGGCCTGTCGCGGCCGCGTGGTGGTCACCGGCATGGGCAAGTCGGGCCACATCGCCGGCAAGATCGCCGCGACACTAGCCAGCACCGGCACCCCGGCCTTCTTCGTGCATCCCGGCGAGGCCAGCCACGGCGATCTGGGCATGATCACCCCGGGCGACGTGGTGCTGGCGCTCTCCTACTCCGGCGAGACCGCCGAGGTCACCGCCCTGCTGCCCCTGCTCAAGCGCATGGGCACGCCGCTGATCAGCATGACCGGCCGCCCAGGCTCGACCCTGGGGCGCCATGCCGACGCCCACCTGGATGCCGGCGTCGAACGCGAGGCCTGCCCGCTGGACCTGGCACCGACCTCATCCACCACGGCCGCCCTCGCGCTGGGCGATGCCCTGGCCGTGGCACTGCTCGAGTCACGCGGCTTCACCGCCGAGGACTTCGCGCTGTCTCACCCCGGCGGCAGCCTCGGCAAGCGCCTGCTGCTGCGGGTCGTCGACCTGATGCACCAGGGCAATCGGCTGCCCGCGGTGCCGCTGGGCAGCCCCCTGCGCGATGCGCTGCTGGAGATCACTCGCCAGGGGCTGGGCTTTACCTGCGTGGTGGGCGAGGACGGCCGCCTGGCCGGGGTCTACACCGACGGCGACCTGCGCCGCACCCTCGACCAGCACAGCGATCTCTCGGGGCTCACCGTCGACGACGTCATGACCCGCCCCGGCAAGCGCATCGCCCCCGATACCCTGGCCGCCGAGGCGGTCCGCCTGATGGAGGACGGGCGCATCTCGGCGCTGGCCGTGGTCGACGCCGACGGTCGCCCGATCGGCGCCCTGCACATGCACGACCTGCTCGCGAGCGGCGTCATCTGACCCCTTGCGACCATCCGCTATCGCCCGACCCTCGACCGGAGATACCATGAGCCTCGACCCCCCCCTGCTCGACAGCCAGCTCGTCGACCGCCTGCGGCGCGTGCGCCTGCTGGCCCTCGACGTGGACGGCGTACTCACCGACGGACGCCTCTACTTCCAGACCGATGGCGTCGAGATCAAGGCCTTTCACACCCTCGACGGCCACGGCATCAAGCTCCTCCAGCGCGCCGGCATCGTGGTGGCCCTGATCACCGGGCGCGACTCGCCGATGGTCAGCCGTCGCGCCGCCGCGCTGGGCATCCAACACGTCTTCCAGGGCGCCGAGAAGAAGCTGACCGTGCTGCGCGAGCTGTGCGCTCGCCTGGAGATGGAGCTCGATCAGGTCGCCTACTGCGGTGACGACATGCCCGACGTGGCCGCCATCCGGCGCGCCGGGGTCGGCATCAGCGTGCCCGGCGCGCCGTCCTATATCCGCAAGCATGCCGACTGGGTCACCGAGGCCGTAGGCGGCCATGGCGCGGTGCGGGAGATCTGCGACACCCTGCTGCAGGCCCAAGGGCACTGGGACGCCGTACTCGACACCTACCTGCACGGCACGACCTGATCCATGGGCCTGCCGCGACCCGGCTTTCGCACCGGATTGCTGCTGCTGCTGCTCGCTCTGGGCGGCGGATTGGCCCTGCTCGACCTGCAGGAGGCGCCGCTGCCCGGCCCGGTGCCGGGCGACGCATCGGGCGAGCCCGACTACTACCTGGAGGACGCCCGCCTGACGCGCTTCGACGCGGCGGGCCAGCCTCATCAGCGCCTCGACACGCCGCGCCTGTCCCACACCCCCCATGACGACGTCACCCGCCTCGAGCAACCAAAGGGACGGCTCTACGACACGTCGGGCCGGGTCTGGCTGGCCAGCGGCGATCACGGCACCCTGGGCGCGGGCGGCAACCCGCTGACCCTGACTGGTGATGCGCGCCTGCTGGCCCCGGCCGAGCGCTGGCAGCTGGACACCGAGATACTGCACTTCGACGCCGTCAGCGGCCATGCCTGGAGCGAGACACCGGCGCTGCTGCGCCAGCCGCCCCAGCGGATGCGCGGCGAGCGCTTCGATGCCTGGATCGATGACAACCGCGCTCGACTAACCGACAATGTGCGCGGCCACCACCCGCCCGACACCCGCGAGGCCCCCGAGTCATGATGCGAGCTCCCTTCGCCCCCCTGCTGACCCTCGGCGTCATCGGCCTGCTGCTCGGCAGCGCCCCGGCCCTGGCCCTGGAGGGAGATGCCAGCGCCCCGATCCAGGTGGAGGCCGACCGCCTCGACCTCGACGATCGCGCCGGTACCGCCGTCTACACCGGCGACGTGGAGATCCGCCAGGGCAGCATGCAGCTGACCGGCACGCGGGTGGAGATCCGCCGCAACGACCAGGGCCAGCTCACCCTCGCCACCGCCACCGGCGAGCGTGCTTACATCGAGCAAAAGCCCGCCCAGGACGAGCCCTTGGTGCGCGGCTGGGGACGCACCGTGGTCTATCATGTCGCCGAACGGCGCATCGAGCTGATCGACCGCGCCGAGCTCCACCAGGGCGGCGACACCTTCGACGGCGGCTACCTCGAATACTTCCTCGATCGTCGCGTCGTCCAGGCGCGTTCCAATGCGCAGGGTGTCGAGGAAAGCCAGCGCGTGCGGATGACCCTCGAGCCCGAACAGCAGGACGGCCCGTGATGAAGACTCTGAGGGCCGAACACCTGGCCAAGAGCTACAAGCGGCGCCGGGTGGTGCAGGACATCAGCCTCTCCATCGAGCAGGGCCGGATCGTCGGCCTACTCGGACCCAACGGGGCCGGCAAGACCACCTCCTTCTACATGATCGTCGGCCTGGTGCGCGCCGATGCCGGCGCGGTGCATATCGACGAGCTTGACCTGTCGACGGCGGCCATGCACGAGCGCGCCCGGGCCGGTATCGGCTACCTGCCTCAGGAGGCCTCGATCTTTCGCAAGCTGTCGGTCGCCGACAACATCATGGCGATCCTCGAGACGCGCCGCGACCTCGACCGCCAGGGCCGCGTGCGGCGTCTCGAGGAGCTGCTCGAGGACTTCCACGTGAGCCACATTCGCGACAACCTCGGCATGAGCCTCTCCGGGGGCGAGCGGCGGCGGGTCGAGATCGCCCGGGCGCTGGCCACCGAGCCCGCCTTCATCCTGCTCGACGAGCCCTTCGCCGGGGTCGATCCGATCTCGGTGGGCGAGATCAAGGGCATCATCCGCCAGCTCAAGGCGCGCGACATCGGCGTACTGATTACCGACCACAACGTCCGCGAGACCCTGGACATCTGCGACACCGCCTACATCGTCGGCGACGGTCGGATCATCGCCGAGGGGGATGCCGAGGCGATACTGGCCAACCAGCGCGTCCGCGACGTCTACCTGGGCCAGGACTTCCGCCTCTGATCGCCTTCTCTATCGTAATACGCTGATATAAATATCGTTATTCGCCGACGGCATGCTGCTTGCGCCTGGCACGATTGTTGCTAATTCTTTGGTTGCACCCCCCGCGCCCAGCGGCTAGGGTGGAAATTTTCGGCACGTCGAGGGAACTCCTCACATGGCCATGAAGGCTTCCCTGCAGCTTCGCGTCGGCACCCAGCTGACCATGACCCCCCAACTGCAGCAGGCCATCGCCCTGCTGCAGCTCTCGACCCTGGACCTGCGCCAGGAGATCCAGCAGGCGCTGGAATCCAACCCCCTGCTGGACGTCGAGGAAGAGTTCGGCGAACAGGCGGTGAGTGAGACGCCCGACGATGATTGGGCCAGCGAGATCCCCACCGAACTCACCACCGACAGCGACTGGTCCGACACCTATCAGGATCTGGGCAGCTCACCCGCCGGCGGCGAGGCGCCCGACTTCGAACGCCAGGCCGCCGGCCAGAGCCTCCAGGGTCACCTGGCCTGGCAGCTGGCGATGACCGACCTGGACGAGCGCCAGATGCGCATCGCCGAGAGCCTGATCGATGGCATCAATGGCGACGGCTATCTCACCCCGCCCCTGGAAGAGATCCGCGACGGGCTCAAGGCCCAGGGCCTGGCGGGGCTCAGGAGCCGGGAAGTCGAGCAGGTGCTGCTGCGCCTCCAACAGTTCGAGCCCACCGGTGTCTTCGCCCGCGACCTGCGCGAGTGCCTGATGCTGCAGCTCGCCACGCTGCCCGACGACACCCCGTTACTGCCCCAGGCCCGCCGCCTGGTGCGCCAGTTCCTCGAGGCGCTGGCCGGCGACGATCGCCGCCTGCTCAAGCGCCGCCTCGGCCTCGACGACGAGGCCCTCGACACGGCGATCGGCCTGGTGCGCTCGCTGGACCCGCGCCCCGGCAGCGCCTTCGGCGAGGGCGACAGCGACTACGTGATTCCCGACCTCGTGGCCCGCCATACCCGCGAGGGCTGGCAGGTGGAACTCAACCCCGAGGCCATGCCGCGCCTGCGCATCCAGCCGGACTATGCCGCCTTGATCCGTCGCGCCGACAAGAGCGCGGACAACCAGTTCCTCAAGGATCACCTGCAGGAGGCGCGCTGGCTGATGAAGAGTCTCTCCAGCCGCAACGACACCCTGCTGCGGGTGGGTCGCGAGATCATGGTGCGCCAGCTCGACTTCCTGGAGCGCGGCGAGGAGGCCATGAAGCCGCTGATCCTGGCCGATATCGCCCAGGTCGTGGAGATGCACGAATCAACCATCTCGCGGGTCACCACCCAGAAGTTCATCCACACCCCGCGCGGCATGTTCGAGCTCAAGTACTTCTTCTCGAGCCAGGTGGGCGGCAGTGGCGAGGGCGACGCCCACTCCAGCACCGCCATTCGCGCGCGCATCCGCAAGCTGATCCAGGACGAGCCGCCCCGCAAGCCCCTCTCGGACAGCAGGCTGGTCGCCCTGCTCGACGAGGCCGGTATCAGTGTGGCGCGACGCACGGTCGCGAAATATCGCGAGGGGATGGGCATCCCCTCCTCCAGCGAGCGCAAGCACCTGCGTTGAACGCCACGAATGGCGTTTCGACGCGCCCGAATGCTAGCCGTCGATGCACGCGCAAGCGGTTGAATTGACGCCGTTCGACGAGCGTCTTGCGGCCCCCGATCGAGGGGGTATGCAGGACGCTAAAAAGGGTTACAATCGACCCATAACCCGACAGAGCAAGGAGCGTGTCATGCAAGTCAACATCACCGGCCATCATGTGGAACTGACCGACGCACTGCGTGACTATGTGCAGGAAAAACTGACCCGCATCGAGCGTCATTACGACAACATCACCAACGTGCAGGTCACCCTCTCCGTGGAGAAGGAGCGCCAGCAGGCCGCTTGCACCCTGCATGCTGCCGGTGCCGACCTCCATGCCGAAGCCATGGAGAACGACATGTACGCCGCCATCGATGACCTGGCCGACAAGCTCGACCGACAGCTGGTCAAGCACAAGGAAAAGGCCCAGGCCCGCGCCCAGGGCGCCGGCGCGCGCTGACTCCGTCATGACACTGGACGCCATCCTGCCCCCCGAGCGCACCCTCTTCGATGTGCCCGGGGGAAGCAAGAAGCGGGTGCTGGAGTTCTTCAGCACCTTCATCGCTCAGAACACGCCCAGCCTCGACAGCCAGGAGGTGTTCAGCCGGCTGATCGGCCGCGAGCGGCTGGGCAGCACCGGCATCGGTCACGGGGTCGCCATTCCGCATGCCCGAAACCCGCACTGCAAGGCGCCCATCGCCGGCTTTCTCAAGTTGGCCGAGCCGGTGGATTTCGATGCCATCGACGGGGAACCGGTAGACCTGGTCTTCGTGCTGCTGGTCCCCGAGGAAGCCGACGAGGCGCACCTCGCCCTGCTGGGGCAGGTCGCCGGCGTCATGAATGACGCCGACACCCGCGGGCGTTTGCGCCACAGCCGCAGCCAGCGCGAGCTTCATGAGCATCTCATGGAGGCGATACGACAACAGGCCCCGAGCGACCGCCAGGGCGGCTGACCCCTCCCGGGGCGCCGCCCGCCCCCCTTTCTCGACCAGGAGACCCGCATGCAGCTCGTGATCATCAGTGGCCGGTCGGGTTCCGGCAAATCGATCGCGCTGCAGGCGCTGGAAGACCTGAGCTATTACGCCATCGACAACCTGCCGGCCATGCTGCTCGGGCCGCTGGTGGACGAGCTCCAGCAGGGACGCAGCGCGCGCTCCTCCATCGCCGTCAGCATCGATGCACGCAACCTGCCCGACGCCCTGGCGCGCTTCCCGGAGCTCCTCAACGACTTGCGCACCCGCGATCTCGCCTGCCAGGTGGTCTACCTGACCACCGATGCGCGGATCCTGCTGGAACGCTACTCCCACACTCGCCGCCGCCATCCGCTCACTCGCGATAGCGACATGACCCTGGCCGAGGCCATCGATACCGAGGAGCAGGCGCTCTCGGAGATTCGCGACCTCGCCGACCTGGTGATCGACACCACCCGGCTCTCGGTGCACGAGCTGCGCGGGCGCATCACCGATCAAGTGGCGGGACATCGGGCCGAGCAGATGACCCTGACCGTGGAGTCCTTCGGCTTCAAGCGTGGCGTGCCGCTGGATGCCGATATCGTCTTCGACGCTCGCTGCCTGCCCAACCCTTACTGGGACCCGGCCCTGCGCGATGCCACGGGGCGTGACGCCAGTATCATCGCGTTCCTCGACGGCTACCCGGTCGTCGCCGAGATGCACGACGACATCCTCGCCTGGGTGGAGCGCTGGCTACCGCGCTATCGCACCAGCCAACGCAGCTACCTGACCGTGGCCGTCGGCTGCACGGGGGGCCAGCATCGCTCGGTCTACCTGGCCGAGCGACTGGCCGCCCACCTGGCCGAGCGACACGCCGGCATCAGGCTACGCCATCGCGAGCTGGGCGTGCAGGTCAACCTCCCGGACGCGCAGGCATCGATGGATACCGACGCGCCGCAGGAAGGAGCCTGAGGCGTGCCGAGCCGCAAGCTGACCCTGACCAACCGACGCGGCCTGCATGCCCGCGCCGCCACCAAGCTCGTGCAGTGCTGCCAGCCCTTCGATGCGCGGGTCACCGTGCAGCGGGGCAGCCAGCAGGCCGATGCCGCCAACATCATGTCGCTGCTGGTCCTCGCCGCGCCCTGCGGCACCGAGCTGGAGGTGCACACCCAGGGCGAGGAGGCCGAGGCGGTCCTCGAGGCCATCTCCGCGCTCTTCGAGGCCCGCTTCGAGGAAGACGGCTGAAAGCTGAAAGCTGGAAGCTGGAAGCTGGAAGCTGGAAGCTGGAAGCTGGAAGCTGGAAGCTGGAAGCTGGAAGCTGGAAGCTGGAAGGCAGCTTGTTCTTGCTACCTTGGGGGTCAAGTCCTTTCTTCCAGCTTCAGGCTTACGCCCGCGAAGCGGGCGATCTTCATGCTCGTGGCGGGCGAAGCCCGGCTCAGCCGCCGGCCACCATCATCTCGTCGATCAGCCAGCTGCCGGTATGGATGCTGCCGCGGGTGTCGGTATCGCTCCCCACGCCGACGAGTCCCTGGAACATCGTCTCGAGATTGCCGGCGATGGTGAATTCCTCTACCGGATGCTGGATCTTGCCGTCCTCGACCCAGAAGCCGGCCGCCCCGCGGGAGTAGTCACCGGTCACGCCATTGACGCCCTGCCCCATCAGCTCGGTGACTAGCACGCCGCGCCCCATGCGCTCGAGCAGCGCCTCGCGGCGCTCGAGCGGCGCGGTGATGCGCAGGTTGCGGGCGCCGCCGGCATTGCCGGTGGTCGCAAGCCCCAGTCGCCGCGCGCTGTAGGCCGAGAGCATGTAGCTGGCCAGGCGGCCATCCTGGATGAAGACGTTGTCGCGGGTCTGCACGCCATCGTTGTCGAAGGGCGAGCTCGCCATGGCGCCGACCTCCATGGGACGCTCGCCGAGGCTGAACCACTCGGGGAAGAGCGGATCGCCCAGGCGATCGCAGAGGAACGAGGCCTCGCGGAACAGCGCCCCGCCGGCGATGGCGCTCATCAGGTGGCCGACCAGGCCGCTGGCCAGGGTCGGGTCGAAGAGCACGGGCATGCGCCCGGTGGCCGGGCGCTGAGCGCCGAGGCGGCTCAGGGTCCGCCGCGCGGCGCTCTCGCCCACCGCCTCGGCGGCGAGCAGGTCGCGGGGATCGCGGGCGCTGGTATAGTCGTAATCGCGCTGCATGCCGTTCTCGTCCTCGGCGATCAGCATGCAGGAGAGCGAGTGACGGCTGCCACGCTGGCTGCCCAGGAAGCCGTGGCTGTTAGCGTAGACACGCACTCCCTCGCCGCTGGAAAGGCTCGCCCCGTCGGAGCTCTTGATCCCCGTCACGCCGCGCCCGGCCGCCTCGCAGCGCAGGGCGAGCTCGGTGGCCTCGTCGATGGAAAGCGGCCAGGGGTGGTGGACCTCGAGGTCGGGCAAGTCGGTCGCCATCAGCGCCGCCTCGGCCAGGCCCGAGGCCGGATCCTCGCCGGTATGGCGGGCGATGGCCAGCGCCTTCTCGACCGCGGCGCGCACCGAGGCCTCGCCGGCATCGCTGGAGGAGGCACTGCCCTTGCGCTGCCCCACGTAGACGGTAACGGCGATCCCCTGGTCCCGGGACAGCTCGACCGTTTCCACCTCGCCCTCGCGAACGCTGACGCCGACGCCCTGATCGACGCTGGCCCCCACCTCGCAGGCCTCGGCCCCGAGCTGGCGAGCCAGGTCCAGGGCCACCCGGGTGCGACTCTCCAGCAGGTCCTGCTGGGCGGCGGCATCGAAAGCCTGTGTCATGAACGTCTCTCCTTAACTCGGCCGGCCTGTCGCCGGCCCTCAAGATGGTGCATTGTCCAGCCCTGTGCCGCGGGCTGATATACTGGCGCGATTCGACCCCCGACGAAGTGGAACCGGCATGACCCAAGATGACCTCTCCCCGGCCGACGAGCGGCCCAGCAAGTCCCAGCTCAAGCGCGAGATGCAGTCGCTGCAGCAGCTCGGCGAGCAGATCATCGCCATGAGCGATGCCCAGCGTGCGCGCTTCCCCCTCTCCGACGACCTGCTGGCCGCCGTCGAGGAGACCGGGCGCATCAAGGCTCGCGAGGCTCGCCGACGCCACATGCAGTACGTCGGCAAGCTGATGCGCGGCGAAGACCTCGAGGGCATCCAGGCGGTGTTCGACGAGATCGAGAACGAGAAGCTACGCCGCGATCATGCCTTCCATCGCCTCGAGAAGTGGCGCGACCGGCTGATCGACGAAGGCGACGACACCGTCGAGGCCTTCTTGGTCGAATTTCCCGACGTCGAGCGCCAGGCCCTGCGCCAGCTGATCCGCAACGCCCGCCGCGAGCGCGATCAGGGCAAGCCACCGACCAGCGCGCGCCGGCTGTTCAAGCTGATCCGCGACACCGCCGACCTTTAAAGCTGGAAGCTTGAAGCCTGAAGCTGGAAGTCACCACACCACCTCTTCCAGCTTCCAGCCGCGAAGCGGCGCTCTTCCAGCTTCGAGCTTCATGATTGGGTGCCGCCCACGGTCAGCTCATCGAGCTTGAGCGTCGGCTGGCCGACGCCCACCGGCACACCCTGCCCCTCCTTGCCGCAGACGCCAATGCCGGTGTCGAGTTCCATGTCGTGGCCGATCATCGAGACGCGGCCCATGGCCTCGGGGCCGTTGCCGATCAGGGTCGCGCCCTTGACCGGCGCGGTGATCTTGCCGTCCTCGATCAGGTAGGCTTCGCTCGCCGAGAAGACGAACTTGCCCGAGGTGATGTCCACCTGGCCGCCGCCGAAGCTCACCGCGTAGATCCCGCGGCGCACGCTCTTCAGGATGTCCGCGGGGTCGTCACTGCCCGCCCGCATGTAGGTGTTGGTCATGCGCGGCATCGGCAGGTGGGCGAAGGACTCGCGGCGGGCATTGCCGGTGGGTGCCATGCCCATCAGCCGGGCGTTGAGCTTGTCCTGCATGTAGCCGGTCAGGATGCCGTCCTCGATCAGCGGGGTGCACTGGCCCGGCGTGCCCTCGTCGTCGACCGACATCGAGCCGCGGCGGTCGGCCAGGGTGGCATCGTCGACCACCGTGACCCCCTTCGAGGCGACCCGCTCGCCGATGCGCCCGGCGAAGGCCGAGCTGCCCTTGCGGTTGAAGTCGCCCTCCAGGCCGTGCCCCACCGCCTCGTGGAGCAGGATGCCCGGCCAGCCCGGCCCCAGCACCACCGGCATCTGCCCGGCCGGGGCGTCGACGGCCTCCAGGTTGACCAGTGCCTGGCGCACGGCCTCCCTGGCATAGCGCTCGGCGACATTGTCGTCGCGCAGCCGGGCCATGGCGAAGCGGCCGCCGCCGCCGGCGCTGCCGCGCTCGCGGCGGCCGTTCTTGACCGCGATCACGCTGACGTTGAAGCGCACCAGCGGGCGGATATCCGCCGCCAGGGTGCCGTCGCTGGCCCGCACCAGCACCACCTCATGGACGCCGGTGAGCGAGGCGCTGACCTGGGCCACCGAGGGATCCGCCGCCCGCGCCACGCGATCGGCCAGCTTGAGCATGGCGATCTTGTCCTCGGCACTGAGCCCGGAGAGCGGATCGATCCCGGCATAGCGGGCCGCGGGGGCGATGGCCACGCCCGGCGCCACCCGCTGGCGCTCGCCAGAGCGCACGATCCCGGCGGCGGTGCGGCCGGTCTCGGCCAGGGCGTCGGCGGTGATCTGGTTGGAGTAGGCGAACCCGGTCTTCTCGCCGGCCAGGGCCCGCACGCCGACGCCGCCGTCGATGTTGTAGCTGGCCTCCTTGACCTCGCCATCCTCCAGCACCCAGCCCTCGTGCCAGGTACGCTGGAAGTAGAGATCGGCATAGTCGATGCCCCGGCCCATGGCATGACCGAGTCCGGCATCCAGGGCCGCTAGATCGAGGTCGCCCGGCGTCAGCAGCAGGTCAGAAGCGTCGTCGAGCATGTCGTGAGTCTGTGATGTCATTCGGCACTTTCCAGAGCGATCCGCGGCGAGGTCCAGGGGCCCTGCACGCGATAGTGGATTCGGGTCACGCGGTCGATGGCATCCCCGAACAGCTTGTCGGCGATGAACAGGGCGCCGCCGACCATCGGAGCACCGGCCAGCACCGCCGCCAGCGGCAGATTGTTGCTGACAGGCACAGTGACCGACAGACGCTGATCGAGTTCCCGGCGCACCAGGTCGACGCTGCCGTTCAGGGTGAAGTGGGTCGCCGGCCCCTCGATCTCCACCGGACCACGGGTTTCGAGTACCCCACCATACAGGGTGGCGGCACCGCTGACACGATCGAAGGCGGTGCCGCGGCCGGTGACATCGGAGAAATCCAGGCGCAGACGCCGCAGCAGGTTGTCGACGTTGAGCAGCCCGACGACCCGCGCCGAGGGCGATTCGAGATTGACGAAGCGTCCGTCGCGCATCATCACCTCGAGGCTGCCCCGGGAGCGCGGCAGGGCGAATTGCCAGGGCGCCCCCG
Source organism: Halomonas urmiana (assembly GCF_005780185.1). GTDB lineage: Bacteria > Pseudomonadota > Gammaproteobacteria > Pseudomonadales > Halomonadaceae > Halomonas > Halomonas urmiana. The sequence continues at coordinate 13,012 of NZ_VBUI01000015.1, read as the reverse complement.
GCCAGGCGAGCTGGCTCCCCACCCGGGTCTCGGCGCTGCGCACGGCGACCGGCTGGTCGAGCACCGCCAGGGCGCTGCCCAGGTCGCCGCCCTCCAGGTCGAGCCGGGCGCGGGTCAGGCTATCGCCGCTGCCGCTCGCCTCCCAGATCAGTTGGCCGCGGGCGTCGATCTCCGCGAGTGCAAGCGACAGGGGATCGATCACCAGGCGATCGCTCGTCGAGTGCCAGCGCCCGTCGAAGGGGCCGAGCCGCGCGCCGCGCCAGGCGATGTCGGCGACGCTCAGTCGCCCGTCCGGCAGCGCCGCCAGTCCCGCCGGCAACGGGGCCGCCTCGACGGACAGCGCCACTTCATCGAGCAGCTGGCCGCCGTCGGTCGCCGGGGGCACCAGAGCATCCAGCGAGAGCCGATCCAGCGCGATGTCCAGCGGCTCCGCCAGGGCGGGCCGATAGGTGATGCGCCCGCCGGCGAGGCTGCCATTCACGGCGAGCCGCCAGCCGCCGTCGCCGGCGCTGCCCTCCACGGCCAGCGAGCCCAGACAGCGCTCGTCGACCCGCAGGCAGTCGGTCTCGAGGGTGAGCGCGGAGAGCGCGGTCGAGGGGGAGCCAGCCGAGGAGGGCTCGACACCCGCCAGCAGCGGCGACAGGGCGCGCCCCCAGGGCGCCGCCGCCAGGCGCGGCAGGTAGGCCGCCACCGCCCAGCCCGGCCGGCCGGCCCAGTCAGGCGGCGTCAGGTGCCCCAGCCACAGCTGCCCCCGGCCTTGGCCGGCGCCGGCGGGGGCCCGCCAGCGCAGCCCCAGGCGGTCGCCCAGGCGGCCCTCGAGCCGCCCCTCGGTCAGGTCGACGGTCAACCGCAGGGGGCGGAGGGCCTCGCGGGACTTGCCGAGGGGCGCCGGCAGGTCGATGGCCAAGCCCTCCAGCCGGCTGTCGAGGCGCAACGAAGCGCCCGCGTCGCCGATCGACAGCCGCCCCTGCCAGGGCAGCCGACCGTCGATCAGGGTGTCGAGGGCCGGCACGTCGCTCCACTCGGTCAGGGACGTGGCCTCGGCCGTGCCGGAGAGATCGAGCCCACCGGCCAGCGTATCGATCTCGGCGACCACGGGCCCGCCCAGCGCCCGGCCACTCACTCGCCCCTCCAGACCGCCCTCCTCGCCGCGCTGGCGCCAGGCGAGCGAGCCCTCGATACGCTCGAAGGCGAGTTCGAGGGGCGCGTGGACGAGACGCGGGAACACCGCCTCGGTCTCGATATCCAGCGTCAGGGACGCGGGGTCGTCGAGACGCAGGGCCAGGTCGAGGGTACCGCTCGCCCGGCCCTCGGCCCGCCACGCCTCCAGCGCCTCCATGCCCTCGACGGGCAGCGCCAGCAGATAGCGGCGCAGGGCGCTCGCGGAAGCCCCGAGCTCGCCGGTGACCGCCAGCCGCTGCTCCTCGAGGGACACCTGCCCCGCCGAGGCCTCGATCCCGAGGCTCTCGGCCGCGTCGACACGAGCCGTTAGCGTCTCGTCGACCATCGCCAGGTGGCCACTGATCCCCTCGAGGAGCGGCCAGCCAGGCGCGATGGGCAGGCGCCCTTCGACGACGTCGAGATCGAGTTGAAGCGCGGGGTCGATGGACGCCCCCTCGCGTGCGAGCGGCACGTGCAGACGCAGCGCGCCCTTGGGCACCCGGCCGGCGACGCCGTCGGCCAGCCACTCGGTCAGCACAGGGGGCAGCACGCCCACGGGCAGCCAGTCGAGCAGCGGGGTGTCGACGGCATCCACGTCCGCGAAGTCGAGCTGCAGCCCGAAGCCGCCGCGCCGCTCGCCGCCGATCGAGAGCCCGAAGCCACCCTCGATCCGCGCCCCGTTCCACTCCACCTCGAGGTCCCGGCCGCTGACGAAGCTGCGCGGGCCGTCGTAGGCCCAGTCGATCATGCCGCGGGCGCGGGTGAGCGCCATCGGCGCGCCAAACACTGCCGGGAAGTGCAGCCGAGCGTCGCGGCCGACGAACTCGACGTGCCCCGACAGGTCCTCGGACTCCACCCAAACGTCCAGCGGCCCGCCGCCGGGCGCCTGCTCCCAAGGCGATACGGCCACCTCGGTGGCCGCCGCCCGGGCCCGCCAGTGGCCGTCCTCGCGACCCAGCCCCAGCGCAGTGACCCGCCCCCGGGGGTCCAGGCTATCGATCACCCGTGCCAAGGCCTCCGGCAGCGGCAGCCGGTCGCGCCAGGCGACCAGGGCCCCCAGGTCAAACTCGCTGGTGGTGAGCCACCAGCCGTCGTCGCGGCTACGCATCTGCCAGTAACGCGGCACCGCCGGCCCGGCGTCTTCACGCTGCCCCTCGGGGCGGGCCCAGTCGGCGCTCTGCGCATCGATCTCGATCCACGCCTGCCAACCCGCTTCCTCGCGCAGCCACTGGGCGCTCGCCGCCGCCTGCTTGAGCACGATGGCCTGGGGCACCTCCTCGACGCTCGATGTCGGCTGGCGCAGGGCCAGCAGAGGCGCCTCCAGGTCGAGGCGCAGGTCGGCCAGGGCACCCCGATGCCAGCGCCCCCAGAGCCGCGCCTCGCCACTGGCGGTCTCCAGGCGCAGGGCGCGCCCGTAGCCCAGCACCTCGGAGAGTCCCAGCAGGCTCTGGAGGCGCATGTCGGCCTGCAGTGCGGCGCTGAAATCCCCGAGCCCCGACGGCCCGGGCTGAAGCTCCATCACCACGCGGATGGCCTGTGCCTCCTGCCCCTCGACGAACACCTCCCCCTCGAGGTGGGTGCGATGCTCATCGCCGGTCATCACCAGGCGGGGCGCCTTCAGCACGGCGCGCTGCTTGCGACCGTGCAGCACCAGGTTGACGTCCTCGACCCAGGCGCTCTGGCGCAGCAGCATGCCGACCCAGAAGTCGAGCCGGTCGAGATCGAAGGTGCTCTCGGGGATCAGTTCGGGGGGCAGCTGTGCGGGCTTTGGCCACTGCCAGCGCCCGGCCGGATCCTGGTAGAGGTGCACGGTCACGCCCTGGACCCGGGCCGCTGCCACCCGCGGCAGGCCGGAGGCGAGGCTGCCGCCGCTGTCCAGGCGCAGCTTGGCCCGCTCCACCTGGAGCAGCGGGACGCGGCCGAGCCCCTCGCGGGAGCGGATGTTGAGGCCCTCGACCTCGAGATACGGATCCAGCCGGGCGAGGCCTGCCGTCACGTCGTCGAGCGCCACCTCGGCATTGAAGCGCATCGAGAGCAGCCGCTCCAGGGAGGCGGTCTGATCGTCCAGCAGGACCGGCAGTAGCCGCAGCACCACGACCAGCACCGCCAGCAGCCCCAGCGGCACCGCCACCAGGGTCAACAGCCAGCGAATGATCAGGCGCGCCGCGGTCATGGGCTCACATCAGCACGATGTCGTACTGCTCCTGGGAGTAGTGAATCTCGACCTGGAAGCGGATGGTCTTGCCGATGAACTCCTCGAGGTCGGCCACGGCGGCGGACTCCTCGTCGAGCAGGCGGTCGACCACCGACTGGGAGGCCAACACCGCATAGGTCTCGGCGCTGTAGGCCCGTTCCTCGCGCAGTATTTCGCGGAAGATCTCGTAGCAGACCGACTCCGGTGTCTTCAGGGTGCCCCGCCCGGCACAGGTCGGGCAGGCCTCGCAGAGCGTCTGCTCCAGGCTCTCCCGGGTACGCTTGCGGGTCAGCTGGACGAGCCCCAGCTCGGTGACGCCAGTGCACTTGGTCTTGGCGTGGTCGCGCTCAAGCGACTTCTCGAGCATGCGCAGCACCTGGCGCTGGTGCTCGGGCTCGTCCATGTCGATGAAGTCGATGATGATGATGCCGCCAAGGTTGCGGAGCCTGAGCTGGCGGGCGATCGCGGTGGCGGCCTCGAGATTGGTCTTGAAGATCGTCTCCTCGAGGTTGCGATGCCCCACGTAGCCGCCGGTGTTGACGTCGATGGTGGTCATCGCCTCGGTGGGATCGATGACCAGATACCCGCCCGACTTGAGCTGCACCTTGCGGCCGAGCGCCTTCTGGATCTCGTCCTCGACGCTGAATAGATCGAAGATCGGTCGCTCGCCGGCATAGTGCTCGATGCGCTCCACCGCCGTCGGCATGAACTCCTTGGCGAACTCGATCAGCTTGACGTAGTTCTCCCGCGAGTCGATGCGCACCTTCTCGATATCGTCGCGCATCACGTCGCGCAGGGTGCGCATGAACAGCGGCAGGTCGTCGTAGACCACGCTGGGCGCCGCCGCCGTGACCTTGCGCTCGCCGACCCGCCGCCACAGGCGCAGCAGGAAGTGCATGTCGGCGGAGAGCTCCCCGAGGGTAACGCCCTCGGCGGCGGTGCGCACGATGAAGCCACCGGCGACCTCCAGCTGCTGCTCGCCTGCAGCCGCCTCGACCAAGCCGCGCAGCCGCTCGCGCTCGGTCTCGTCCTCGATGCGTTGGGAGACCCCGTGATGGGGCGAGTCGGGCATGTAGACCAGATAGCGCGAGGGCACCGAGAGATGGGTGGTCAGCCGCGCCCCCTTGGAGCCGATGGGATCCTTGGTGACCTGCACTACCAACGCCTGTCCCTCGTGGAGCAGCTGGGCGATGGAGACCTGCTCGTCGGCCGGCGTGCCCGGCGGCATCACCTCGTGGGCATGAATGAAGGCGGCGCGGTCGAGGCCGATGTCGATGAAGGCCGCCTGCATGCCCGGCAGCACCCGCACTACCTTGCCCTTGTAGATATTGCCGACGATGCCGCGTCGCCGTGCCCGCTCGATGAAGGCCTCCTGCAGCACGCCGTTCTCGACGACGGCGACGCGGGTCTCCATCGGTGTCAGGTTGATGAGTACTTCACCGCTCATGCGGATATCCTTGTCCGGAAAGATCTGGCGCCATTATGACATAGCGCGCCACGCCGTCCTGCGCCGCGGTCAACGTCCCGGGGCTAGGCCGTGTACCACAGCGGCACGCCCTGGCGCGCCAGCAGCGCCGCGGTTTCGAAGAGCGGCAGGCCCACCACCGCCGAGTGGCTGCCCTCGATGTGCTCGACGAACACCGCGGCCAGCCCCTGGATGGCGTAGCCGCCGGCCTTGTCGGCGGGTTCGCCGGTGGCCCAGTAGGAGGCGAGTTCCTGCTCCTCGAGCTCACGCATGAAGACCCGGGTGGTCACGCAGGCGCTCAGCACGCCGGCGGGACCGGTGACCGCCACCCCGGTGAGGACCTCGTGGCACCGGCCGGAGAGCGAGCGCAGCATGGCCGCGGCCTGCTCGCGGCTCGCCGGCTTGCCGAGGATCTCGCCGTCTCGCACCACGGCGGTATCCGAGCCCAGGGTCGGCAGTGTGCTCAGCCGCGCGCCGGCCAAGGCCTTCTCTCGCGCCAGGCGCACCACATAGTCGTCCGCCGACTCCTCGGGCCTTGGCGTCTCGTTGATGTCCACCGGACGCACGTCCACCGTCACGCCGATCGAGGCCAGCAGGTCGCGACGGCGCGGGGAGGCCGAGGCCAGGCAGAGCACGGGGTCGTGGGTCATGGCAGCTCCAGAGCAAGGGACAGAGGGCGAGTGAAGAAGGATCAGTCGCGGGCGTGTCGCCGGCCCAGCGCCTCGAACAGGGTGGTGAGCCAAGGCCATAGCAGCGCCCCGATCAGCGCCGGCACCAAGAAGGAGAGGTGCATCTGGAAGGGCCCGAACAGGGTGCGCAGCCACTGCTCGGCCAGCTGGACCATGCCCAGCAGCACGAAGATCAGCACCGCCTGCTGGACCAGCGAGTAGGCCCGGAAGCGTGAGTAGACCAGCGCGCAGAGGAAGGCCAGCAGCGACAGCAGCAGCGCGTTCTGTCCCAGCGGCGCGCCCTCGATGAGATCCACCAGCAGCCCCAGCACGAAGCCGTGCAGGACACCGACCCGCAGCGGGTCGCGCATGCACCAGTAGATCAGCATCAGGCCGAGCCAATCGGGGCGCCAGACCTGCCAGCCGTCGGCCAGCGGCATCACCTGCAGGCACAGCGCCAGCAGCAGGGTGAACCAGACCCACAGCAGGTTGGCGGGCGAGGACCTGGCCATCAGCGCGTCTCCTCGTTGACCAAGGCACCGCTCACGGCCCGGGCCGCCTCGAGGGCCGGGGCGGCCAGCTCACCCTCCGGCGGGGCGATGGGCATGGCGGGGGGAAAGAGCAGCAGGAAGTGGCGCGAGCGCTGCAGCTGAGCCACCGGCGCGGCGGTGACCCGAGCGAAGGGCTCGCCCGGATCGTGGATCACCGACGAGACCCGCGCCACCGGGTAGCCCGGCGGGAAGCGACCGCCAAGCCCCGAGGTGGTCAGCAGGTCGCCCTCGCGGATATCGGCCGTGTCGGGGGCGTGCTGGACGTTGAGGGCCTCGTAGCTACCCACCCCCTGGACGACGAAGCGCAGCCCGTTGCGGTTGATCTGCACCGGCAGGGCATGGCTGGCATCGGCCAGCAGCAGCACCCGGCTGGAGTAGGCCGAGATCGCGGTGACCTGGCCGACCAGTCCCGAGGCGTCCAGCACCGGCTGACCCACGTAGGCGCCGTCGCGGCGGCCACGATCGATCACCATCTGATGGGTGAAGGGATCGGGATCCAGCGACAGCAGCTCGGCGGTGATGTAGGGAATGTCGCGCTCGCGGGTGGCCGCCAGCAACTCGCGAAGCCTCACGTTCTCGGCCGTCAGGCTGGCCATGCGCTGCACCCGGTGCGAGAGCGTCAGGATCTGCTCGCGCAGGCGACGATTCTCGTCCACCAGGGCGCGCTGTTCGGAGAGCGCCAGCGCCCCCCAGTTGAGGACGTCGCTGGGCAGGCTGACCACCCACTGGATCGGCGCCACCAGGGTCGACAGCTGGGCCCGCACGGGTTCCATGCGAGTAAAGCGCGCATCGGCGTACATCAGCGCCGCGGCCAGCATCGCACACAGCACCATGCGATAGCCCGGAAGCGGTCCGTGCGAGAACAGCGGTTTAATGAGCGACCCCCTGCATCAGGCCAGCGCCTCCGTCAGTCGCTGGAGAGCAGCTCGAAGGTGTGCTGGTCGATCATTTCCAGGGCCTTGCCGCCGCCCCGGGCCACGCAAGTCAGCGGGTCCTCGGCGACGATCACCGGCAGGCCGGTCTCCTCGGCGATCAGCTTGTCGAGGTCGCGCAGCAGCGCACCGCCACCGGTCAGCACCAGGCCGCGCTCGGCGATGTCGGAGGCGAGCTCGGGGGGCGACTGTTCCAGGGCGCTCTTCACCGCGGCGACGATGGAGCTCAGGGTCTCCTGGAGGGCATCGAGGATCTCGTGGGAATTCAGCGTGAAGCTGCGCGGGATGCCCTCGGCCAGGTTGCGGCCGCGCACGTCGATCTCGCGCAGCTCGCCGCCGGGGTAGGCGCAGCCGATCTCTTCCTTGATGCGCTCGGCAGTGGCCTCGCCGATCAGGCTGCCGTAGTGGCGGCGCACGTAGGCGGTGATCGCCTCGTCGAAGCGGTCGCCGCCGACGCGGATGGATTCGGAGTAGACCACGCCGTTGAGCGAGATGATGGCGATCTCGCTGGTGCCGCCGCCGATGTCGACCACCATGGAGCCCTGGGCTTCCTCCACCGGCAGGCCGGCGCCGATGGCCGCGGCCATGGGCTCCTCGATCAGGAACACCTCGCGGGCCCCGGCGCCCTCGGCGGACTCCTTGATGGCGCGCCGCTCGACCTGGGTCGACATGCAAGGCACGCAGACCAGCACGCGGGGGCTCGGCGTCAGGAAAGTGCTCTGATGGACCTTGCGGATGAAGTACTGCAGCATCTGCTCGGTGACGGTGAAGTCGGCGATGACGCCGTCCTTCATCGGGCGAATGGCGGTGATGTTGCCGGGGGTCCGACCCAGCATGCGCTTGGCATCGGCACCCACCGCCGCCACGCTGCGCATGTTGCCGGACTGGCGAATCGCCACCACCGACGGTTCATCGAGCACGATGCCGCGGCCGCGGACATAAATCAGCGTATTGGCCGTCCCCAAGTCGATCGATAGATCGCTGGAAAACAGCCCCCTCAAGCGTTTGAACATGGAGTCGTTACCTAGTGCAGTCCGGGAACCCTGTGCGGACGCAAACGGTATCACCGAGCCCCCCCAGCAGCAAGCGGAACCCCCCGCGTGCCCCGGCTTTCTTGGGCCTGCCAGCCGGGCGGCGGATGTGGTACCTTCTGCGGTCATTTCCATGACCCACCCCCTCTCGAGGACATCCGATCATGGCGCTTGAACACGCAGACGTTCTCAGGGCCGCCCATCTGGCACGGCTCGGCCTGAACGACGACGAGGCCGCCCACTATCTGGACGACCTCGGCCGCATCCTGGCGATGGTCGACCAGCTCCAGACCCTGGACACCGAGGGCGTCGCCCCCCTGGCCCACCCCCTGGAAACTACCCAACGGCTGCGCGCCGACGAGGTCACCGAGCCCGACCGGCGCGAGACCTTCCAGCGCTGCGCCCCCGCCGTGGAACAGGGGCTCTACCTGGTCCCCCGGGTCGTCGAATGATCCGCGTCCCCCCCATCCGTTACCGGCAAGCCATCACGGAGCCCAGGGCCCATGCATGACAAGACACTGACAGAGCTCGCCGCCGGCCTCGCGGCCGGCGAGTTCTCCAGCCGCGAGCTCACCGAGAGCCTGCTCGCGCGCATCGAGCGCCTCGACGGCGACCTCAACAGCTTCATCACCGTGACGCCGGAGCAGGCGCTGGCCGCCGCCGACGCCGCCGACGCCGCCCGCGCCCGGGGTGAGGCCGGTCCGCTCACCGGCCTGCCGCTGGCGCTCAAGGACATCTTCTGCACCACCGGCGTCAGGACCAGCGCCGGCTCGAAGATGCTCGACAACTTCGTGGCCCCCTACGACGCCACCGTGGTCGAGAAGCTCCAGGCCGCCGGTACCGTGAGCCTGGGCAAGACCAACATGGACGAGTTCGCCATGGGCTCGTCCAACGAGAACAGCTTCTATGGCCCGGTGAAGAACCCCTGGGACGGCGCCGCCGTGCCCGGAGGCTCCTCCGGCGGCAGCGCCGCCGCCGTAGCCGCGGGCCTGGTGCCCGCCGCCATGGGCACCGATACCGGCGGCTCGATCCGCCAGCCGGCCGCCTTCTGCGGCATCACCGGCCTGAAACCCACCTACGGCCGCGTCTCGCGCTACGGCATCATCGCCTACGCCTCGAGCCTCGACCAGGCCGGCCCCATGGCACGCACGGCCGCCGACTGCGCCCACCTGCTCGGCGCCATCGCCGGCCACGACCTGCGCGATTCCACCAGCGTGGCGCGCGGCGTGCCGGACTACACCGCCGAGCTCGAGGCGCCGCTCTCCGGCCTCAAGATCGGCCTGCCGAAGGAGTACTTCGGCGAGGGCCTCGACCCCGACGTGGAGCGGGCCGTACGCGAGGCGATCCGCGTCTACGAGTCGCTGGGCGCCACGGTGCGCGAGGTGAGCCTGCCGCACACCCACTACGCCATCCCGGCCTACTACGTCATCGCCCCGGCGGAAGCCTCCTCCAACCTGGCCCGCTATGACGGCGTGCGCTTCGGCCATCGCTGCGACGCCCCCGCCGACCTGACCGACCTCTACAAGCGCAGCCGCGCCGAGGGCTTCGGCGAGGAGGTCCAGCGACGCATCCTGATGGGCACCCACACCCTCTCTGAGGGCTTCTTCGATGCCTACTATAAGAAGGCCCAGCAGGTCCGCCGACTGATTCGCCAGGACTTCCTCGACGCCTTCGACGAGGTCGACGTGCTGATGGGCCCGGCCTCGCCGACCCCGGCCTTCGACCTGGGGGCGAAGAAGGATCCGGTCTCAATGTACCTGCAGGACATCTACACCATCGCCATCAACTTGGCGGGCATCCCCGGCATCAGCGTGCCGGCCGGCATCGTCGGCGGCCGCCCCGCGGAAGGCCGCCCCGTGGGCCTGCAGATCCTCGGCACCCACTTCGCCGAGGCGCGACTGCTCAACGTCGCCCACCAGTTCCAGCAGGCCACCGACTGGCACCTGCGTCGTCCCGCTCTCGCCGAGGAGTCCCTGTGATGCAATGGGAAACCGTGATCGGGCTGGAGGTCCACGTCCAGCTCGCCACCCGCTCTAAGATCTTCTCCGGCGCCTCGACCGCCTTCGGCGCCGAACCCAACAGCCAGGCCTGCGCCGTCGACCTGGGCATGCCCGGCGTGCTGCCGGTGCTCAACGAGGCCGCCGTGGCCATGGCCGTTCAGTTCGGCCTGGGCATCCACGCCGAGATCCCCGAGGTCTCGGTGTTCGACCGCAAGAACTACTTCTATCCTGATCTGCCCAAGGGCTACCAGACCAGCCAGATGTATCACCCCATCGTCGGCCCCGGCGAGGTGGAGATCACCCTGGACGACGGCAGCATCAAGGCCATTCGGGTGCATCACGCCCACCTCGAGGAGGACGCCGGCAAGTCGCTCCACGAGGATTTCCACGGCATGACCGGCATCGACCTGAACCGTGCCGGCACGCCGCTGCTGGAGATCGTCTCCGAGCCGGACATGCGCTCGGCCAAAGAGGCCGCGGCCTACCTCAAGGCGATCCACTCCATCGTCACCTACCTCGGCATCAGCGACGGCAACATGGCCGAGGGCTCGATGCGCTGCGACGTCAACGTCTCGGTGCGCCCCAAGGGTCAGGAGGCCTTCGGCACCCGCGCCGAGATCAAGAACGTCAACTCCTTTCGCTTCGTCGAGCGCGCCATCGCCTTCGAGGTGGAGCGCCAGGTCGAACTGCTCGAGGACGGCGGCGAAGTGGTCCAGGAGACGCGCCTGTTCGATCCCGAGCGCGACGAGACCCGCAGCATGCGCACCAAGGAGCAGGCCAACGACTACCGCTACTTCCCCTGCCCCGACCTGCTGCCGGTGATGCTCGACCAGGCCTACGTCGACCACCTGCGTGACAACCTCCCGGAGCTGCCCGCCGACAAGCGCGCCCGCTTCCAGAAGGCACTGGGCCTCTCGGCCTATGACGCCGGCGTGCTCTCGGCGAGCCGCGAGATGGCCGAGTTCTTCGAGCAGGTCAAGGACGTCTGCGGCGATGCCAAGCAGGCCGCCAACTGGGTGCAGGGCGAACTCGCAGGCGCCCTGAACCGCGAGGGCCTGCCGATCCAGAACAGCCCGGTCTCGGCGCCTCAACTCGGCGAATTGGTTGCCCGGGTCATCGATGACACCATCAACGGCAAGGCCGCCAAGCAGGTCTTCCAGGCACTGTGGAACGGCGAGGGCGGCAGCGCCGACGAGGTGATCGAGGCCAAGGGACTCAAGCAGGTCACCGACACCGGCGCCATCGAGGCGATGATCGACCAGGTGATCGCCGACAGCCCCGCCCAGGTGGCCCAGTACCGTGACGCCGAGCCCGACAAGCGCGGCAAGATGATCGGCTACTTCGTCGGCCAGGTGATGAAGGCCTCGCGGGGCACCGCCAACCCCCAGCAGGTCAACGGCCTGCTCAAGGAAAAGCTCGACGCCCTGTGCTGAGCACCGGGGCGGGCCTCGCGCCCACCCCTCGATTTCAGAGGACGACCCATGGCAGATGATGTCGGCGCGCGCCTGCGTGCCCTGCGCACCCTGAGAGGCATTTCCCAGCGCGAGCTGGCCAAGCGCTGCGGGGTCACCCACTCCAGCCTGTCACTGATCGAGCAGGGCAAGGTCTCGCCCTCGGTGAGCTCGCTGAAGAAGATCCTCGACGCCATTCCGATGAGCGTCGGGGACTTCTTCACCATGGACCTGGAGAGCCGCAACCAGGTGTTCTATTCGACCGACGAGCTGGCCGACGTGGGCACCGGGGATGTCATCTACAAGCTGGTGGGCGCCAACCGCGCCAGTCGCGCGCTGGCCTTCATGATCGAGACCTACCCGCCCGACGCCGACACCGGCCGCGAGATGATCGCCCACCAGGGCGAGGAAGCCGGTGTGGTACTGGAGGGGCAGATCGAGATCACCATCGGCGCCGAGACACGCCTGCTCACGGTCGGCGAGGCCTACTACTTCGACACCAACGTGCCCCATCGCTTCCGTAATCCCGGCAGCGAGCCCTGTCGCCTGGTCAGCTGCGCCACCCCAGCGCGGACCTTCTGAGCCGCCGGCTCAAGCGTTCTTCAGCTTCTCGATCTCCTCACGCAGCGTCTCCGCCTCCTCGGTCAGCGAGGCGTTGGCGCGCATGTCGCCATTGCGGGCGGCCAGCATCGCCTGCTCGAGCTTCTGCTCGTACTGCTTCTGCAGTTTCTTCTGCGGGTCGGTCTTGAAGAGTCCGAACATGTGCCTTTCTCCTGCCAGGAATGTCTCTTCAGGCTACCCCCCCTGACGCAAAATAGCTATACAAAAGCTTTACATATAGAAATGTTCGTAAATGATAATAGCGAGGCCGACACCCCTGGGGCCGACCTCGCTGCTGTCGTGCAGAGGAAAGCGGATCAGATCGAAAGCGTCATCCATACGCTCTTCAGGTCGGAGTACTCCTCCAGCGAGTGGTGGGACTTGTCACGGCCGTTGCCCGACTGCTTGACCCCGCCGAAGGGCACCGTCTGGTCCATGTCCGCCCAGTTGTTGACGAACACCTGGCCCGAGCGCAGCCGGCGCGTGACGCGCATGATGCGATCGATGTCCTGGCTCCACAGCCCGGCGGCCAGGCCGTAGTCGCTGGCGTTGGCGAGCCGCACGGCCTCTTCTTCGCTATCGAAGCCGAACACCGCGAGCACCGGGCCGAAGATCTCCTCGCGGCCGATGGCCATGGTCTCGGTGACGCCGTCGAACACCGTCGGCGGGATAAAGAGCCCCTTGCCCTCGACCTCGGTCGCCTCACCCCCGGTGCGCAGGGTCGCGCCCTCCTCCACGCCGCGACGGATGTAGTCGAGCACCCGCTCGTACTGGGCGCGATCGACCATGGCGCCCATGAAGCTGTTCGGGTCCAGCGGGTCGCCGGGCTGCATGGCCTCGGCGGCGGCCAGCACCTTATCGACGAAGGCCTCGCGGATCGAATTCTCGACCAGCAGCCGGGAGCCGGCGATGCACACCTCGCCCTGGTTGTGGAAGATCGCCGCGGCGGCGTGCTGGGC